>JBCDKX010000007.1:0-34622 GCA_038746055.1 Pseudomonadota bacterium
CATATTCGCGCCCCCATTCAGGGACCGGTATCGACATGCCCAGAGCTTTCGCCCCTCCGAGCAGCAAGGCCGGTAGCGCAAGGATTAAGAAAAGGAGCGAACGAACACTCATAACCAGTCTCGGATTAGATTGTCGCGCATTGATAGCGCAATAGTGTTGCGGCGAGCTACCCACGGTGCTAGCCCCTAATGACAAAGCGAAAATACCGCCTATCATTAGATAATGAGGCATGTTTCGCTTTTTCATGAAGCCGATAGCACTGGGCGTTGCCCCAACCGCCGTTGGCTAGACACAGGTTGATGCAGTGACGAGACGCTCCTCCTCGCGAAACTACGCACAGCGCCAATGCGTTGGCATACCCGCGAGTCGCAGCACGGGACAAATCCGTAGCTTGTTCACAGCAGACACGTTTATGGCACCCGACTTTGGACAAAAAGTGAGTGCTGTTCCATCTACTGGCGCGCACAGCGAGAGGCTGACAACGCGCGCTGAATACCCACAAAATACACGCCCCTCCACTGCCCGAACGGTTGGACATCCGTCCTGCCGAGCGGTGCGTGCATGGGGCGCTTGGAGACAGAATAATGGCAACGCGCATGCTTATCGATGCGCGCCACTCGGAAGAGACCCGGGTGGCGGTGCTCAAAGGCAACCGGATAGAAGAATTTGATTTTGAGTCTGCTGAACACAAGCAGATCAAAGGGAACATATATTTAGCCAAAGTCACGCGGGTAGAGCCCTCGCTGCAGGCAGCTTTTGTCGACTTTGGTGGCAATCGCCACGGTTTCCTCGCTTTCAACGAAATCCACCCAGATTATTATCAGATCCCACAAAGTGATCGTGAGGCGCTACTGGCTGCCGAAGCTGAGGCAGCTGAAGAAGAAGCCCGCCTTCGTGCAGAAGAAGAGGAAGAAGGCGTCTCTCCCGGAGATGAATACGATGCCGAGGATGAAAGCGCCGAAGCTCTAGCAGAGGATCTGGCTGAAGACGGTCTTGAGGAAATCGACACGTCGGAAAAAGAAAAGGTTGCAACCATTGAAGACGGCGCGTCAGATGATGACGGCGACGAGGACGATGAGGACACCGGTGACGACGAAGAAGAAGTCGAAGATGCTGCTTCTGAAGAGGGCGAAGAAGGCGAGGACGCCAAGCCACAGCGTGGCCGTCGAGGTCGTGGGCGGAGACGTCAAGGTCGTAACAAAAAGGGTGGCGGTCGCAGCCGTGCAAAAGAGGTCGACGAAGTCCGCGCAAAGCGTATGGCGCTTCGTCGCCGCTACAAAATTCAAGACGTTATTCAGCGTCGTCAGGTGCTGCTCGTTCAGGTGGTCAAGGAAGAACGCGGTAACAAAGGAGCCGCTCTCACGACCTATCTAAGCCTTGCGGGCCGCTACACCGTGCTGATGCCGAACAGCAGCCACGGAGGCGGAATTAGCCGCAAGATCAACTCCACCAGTGACCGCAAGCGCCTCAAAGAGATCGTCGGCGGGCTGAGCTTGCCCAAGTCGATGGGGTTGATCGTCCGCACGGCAGGCCTGTCGCGCACCAAGACCGAGATCAAACGTGACTTCGATTATCTCGCGCGTCTGTGGGACGGCATTCGTCAAAATACACTATCATCCACCGCGCCCTCGCTGATCCACTCGGACAGCGACCTTATCAAACGCGCCATCCGCGACATCTACAATCGTGAGATCGAAGAGGTGATCGTCGAGGGCGAAGATGGCTACAAATCCGCCAAAGCCTTTATGAAGATGCTCATGCCCAGCCACGCGCGCCGGGTGAAAGCCTATTCTGACCCGGTTCCGCTATTCCAGCGCTATGGCGCTGAAGATCAGCTACGGGCGATGTATGATCCGATGGTTCAACTGAAGTCTGGCGGCTACCTGATCATCAATCCGACAGAGGCGTTGGTCTCGATCGACATTAACTCCGGTCGCTCCACCAAGGAGCACGGGATCGAGCAGACGGCGCTGCACACCAACCTTGAGGCCGCGCGCGAGATCGCTCGACAGCTTCGCCTGCGCGATATGGCCGGCCTAGTGGTGATTGACTTTATCGACATGGAGTACAACTCTAACGTTCGTAAGGTCGAAAAGGCGATGAAAGAGGCGCTTAAGAACGACCGTGCGCGCATTCAAGTGGGCCGCATTTCGGGCTTTGGCCTGATGGAAATGAGCCGTCAGCGTCTGCGTACCGGCGTGCTTGAGGCGACCACCCGCGAATGCCCGCATTGCGATGGAACAGGTCTTGTCCGCACGGCTTCGTCAGCTGGTCTGTCCGCTCTGCGGCTAATCGAAGACGAAGCGGCGAAAGGCAAAGGCACTATAATCAAACTCGCTGCCAGCACCGAAGCAGCGTTCTACCTCCTCAACGAAAAGCGTGATGAACTGGTCGAAATTGAGCAGCGCTACGGCGTTTCAGTTGAGGTTTCACCCGAAGGCGAAGACGTCGGCGCGAAGATGGCCGTGGGAAGCTCTGGCCCGCGTCCGGCCGAAGCGCCTAAGTTTGAGCCGATTGTCGATGATGATGAAGATGATGATTTATCAGTCGAGGACAACTTCGACGAAGATGATGATGATCAACCCAAGAAGAAGAAACGTCGCCGTCGACGCGGTGGGCGCGGTCGGAACAAGAAGCACCAGGATGAACAGTCAAGCGACGGCGAGGAAGCTTCTGACGAAGATGCCTTAGACGAGTCTGTTAAGGAGGAGACCGCTGGCGAAGACGCTTCCGAAGAAGAGGAAAAGCCCAAACGTCGACGTCGCCGTGGTGGGCGTGGTCGTCGCCGTAAACAGGACGGCGAAGCGGAAAGCGCAGCAGAGGATGTCTCCACTGACAATATCTCAGAAGAAGAGCCGGTAGCGGACAAAAAGGAGGCCGCTGAAGCGAAAGCCGAAGAGGCTGCGCCCGAAGCGGAGGCTCCTGTTGAGGATGTCAAGCTGGAAAAGCCAAAGCGCAAGCGCACACCGCGTAAGAAAAAGATCGAAGAACCAACAGCGGAGCCGCCCGCAGAGGAAGCACCTAGCGAAGCGGACGCTACTCCGGAACCAGAGGCCGAAGAAAAGCCCAAGCCGAAGCGCAAGCGTGCGCCTCGTAAGAAAAAAGCAGATGCAGAGAGTGAAGCGGTTGAGGCAGAAGCTACACCTGAACCGGATGCTGCGCTTGGCAACATCAACAGCGAACTCGATACATCAGCCGATGTTACGGCGCCCGCCGGCGACAAAAAACGTGGTTGGTGGCAACGTACTTTCGGGGAGTAGCTGTGGTCGAACAGACAAGAGTGATCTATCATTTATCACTCTTGTCTGCCGAGCACTTAGTCTAGCTTGGTCATAACCGCCATGAGCAACGTGCGAGCGGTGAAAAGCTGCGAAAACATCGCCTGCTAGAAGGTCCTTTAGGAGAGCGTCTAAAACTCGCTGGGTGTTCTATGCAGGTCCCATAATCGATCCCCGCAGATGCGTAACTCAAGCGGGAATATCGGTAAAATGCTCCAATCGCGAAGCATTGGTTCCGCACTACGCCTAGGGCTCAATCGCCTTCCCCGCAAAGTCAAACACACGGCCACTGTCCTCAGGGCCAACTTGCGCCAAGACACTAATGAGATTTTCCGCTGCCGTATCTGGCTGCGTCAATTGACCTTCTGGAAGGCCTTTCTGAAACGGCTTTGACAAATCGGTGTCGACCGTGCCTGGATGCAGCCCCAAGACAACCCCTTGCCCATGGGTACGCGTCAGCTCAATCGCGAAGTTTTTAAGTAGCATGTTGAGCGCCGCTTTTGACGCGCGATAGGAATGCCATCCACCAAGCCCATTGTCGCCTATCGATCCAACACGGGCACTAAGAGCGGCGAACACAAACCGAGCACTGCGCGGCATCAAGGGGAGCATATGCTTGGCAATCAACGCCGGCCCAACTGTGTTAAGCGCCAGCACCGTGGCCATGACCTGAGGATCAAGCCGTTTATAAGTACGCTCCGGTCCGGCACCATCTTCCAGAGTCAGCACGCCTGTTGCAACCACCACCCATGTCGGTGGATTAGACCGCATCAGCGCAGCGGCAGCGGCTATGCTCGTCTCATCCTCTAGATCAAAGGGAAAGGGCACCACACCCGATGCTTCGATCACGCTGCCAGAGCGCGATCCCGCGTAAATGCGTTCACACCCCAGCTGCGCCAGCCTGCTTGCGAGACCTGCACCAATCCCTCCGCTTGCGCCAAAAATCGCCGCACAACTGGGAAGGCTCCGCGTTAGGTCTGACTTATGCCGACCCGGTTTGTTTCCTGCATTGGTCATAAAAGCTATAGTGAAATACTCGCGATTGAGTTCCCGCGTTTAAATCGCCGTTGCTGGTTTCGCCCTAGGCTCCTCAACCAAGCGTCTAAACATATTATGTTATTTTGATTATTTTTAGCGACTAAGGCGACACTCTTCGCGTCTTGGGGGCGTTTTTTCATGCTTGGTTGAGGATCAGGCAAGCCGTGTCTCAAACCTCGCAACATCCGCTCACTTGCCACACGGTGCGAAGGCGTTAGAGAGGTTGACTATAAAATTGGGATAAAACGCATGGCGACTTTTACGCTGCCAAAAAACTCAAAGATCAAGCGCAACGGCAAGGTTCATAAGGCCGCCGGCGGCTCACGCATTAAGTCGTTTAAAATCTATCGCTATGACCCCGATGCGGGGGAAAATCCGCGCTATGACAAGTTCGAGATCGATCTTGATCAATGCGGACCGATGGTTCTGGATGCACTGTTCAAGATCAAGAATGAGATCGATCCAACGCTAACCTTCCGCCGCTCTTGCCGCGAAGGGATTTGCGGATCATGCTCGATGAATCTAAACGGCAAGAACGGGCTTGCCTGCACGACTGCGATTGAGGATCTGAAAGGCGAAATACGCATTACACCCTTGCCGCATATGGATGTGATCAAGGACCTCGTGCCGGACTTCACGCATTTCTACGCGCAATACGCTTCGATCAAGCCATGGCTGCAAACGGTCAGTACCACGCCGTCTGGTAAAGAGCGTTTGCAAAGCCCGAACGAGCGCGAGAAACTGGACGGCCTGTATGAGTGCATTTTGTGCGCGTGCTGTTCGACCTCTTGCCCGTCTTACTGGTGGAACTCGGACAAATTCCTCGGACCAGCTATCCTCCTGCAGGCCTATCGTTGGCTCGCCGATAGCCGCGATGAGATGACGGGTGAGCGCTTGAACGAGTTGGAGGACCCCTTCCGCCTATACCGCTGCCACACCATCATGAACTGCGCAAATGTATGCCCTAAGGGTCTCTCGCCTGCGAAGGCCATTGCTGAAACAAAGAAGATGATGGCAGAGCGCGCCATCTGACCGGTAACGGCATGTCCCTTCGCGAAGACTACTTCGAAGATGGCCCTTGCCCGGATAACCCAGGTTGGCGGCAATGGAACATCAGGGACAAAAGCATATTTAACGGCGCAGTAATGGGCCACCTCATCACGCGCATTGACGCTGATGGCAAAGCACGTCTGCGCATGTTTCCAGAGCGTCGGCACGAAAACCTGCAAGGCATCATCCACGGTGCGGTCACCCTCGCGCTCATCGATATATCAATGTTCACCACCATGCACATGATCGGCAGCGGTAATGCTGGACCATCGGTGACGCTCGAACTGTCGACCCAATTTGTCGGCGGAGGCAACCCCGCACAGCCGCTTGATGCGGTAAATGAGATTGTCCGTGAGACTGGTAAGCTGATGTTTATCCGCGGGCAAGTGATTCAAAGCGACAGTGTGGTTGCTTCGCATTCTGGGATTGTACGCAAAATGCAAGCTCGCCCGTCACATGAGGCGAAATGACCGCCACCTTAGCCCGCTATAAGCAGCTTATTGCCAACGGAGAGCTGCGTGAAGATGAGGATCAAAGGCGTGCCGCAGAAAGGCTAGATACCTTGCAGCACGAACTGGAGGCGGAGGTGTCGAGTGGGTTTTTGACCAAGCTCTTTGTTCGAAAATCCCCGCGCGCTCAGGGCATCTACATGTGGGGCGGCGTCGGGCGTGGCAAATCGATGTTGATGGACCTGTTTCACGACAGTCTCACTATCAAGGAAAAGCGCCGGGTACACTTTCATGCATTTATGCAAGAAGTCCACGCGGGTATGCGCGAAGCGCGAAAAACAAATGGCGGAGATCCTATTCCATTGGTCGCGGCCAAACTTGCCGAAGGATTGCGCATACTCGCCTTCGACGAGATGGTGGTGAACAATTCCGCCGATGCGATGATCATGAGCAGGCTGTTTACACAGCTCATCACGGAACGCGATGTTACCATCGTCACCACCTCGAACAGGCCTCCACAGGACCTTTACAAAGACGGCCTGAACCGGGAACATTTCTTGCCCTTTATCGAACTGATAAATGCTGAGCTTGACGTGTTCACTCTCAATGGTCCTACAGATTACCGTCTTGACCGAATTGGTGACATGGACTGCTGGTACACACCATTGGGTAAGGCGGCGACGGACAAAGTGCGGGAGGTGTTCTTTCGCCTGACCGATTTTGCTCCCGAAGATGCAAGCAATGTGCCCTCAGGTGAATTGTCGGTCGGGACGCAGCGCACCATGTACGTTCCAAAATCGCTCAAAGGTGTGGCGGTCTTTAGCTTCAAGCGACTGTGCGGAGAAGCGCGCGGAGCACCCGACTATCTTGCTATTGCCCGAGAGTATCACACCGTCATCATCGTTGGCATCCCACAATTGGGTCCCGAACAACGCAATGAGGCGGCGAGATTCGTGACGTTGATCGATGCCTTATACGAACACCGGGTAAAACTGTTTGCGACTGCGGCGAGCTCACCTGAAACACTCTATCAATCTGGCGATGGAAGATTTGAGTTTGAGCGTACGGTCAGCCGACTCAATGAAATGCAAAGTGATGAATACATGGCGCTTGGCCATGGCGCCGACAAGCTATCACATTAGAAGAATGAAGTCAGGCCGCCGCTAGGCGATCTGCAATCCGGCCCTGCGCCGCAACAAGACGGCTCATCACCTTCAGGTCGGTTTCCGACAGTTGAAGAGCCGTTTCCGCCCACAATTCAGTGATCGCATTGAGTTCTTCCAGCTCGATCGGCCAAACTCGCTTTGTCGCTTTGCGCGCGCCTATCAGCCCGGAATGGCGCCGCTCAGATTTCTTGATGAAGTCGCGCACAGCACTTTCACCCTCACCACGCTCAACAACCTGTTGTACAATACCCAGATCATACATCTCTTCAGCTGTATAGGTCTGATTGGACAAAATAATCCGTTCAGCCATAGCGCTGCCAAGCTTGCGAGTAAGGAAAGCGTGCGCCCCCATACCCGGATATAAACCGAACATGATCTCTGGTAGGCCGAAGGTAGAATGACGCTCTGCTATGATGTGATCAAAAGAAAGGAGCGCCTCGAAACCGCCGCCTAATGCCGCGCCTTGAACCAAACCGATTGTTAGCATCGGCAAATCCAACGATCGAGCGTTGCGCTCAAGAATTGCGCAACAGCGGTGGCCGTACTCCACTAGCCCTGTGCGGTCTTTGGCGCGGATGAGTTTTTGGAAAAGCTCAAGATCACCGCCAAAACAAAATACGTCTTGTGACCGGCTGCCCAAGACCAAATAACGTAGCGGAACTTTGTCAGGCCCAAAACCAGTCGAAATCAAATCCTGCCAGCGTTCGAAATCGCCAAGCATTGTCGGTGTAAAGCTAGGCCTGGCTTCTGGCCGCATGTAAGTCCACAAGGCCGCACGCTTGTCATCGTAAAGAACATCTAACTCTTTGAGGCTGAACAGCCCCTCTGGAACGGCGTTATTCAATACGCTTTCTGAAAACGCATCCTCGTCCCCTGATAACAGGATTGAGTTGCCTGCGCTGCTGTCCATCGCACCATTCTCCGGACTTGACCCAATATACGCCGACCTAGTGATCTAACGTTTGCACGGCTTATTATTTACCGCGTTGACCAAAGAATAGTCCGATCTTGCGGAATTTTGCAAACAAATATTCGCTATCTTTAGACGGTCCAGATCATCAGTGTGACAAAATGGCACAGTTCATTATAATTAAATTACCTAACATATTGAACGCAATGTCGATTTGCACTTTGGTCAAATCTGAGCTCCGATTTTTTGGAGAGACTTTTCAAGCATTAGTAACTGCCACAGGGTTCGGGAATGATCACGCTGTGCCGAAATGTGAGCCTCCGCAATCGATCCAACGACCCGTCCATTTACGAAGCCTGATTGAACCAAGATGGAGCTTTTTGCGATGGCGCGAACGTCACCTGCAAGCGACCCCCGCATCCATTCTGCTATGGGTGTTACAAATCCCTGCTTCGGACGATAAAGCACATCCTGCGGAAGATATCGTTCCATGCACTTTTTAAGGAGAAATTTGCCGGTTGTCCCTCTGACGCGCATTGCTTCCGGCAACCGAGCGGCAAATTCCACCAAACGATGATCAAGCAAAGGCTCGCGCGCTTCTAGGCTCACCGCCATGCTTGTCCTGTCCACCTTGGTAAGGATATCGCCAGGAAGCCAAAAGGACAGGTCGGCATATTGCGCTCGGTCAAGCCCACTGCGAGCCGGGGCATTGGCCATGCACGCGACAAGTTCATCCTCTGCCCTGTACCCGGCCAACGACGTGCGCAATTCATCTGAAAAAAGTGACAGGCGGATATCAGCCGGGGTCACCGATAAAGCGCGGGCATAACCTTCCTCCCCACTCTCGGCGAGAGATTGAAAAGTGGCTTTGGCACGAAGCGGCCGCGGTGCCCAATCGGCCTGAGGCCAGACCCGGCCCAACGCACCAAATATGGATCCGCGCAGTCCGGCCGGAACCAGCGACCGAATGCGTTCTTCATTGTGATGAAACACTTGCCGCCGATATCCTGCAAAAGCTTCGTCTGCCCCATCGCCGGACAAAGCCACTGTTACCTTCTCACGGGCCAGTTGACATACTCGCCAAGTTGGCAAAGCCGAGGCATCGGCGAAGGGCTCATCGAACATGGCGGCCAGCGTGTCGATTTGGGGAAAGTCATCTTGGCTAACGGTTCTGGCTTCGTGCGACGCGGCAAAACGCTCTGCAATTTTTTGCGCGTATGCGGTTTCATCCTGTGCTTTGACATCAAAGCCGATCGAACAGGTGCGAACGGGATTAGAACTCGCTTCACTCATCAGCGCAACCACACTGGAGGAATCGACACCCCCCGATAGAAATGCGCCCAAGGGAACATCAGAGACCATCCGCGATTGCACAGCTTCGCGCAGCAAATGAACCAGCTCCGCAGAAAGATCGGCCTCTTTGCCCGAGTTGCGATCAGCGAAGCTAATATCCCACCAACGCCTTTGCTGACCCATGGGCTTACGCTGATCTAGCAACAGGAAGTGGCCTGCCCGCAGCTTAGTCACCCCTTCAAGAATAGAGTGCGTGTCAGGCACATAGCCCCAAGCCATATAGGCTTCGATGGCTTGCGGATTAATCCGCTTTCGCATCAGCGGATGCGCCAACAAACCCTTTAATTCAGATGCAAAAATCAGGCTGCCATCCGAAAGCTGTGAGAGGAATAGCGGCTTCACTCCAAATCGGTCGCGCGCCAGAAAAAGCTGGCGTTCAGCCAGGTCATAGAGCGCAAAGGCGAACATGCCATCGAGCCTTGAGAGACAGTCAGGGCCCCAACACTGCCATGCAGCGAGAATGACTTCCGTATCGCCCTGAGTGCGGAACTGTGCGCCCTTCCGTTCAAGTTCGCGGCGGAGTTCGCGAAAGTTGTAAATCTCACCGTTAAAGACAATCACTGCCCGGCCATCGGCAGAGGTCATCGGTTGAGGTGACCCCTCAAGATCAATGATTGATAGTCGTCGGTGACCGAGCCCGATCCCGAGATCGGTCCAAACGCCTGAGCCATCTGGCCCCCGATGGACCATAGCCTCGCACATCCGTTCAACCCGCGCAGGATCGACCGGCTTTGGCGTCTCAGCATGAAATATCCCAGCAATCCCGCACATTATCCGAAGGCGACTAGCCTATCGCAGCTGGTGCAGCAATCACAGCAGACACTCCTCCGACGATGGAAAGCGCTAACACACCTGCGACAATCATCAGAGGCCGTGCAGATCCAAATTCCAATCGCCGCAGCAGAGTAAGCTCCGCAACCTGATCGGCATTCCAGCCATAGTCTTCAGGCTCACGCTCAAAGTACCTCCAGGCAAGACCCAGAATTACAACCACGACAAACGCAAAGAAGAACCAGCCATAAAAGACGTGGTCAAAGCCTGCCGCAAATTCTACCCCTTGGCTTTGTGCAATGTAAATGGTTCCCCACGCTCGAATGCCGTTGGCGACGATTGGCACAACAACAGAGACAGCCATAAAGACAAGTCTGCGTGGCCAGCTGTTGAAACGAGTGAAGGCCACCAGGACCGCCAAAGTTACCATAGCGATCAAGAAGCGCACGCCCGAGCACGCTTCGGCAACAATAAACAGGCCAACAGGTGTATCGATGTAAATCCCGTCGAAGAATGCTGGAACTCCACTCCATACAGTAAGCGCGATGGCGATTTCGGCTGTTACCATCTGCAATGGCTCAATAATCTCATCTCCGAACGGAACCAGAAAAGCACCGAAGCAAAGCGGCAAGGCAAGCATAGTGCATAATCGCGGGCCGAGCGCTGCTATCACAACACCCTGAAGGGCACCCACTGCGCCCGCATGTGCAATCAGATTTGCGCCAGTCAACCGGCCAGCGAACCACAGCGCTAGCCCGGCAAAGACCACGAGTAGGCCAGGAAGCCAAGCCTGTGGCTTCACTCTCACAAGCTCGTGCCGTTTCAAGGCCACTAGCCATCCAATAATGATCGGTACGAGCAGGATATGAGAGTAGGTGTCAATGTACCACCATTGATGTGCCATCTCGCCCCATTCCCGCATTGTGACGGCAAGTATGGCGATTGCGCCCAAAACCAGGGTGGCGATCGCGTCGCGCCAAGCTGTGGTAAAATACCTCAGGGAAGAAGCCTTGCTATTCACCGGAAGGGCTACATCACGCGGCATCTCGCGCCTCCCCCTTTCGTTGTTCTACGAGTGCTGCGATAGGTGCGAGCATCGCGTCCCAATCGTGGTGGTCCTGTACGAACCGTCTTGCCGCTCCTCCTATGGCCGCAGCCAGTGCTGTGTCGGATCGCAGCCTATCGACTTGTCTGGACATAGCTTCGACTTCGCATTCGGCCAGCAGCCAATGGGCTCCATCAGTTGCATCTATTCCGGTTGCCGCCTGCGGGGTTAAAACCACTGGCTGCGCCATTGCCATGGCTTCGAGCACCTTATTTTGAACGCCCCGAGCAATCGCAAGCGGTATCACAACGCAGTCAGCGGCCAGAATGAAAGGTCGAACATCTGGTACTTCGCCCCAAACCGTCACGCCGTCTTGATCACCCTGCTCTTGCAAAGAACTCGTTGGATTACGTCCGACAATGTGGATTTCGGCCTCTGGATTATTGGACCGATATTCAGCCAGAAATGATCTAATCGTCCATAGCGCTGCGCGTTCGTTGGGAGGGTAATCCATCTGACCTGTGAACACGAGATGCGGCCCTGCGCGAGCGGCGATTGATGGAAGTGGCTGCACCTTCGAAGGATCAAAAAAGCCAGAATCGATCCCATTTCCGATCACCTGCACATTGGCCTTAGCAGGCTGGTTTAGACGCGAGCGAAACAGGTCTGCCTCATGATCGCTGATAAGAATTGTCGCATCAGCGCGTTGTGCAAGTCGCTCCTCTTCTTGTGCAAGCAGCCGTCCTTCCCGCGTGTTGAGCCAAACGCGCTGACCAGCACCGGCATAGCTCTCAAACTTGGCGCTATCTACGTCGCAGAGATCAATCACAACGCGACCGGAAAAGTCGTCTGGAATGTACTGTCCCATCTGACCTGAGAAGACGAAAATCGTTGTGATAGGCCGAGTGGCCAGTGTTTCACGGACCCAATTTTCAAGCCGCGCACTATGAAATGCGGTCAAGCTGACTGGCTTGCCAGACAAGACCGCTTCAACCCCTGCAAGCATCAGCGGCTTAGAGCGATTTATGATACATTTGGAGATGGCAAGCTTTGCGACATCTGCCGTCCCCGACCGGTCCTCTTCGGTCTCTGCAAAGCAACCCACGTGGACTGGAGCAAGGCTCGCCAGTTTCTTCAGCAAATGAGCACTACGAATCTTATCGCCGCGATTGGGCGGAAATGGCACCCTGTGCGCTAGAAATAGAATTTCGCCCATAACACGATATCCTCAAGCAAGACCGCAGGCGATCATCGGGCCGATTGTATTGGCTATGGGCAGCGGCAACTTCTTCCACAGCGCGATTTTGCGACTATAGGACTGGCTGGTCGGATCGATATCGCGAGGCGTTGCGCCCGGAGGATTCCAAACAGAGTAGGTCAGTGGACGAGGTTCAAAACCCCAGTTTTTCTTGAATTTTGCAGGACCGCTTTCGGTTTTTGAGCGGCCAAAATCAAATCGCTGCATGCCGCACCCGCGCGCGTGGCGCATCAATTCGAAATACATCAGTTCGTTTGCTCTGGCAGCGCGCGCGGCGAGACTTCCACCACCCCAAAACGGAAGAACGGCGCCGTTGTGATAGAAGGACAGGACGCTTGCGAGCGGGTTACCATCGCGTGCGATAGTGAGAACATCACAGTCTTTGGGAAAAGCTTCGATCATGGCGCGGAAAAGAGATTTGGGAAAAACCGGTGTGCCCAGATTTCGCACGCTTTCAGAATAAGCCAAGTAATGCGCAGTTTGGTCTTGCGATGATCTGCCAACGCGAACTTCAAGACCATTCTTCAGACCTTTGCGAACTTCAGCGCGTGACTTGCGCGGTATGGCGAGCAGTTCTGCTTCATCATCCTCAGCAAGCGCGCGCTCAAAACCGCAGTGCTTGCCGGTGATCGCCTGCCACTTGGTGGGGACGTCACCCCCACGTAACTCCACGCTATCAACGCCCAGCTTAACCGCCTGATCCTGAGCCGCCCAAGCAAGCGCATTTGCAGCTTCAGGGGTTTCCGCACAAATCCCACCGCCAACCCCAAACCCGCTTGAAACGAGCGCTTTGCCGAAAAGCACGGAGCGAACTTCAGTGAATGGCAGCCATCCGCGTATAACTCCGAGTTGTTCTACAACGAATCCACCCGCGCGCTGTCCGGTTCCACGTTCGACTGCAAGTAGCCACGCAGGCCGGTGAAAGAGACTTGCACCCATCTCAGCCACAAAGGCATCAATTCGCGCGCACTGCTTTGCATCCAAAAGCTCTGCTGGCACAGCCTTCAGCGAGAGGCTAATCGGCGCGTTCATCTTTTCTCCCCTAATCCTTCCGGATCGGGAATAAAATCGATCGCCCGACGCGCTTCGCCCGCGGCAAGCCGATCCATCCGGCCCCAGCGAAAGTCGCGCACGAGTTTGCTAAGCTTGGGAGCCATTTTGCGAAGATTTGTATAGTGGCGCACCTTTGATCGCATGGGCGCATTGGCAACCCGCGGCTGAGCGGGATCCACTTCCCACGGATGAAAGTAGAAGACGGCCGGGCGCTCATCCTCACGATTCACCTGTGCAATTGCCCAGCGTGAAAACGCGTAGGGCAGGACCCTGAAAAAGCCACCCCCTCCTGCGGCCAACCGGCGCGAGCCCAGAAGAGCGGTGGTTACAGGGATTTCAACCAGTTTTGCGCCTGCAACGGGGCGG
The DNA here is from genome assembly GCA_038746055.1 of Pseudomonadota bacterium. Classification (GTDB taxonomy): domain Bacteria; phylum Pseudomonadota; class Alphaproteobacteria; order Sphingomonadales; family Sphingomonadaceae; genus Erythrobacter. Next base: position 13,739 of record JBCDKX010000007.1, read on the forward strand.
AAGGCAAAACGCGGAGCTTTACGCCATCCATAATGGTCGTGCATTATTGGCGCCACGCTGGAAGAATATGCATAGCCTTGTGCCGCTAGAATATCGAACGCCCAAGTCGAACGCTGATCAATCGAGAAACTTGGTGCGCGATAGCCGGTCACGGCCTGTCCCGAAGCATCTTCAAGGATTTCGCGCGTAAGGCGGATATCTTCGGCAAATCTGACCGGATCGAGCGTAAAGACCCGTGCGTGATCAAAACCATGGCTCGCCAGCTCATGGCCAGCATCAGAAATCCGACGGATTACCTGCGGATAGCGTTTAGCAATCCATCCAAGCGTGAAGAACGTTGCACTGACGCCAGCCTCGCCGAACAGATCGAGGATTTGGTCAACATTTTTTTCGACCCGGCTTGCAAGACTGTCCCAGTCGTTTCGGTCAATGACATTCTCAAACGCACCAACCTGGAACCAATCCTCTACATCGACAGAAAGTCCGTTGGTGATTGGTTGATTGACGGCATCTTTGAATGGAAATGGCGATTGTGCATTCATGATCTCAATGAACTCACTGGCTAGGCCGCCTTGCGTGACTTGTCGTCTTCAAGCCACTCAATCAGCATTGCCAAAACATGCCGGAACGAACGCTCCTGCTCTTCAAGTCGCGCCTCAATGCGGTTGAGCGCCTCGCTAACATCTTCGTCGCTGCGGTTTTCTTCAGTATGAACTTCCGGCTCGGCACCTGCAGCCTGAAGCTTGCTGATCGCCGCCTCCAATTCAGCTGCATGTGCATCGCGCTGAGCCATGATTGCTGCAACTTCGGATGCCGGTACACTTTCGATTTCAGCCTCTGCCTCGGGCGCTACCGGCTCTGCTGGCACTTCGATCGCGGAATCTTTGGTGAGCACCGGCGGGCAATCTGGCACTTCGACTGATGCGTCCAACAGGAGCGATTCCGGCTCCGAAACAGTTGTGTCTGTTTCAGTCTCTATATCTGACCCCAGCGCACCCTCTGGCTGTATATCCACCGACTCCACTTCAAGAGCCTCTGTATCTGCCTCGCTTGACGCCGAACGAGCGCCGCTTCCGCGTAATTGGTCATCCTGCATCTCGTCGAGAACAGCGTCCAACATGCGCACCGCAATTTCGTCACGCTCCTCAATAGCTCCCAGCAAGAGAATGCGGTTCATGATCTGATTCACGCGCCTAGGGATGCCGTCAGTCGCAGAGTAAAGCGCAGGCAGAAGGCCGTCCGCCAGCGATGGCTGATTTTCCCAACCGACATGCGCCAGACGATGATGAACGTAGTCCTCCAGCTCTTCTTCATCGAGCGCTTCGAGATGATGTGAAGCGATGATCCGTTGGCGTAACTGATCAAGGTTCGGGTGATGCGCTAGAGTCTTGCGGAACTCCGGCTGACCCAAAAGCAGGCTTTGCAACAGCGGATGCGAACCAAGCACAAAGTTAGACAGCATGCGCAGCTCTTCTAGCGCCGTGAACTCAAGGTTTTGACACTCGTCAACAATCAGTAAACACCGGCGCCCCGCGCGCGCTTCATCTTGAAGAAATTGCTCAATCGCGCCCAACGCGCCGGCTTTGTCCTTACCATCAACAGCGATACCAAAAGATTGCGCCACGACATGGACCAATTCCTCGCCATCCAACGCGGTCGTAACCACCTGTGCGACTGTCAGAGCTTCAGGGTCGATGCGCTCCATCAGATGCGCCACAAGCGTCGATTTACCTGCACCCACTTCGCCTGTGATGACGATAAAGCCCTCACCCTGATTGAGCCCATATCCAAGATAGCTCATCGCCTTTTTGTGGCTGGCGCTCTCAAAATAGAACTCAGGATCAGGGGTTAGCTGAAACGGTCGTCCGCGGAAGCCGTAATATTGATCGTACATTTTCCCTAACGCTCCATGGATCTCTTAGAAGTCGTACCTCAGGCCCAGCAGAGCTGTGGCTGTGGCGAAGTCTTCGTCGGAGAATTCACTGTCAAAATAATCGATCGCAACCGCTGCACGCGCTGACAGCTTACCAGCAATCGAACGGCTATAAGCAGCCGATGCACCATAGGCGAACAGATCGCCTTCATCATCGCCGTTGGTACGGAACCAATTGGCATAAGCATTGGCATCGAGGGTTCCACTGCGACCAATGTCGCGGCGCAGCGAGCCAACCACGTAGTAACTTTCGTCACGCAAGCCATCGACGGCCGCAAGTGCACCAACATCCGATGCAATAAACGTCCTGCGGTCATAACCAGCGCCGATTGCCGCAGTCATGCGACCGATCTCTTGCTGGTAGCTCGCCACGACCCCACGTCCACGGAACGCGGAGGAGCGTACCGAGCCGAGCGGATTGATCAAACCAACGCCATCATTGCTTTCCACAAGCCCGCCAAAATCACCCGAGAGTGGATTGCGCTGCGCTTCAAAATCGCTTGAGAGTTGCGACAGTGAATTGTTGAGCACTCCTCCAAACCCGGAGATGCCGTCATAGACTTGCACAGCGAGCGAACTGCGCGCGTCCGGCACATAGCTGAAAGTGCCGTAGTAAGTGGTGCTATCGTAACGCCGACCTACACGCGCCTCGAGATTGGTGCGAGAGCTTGGACGCCAGAGCACGCCAACATCCCACAACAGACCATCAACTTCAAACGCAACCAAACGCGGAGATGTACTATCGGTAAGCAACCGGCCGTCATCGCCGAAAACGACATTCCCGGCGGCATCGCGCACGGCATCACGGCTTGAGACTTCAACATCTTCATAGCCAACGCCGCCGACCACCGCGAAGGTGGGCGTGATCGGAATAGTGACATCACCGCGCACATAGACATCACGCACACGCTGATCGAGATTGGAGATATCTTCCTGGAAGCCGCCAGCGCTGACAGCAACGCCAACAGGCAGGACGTCGCCGGGCCGTGTGCCAACCGCAACCCGACCACCGTAGGTGACACTATCTTCGAAAGTGTCGAGCTGGTTACCGCTGGAATCGAAAACAGCGTCGTTGGCTTCAAACCGAGTGTAGCCCACACGGCCACTCCCAGCAATTTCAAGTGCACCAGCGCGGGTTTGGAAGTCAGGACCGGCAAAGGCACTGTAAACCTGACTTGTCGCGTCATCACTGACCAGCGGGTTTGAAGAAACCGCACCGCCGCCATCAACCCGAGTACGACTTGCCAACCCGCCTGCCTGCAGTGTCAGGTTCTGTGGCACAATCGAGAGGTAACCGCGCGCAATACCGCTGACTGTGTCCGTGTCGACTGCATCATCGCCATAGCCGATATTGCGCTCATAACGTACGGAGACAGAAACTCCGCTGTTGCGGCCTTGCGCATTGGTATCCACCCCGGCTGCAACCTGAGTGAAAGTCAGCTGATCACTCTCAGGCGACAGCTGGGCTGAGAGGATTTGCGAAACCTCAATATAGGGCTGCACGGTAACCGTGCGGCTCGGCCGGCTCCCTTGCGCTTCTTGAGCGGCAGCAGGAACCGCAATTGCAAATGCTGCAGTCACGGCGAGCAGGTTTCCAGTCAAATAACGCATGGTCATTCCTCCCTTTCGCCGTAGTCGCCAAAGCGGCGACCGGACGGGCTGAATTGTGTCGCATTGAGAAGTAGCTTGATATCGGAGCACGCGGACAAGAGCTGCACTGCGTCATCGAGCGCCGCACGGCTTGTTTCGTCCGCACGAACAACGACTACTGCTTGCCCAACATAAGCTGCGAGCTCTGCTGCTGGCGATGCGGCCAGTGCGGGCGGAGTATCAAAAATAAGGAACCGATTGGGAGCACCGCATGTCAGACGGTCGAGCACCTGTCCTGTGCGCCTACTGGTGAGATATTCTGCGTCCCGCGCGCTGCTTGTGCCGGCAGGTAAGACAAACAGGCCCGGAACGTCAGTACGCAAGACCAGATCTTCAACGCGCACGCTCTTATCGGCAAGCGCGTCCATAAGCCCCTGCTCGGTCTCAACCCCAAGACGACGTGTGACCGACGGATTGATTACGTCTGCATCAATCAGAACGACCTCCACATCGCGCTCTGCCGCAAGGGCAATCGCGAGATTGGTGGCACAATATGTCTTGCCTTCGCCCATATGCGGCGAACACACTAGAATGCGGCGCGCATTGTCCTCCCCAGCGTGGCGTGCGTCGGCCAATAACTCGCGTTTGATGATCCGAAACTCTTCCAGCAGACCGGTAACGGGGTCTTCCGGTGAAATCAGACCTTCTTCCTGAAGAACGTCGCGATCAATCTGAATGCGCGGGCCGCGCAACGCTACAGCTCGTGGAGGCTGCAGCGCAGGCTGGCTTGCAGCGAAATGCGGTTTCTGGACAGTGGGGCTAGCTTCGGTTCGCGGGGAAGACTGGTCTGTCGGGCTTTGCGAGTCATTGGCTGCGCCATTCCGCTGCTGGGGCGGTACAAAAGAACGCGGAGCAACAGGCAGGTCTGACGGCACTGGCTTAGCACCAAATCCATCTAGGCCGAATGCGGCATCGGCTCGCTCAAAGAGTGAGTTGCGGCGCCCATTCTGATTCGGCGTCTTGCGTGAGAAGTTGTTTTGCTCAGTCATTAGGACCTCCTCACACAGCTGTCCCGACCGAGATAACCTCGATGACCAAGAGAATAGCAAGCACACCGACCAATCCGGCACAGGCACCGCTGAATTGTTTCAATCGCCGCTTTTGCAAACTCTCGGCTGCTTCTGACAGGTTGAGCGACACCGACCCAATCACCGGCAAACCCATCGATTTCTCTAGCTTCTGTGCTGTGGCAAATCCTGAACGCAGCTGTCCGAGAATCCAGGCAGTACCAACCCCAGCACCGAGGCCAGCAAAAAGCACGCCCAGAAGTAGCAACGGACGATTAGGCGCAGCTGGCGATTGCGGCACGACCGGTGGATCGACAAGATCAAACTTATACTGGCTGGTCTCATCAACCACATCACTGCGCGTGCGCAGTTTCTCGCGGTCTTCCAGCAGCTTCTCGTAGTTATCGCGCAGCACTTCATAATCGCGACTGATGCGATTGGCTTCAGCCGCTACCGCAGGTTCAGTGGCCTGACTCGCAGCCAAGGAAGCCAATTGCGACTGCAGCGCCGCACGGCGCGATTGCAGCGATTCAATCGACGCTTGGCGATCAGCGCGCAGGGCTAACAGCTGAGTGTAGGCGGGGTTGGGCGTCCCTGTAATCTCATTGGGCCCAGAACTTGCGACTTGCTTCGTCAGCAAATCGACTTGTCGCCTGGTTGCGACAACGTCTGGATGCTCTTCCGTAAGACCGCGCGAACGCAAGCCAGCCAATTGGGTCTGTGCCTGCAGCAAGGCAGCCTGCGGTCCAATAGCATCGGCCGTACCGACCAGGGTGCGAGGGGTATTGGCTAGCTGATTGCTCATCGCCGCAAGCGCGCTTTGCGCCGCAGCCAGATCAGCTTCAATATCGCGCAGTTCGGTGCGTGATTGTTGCACCCGCGTGGACAGCGTTGCAGTTCCCCCGATCAGATCAGGATATTGTGCCTCGAATGCGAGTCGGCGTTGCTCGGCTTCCTCGAGTTCAAGTTTACGTTCTTCGAGCTGTTCGTTGAGATCGTTAATCGCACCGCTGATTTCAGCGCGATTGCCGGAAATGTGCTCTTCCCGGAAAATATCTAGGAGCTTCTGCACGACATCGCGCGCAAGGACTGCATTCTCAGCGTCACTGAGGCCACCCACGCCAACGGTGGCGCTGATGGCGAATAAAGTGTCCTCTTCGCTTTCAACTTCGACATCTTCTGAAAGTGAGGCGATCGCGGACTCAAGCTCGGTACGATTGGAAATGCCATCGCCCAGCTTGGTGGTGGTGATGACTTTCTCGAGATTGACCGAACTCAAGAGAGTTTGCCGCACGTGAGCAATCTCTTCCTTTCCATCCCCGGCAATTCCCAATTGCTCAGAGAGAACATCGTCAACATCAACAAAAATGCGCGCCTTGGACTCATACGTGTTAGGGATGAGTGCAACGACAAGCCAACCCAGCAGGCACACCCCCCAAGCGACGGCTAGCGCCAGCCAGCGGCGGTGCCAGACCGAATAGAGCGCTGCGCGCAGTTCTTCGAACAGTTCGTTCATCCTCCCGACCGCGCTCCTTTAGAACCGGCTTTCAGGAATGATGATGGTATCGCCCGGCTTGAGCATGACATTGGCTGAGCTATCGCCGCGCTTGAGCAAGTCAGATAGCCGCAGACGATATTCCTTTTGTAACCCGGTGCTTCGGTCAATGCGCAGAAGTTTCGCCCGATTGCCCGAAGCAAATTCTCCCAATCCGCCAACGGCGATCATCGCATCAAGCACGGTCATATTGGCGCGAAATGGCAAGGACGCAGGCTGCTCAGTTGAACCGACCACGCGGATTTGCTGATCAAATGTCGAGTTAAACTCGTTGACGATAACCGAGACGATCGGTTGCTCAATATACTGGACGAGCACATCGCGAATGTCGTTTTGCAGCTGTGTCGCGGTCTTACCTACAGCCGGCATATCGCGCACCAGTGGGATGGTGATCCGTCCATCGGGGCGAACTTGAATGTCTTCTGCGCTCAGTTCCGGATTGCGCCACACATGGATAGTGATCTCATCCAAAGGCCCAATGATATATTCCTCGGTCGAGGCCGTCTGCGCCTCAGTATAGCTCGCAGAGGGCAATTCAGGCCCCGTGCCCGCGCACGCTGCAATGGTCCCAGTCGCAAAGGCTACGCCAGCAAGGCGAAAAAGAGAGGACGAACTTGGCATCGAGGCAATTCCTTGGTCAGTGAATGCGGAGCCGATGCAATTGTGAGGAGCGACCTCACGCAAACGGTAGCATCCGCGATTGACCCTGGGTTAGTCGCCTAAAATGGTGAATATAGTGTTAGTGATATCGCGGCTATTGTAGCGCGCTCCCATTTCGGGACAGCTGAATTAACGAAGCTTAAACAAGCACCTCTGCCGCAGGCCCATGTCCAAGAAAGTTAGCTGGTGAGGCGGTCGCACCGTAGGCTCCAGCACAAAAGACCGCGACGAGATCACCCACCTCGGCGCGCGGCAACTCAGCCATATCTGCTAGCCGATCAAGCGGTGTGCATAGGCATCCGACAATATTAACCACTTCCTCCGGTATAGCGTTAAAGCGTGAAGCAATCGCTAATGGATAATTGCGTCTTACCACTGTTCCGAAGTTGCCAGAGGCCGCCAATTGATGATGCAATCCACCATCCGTGACGAGGTAAGTCTGACCATGACTGACCTTACGATCGATTACCCGGCAGAGATATACGCCCGCCTCACCTACGAGAAAACGGCCGAGTTCGACGCATAGCTCAGTGCCGTTCAAATCCCCCGCACGAGTTTCGACCAGATCACCCAGCGCTGCGCCAACCACTGACAAATCGATTGGTTGGTCTCCCGGAAAATAGGGAATGCCAAACCCTCCGCCCATATTGAGCTTGGGCAAATTGTGGCCAATCTTGTCCGACAGGTTAAGCGCCAGATTCAATACATTACCTTGCGCCTCTATAATCGCGTCTGAGCTCAAGGTCTGGCTTCCGGTGAAGATATGCAGACCGCGCCATTCTGCCCCTTCAGCTATGATTACTTTGGCAAGAGCAGGAACTCGATCGGCGTCGATGCCGAAGGGTTTGGCACCTCCACCCATCTTCATGCCAGAGCCCTTCAGCTCGAAATCAGGATTAACCCGGATTGCGATACGGGGCGTCTTTCCAAGCCGCTGACCAATTGCAAGTGAACGATGCGCTTCACCTTCAGACTCACAATTCAGTGTTACGCCGGCAGCAATCGCCGCTTCGAGCTCATCATCTCTCTTTCCCGGTCCCGCGAAGCTGACACGCGAGGAAGAGATGCCAGCGCGTTTGATGAAGGCCAGTTCACCTGCTGAGGCGATGTCGAACCCGTCGACCAAGCGTTCCATATGTGCAACCACGTCAGGGTGGGGATTGGCTTTGACAGCGTAATTGATCCCAATTTGCCCGGGCAAGGCTTCTCGCAACTGTGCAACCCGCTCATCCAGCAATGACTTCGAATACACAAACAGCGGCGTGCGGCCTGCTGCCTCAACAAGATCGCTCGCCAGATGACCGCCAATCACGAGCTTGCCGTCGATTGCGTCATAACCCCAGGGGATTGGCCCGAGCGGCTTCGTCTTCATGACACTGCCTCCCCTACAAGTTCCCGGAAGAGCGCTGTGCGATCAATCTTGCCATTGGGATTGAGCGGCATAGCCTCGCGCCAATGGATCTGTTGAGGTTGCATAAAGTTGGGAAGTTCCTTCAATAACGCTTTCGGAAGATTGCTTTGTTCCTCAGACTCCCCGGCCCCTCGAACCACTAAATGGACGCTATGCCCGAGGCGTTCATCGGGAACACCCAAGGCAACAGCTTCTGCCACCAGACCTGTGGAAACTGCCGCTTCTTCAATTTCCTGGGGGCTTATCCGATTACCAGCACTCTTGATCATCGCATCGCGGCGACCCACAAAATACAGAAGCCCATTGTCGTCTCGTTTGACTCTGTCACCTGACCAGACGGCAACGCCTGAGTATTTTGAACCTTCCGGTGCAAGCTTGAAACGCTCGGCAGAGCGGTCCTGATCCTGCCAATAGCCTTGCGCGACCAAGGGCCCGCAATGGACCAGTTCACCCTCTTCGCCAGGCCCGGCTACTGCGCCATCGTCATTGATCACCAGTATTTCAGCGAAGGGGATCGCAGTGCCCATACTGGTGGGATGCTTATCAACAAGTGTTGGGTCCAAATAGGTCGAGCGAAACGCCTCTGTGAGCCCATACATCGGATAGAGATCAGCCTGCGGAAAGGTATTTCGTAAGTCCTCAACCAAATCAGAGGTAAGCGCTCCTCCGCTGTTCGTAAGACGCCGTAAAGATGCGACGGCTTCATCAGCCCAATCCAACTCGGTTAACTGCACCCAGAGTGGCGGGACTGCCGCGAGCGTTGTGATCTGATGCTTCGCACAGGCTTTCCCGACATCACGGGGGAACAGAAAATCGAGCGGAACCACACATCCACTCGCATACCACGTTGAAAACAGCTGGTTTTGACCATAGTCAAAAGAAAGCGGTAGGACAGCAAGGGTTACGTCGTCGCCTTCAAGCCCCAGATAGTGCGCCACGCTTACCGCCCCAAGCCACAGATTGGCATGGCTCAGCATTACCCCTTTGGGCCGACCAGTTGAGCCGCTTGTGTAGAGTATCGCGCACAGATCAAGCGGGTCGGCCTTAGATGGCTCTGCACGATTGTCTGCATTAAGGGCAGCCTCAAGCGCTTCCCTTTCTTCCCAGACGGCACACGTATCTGGCACATCTTCTTTTTCAAGTGCTTTCGCTCTCGCAGGCGTCGCAATAAGCATTGTTGCTCCGCTATCTGCCAAAATATGGGCAACCTGTGCGCGTTTGAGCAGAGGGTTGATCGGCACATGCACCAGCCCTGCCCTGGCTGCTGCCAAAGGAAGAAGACACGTCAGCTCACCCTTAGCTGCCCAACTGGCGATCCGTGCGCCCTTTTCTGGCAACTCATGCGCCAACCAGCCAGCGAGATAAGCCACACGCTCTTTTAACGCCTTGTGGTTAAGGACAGTGTCCTTGAGAACCAAAGCCGGATGTTCGCCAGCACCGCTTGCACACGCTCGCTCAGCGAGGTGATCCAGAGGGAAGGGCGTAGGATCGGGAGCGGCGGTCATCAAATTCCTTTTGAAGGACATTTAGCAAGTGATCGAAACACGGTATCACGACACGGTTAACGTCTTGCAAGAGCTGTTGGAAGAAGGGTCTGCCGGAATTGCGCGTGCGCCATTTGATCGCGTGGAATGGTATGCCCTTTTGGCTGAAACAGGGCTAACTCCGCTTATAGCCATTGCGAGCGAGGCCAATAGCAACGCGGCGCTGGCTCTCACGGAATCTCATGGTCACATCACACCACTACGCAATTGGTATAGTTTCACCTGGCGCGGGCTTGCGCCTAAAACGGATCTTGGAGCCAACTTACTAGCTGAAATTGCTAGACAATTAAAGACCCGCTCACACCGTGTCACGCTTGAACCCGTGCCCGATGAAGACAATTCCACAAAGAGACTTGCACGCGCCTTTTCGGATGCAGGCTGGCGCGTGGAGGTTACCCAATGCGACACCAACCATGTTCTGCATGTGGGGCAGAGAAGCTTCGATGAATATTGGGCATCGCGTCCTGGATCATTGCGCACAACCCTCAAACGCAAGGCGAAAAAGGTTGAAACACAAGTCGTGTCCAAATTTGACCCCGACCTCTGGGATGCGTTTGAAACGATCTACCAAGCAAGCTGGAAACCTGACGAAGATCACCCCGAAATGCTGTGCAAATTTGCTCAAGCAGAAGCACATGCAGGGCGCCTGCGGTTGGGTCTCGCATGGCGAGATGCAAAGCCGGTCGCGGCGCAATTTTGGACCGTGGAAAACGGCATCGCTTACATCCACAAGCTGGCCCATCTCGAAAGCGCAAAAAAGCTCTCGGCCGGAACCACTCTCTCAGCGGCCCTGTTTGAACACGTGATCGACACAGATCATGTCGATGTCGTCGATTTTGGAACGGGCACACAACGCTATAAGGAGGATTGGATGGAAGCCACCCGCCCACGATACTGCATTGATTGTTTCAATCTTGCGAAACTCAAGGGCTGGCTTGACTTAACCCGTCTCACTGCAAGACGATTGACACTTGCACAGCCACCTGAGCTTGCACCTTTGCCTCCACGTCGGTAAGGCGCGCCTCGCTCAGATGCAAACTGAGGAAAAAAGGTCAAATGATCGTAGAGAAGGATCAAGCGGCAATGGGCTCCCAACTGGCCGAGACGAGCCAAGGAAAAAGCAAAGCAGCGCTCGATAGCGAACTCAAATCGATTGTCGCCGATGTGTTAGGCATCGAAGCGGATGTGGCGGAAGCACTCACAGAAGATAGCGGTCTGTTCGGGCACTTGCCTGAACTAGACTCAATGGCAGTTGCGGGACTGCTGACAGAAATTGAAGACCGGCTCGACATTGTTATCGAAGACGAAGACGTCGATGGCGAAATGCTTGAGACTTATGGCGGCCTCCTTGCTTTTGCCGAGGCCAAATTGAGCGAAGGATAACCCAGTGGCCGTCTCCGAGCCGCGCACAATCGCGACTTGGCAGGCTCCGCTTGTGGGCGACAAGACCTCTGACGAACTGCTGATCTCTTTTGATCGGGGCCGGAAGCACCGTCTTCTTATTTTGCCAGCATTATTCGACGAGGCAAACAAGCTGCGTCGATTTACAATGCAAACGATACGAGCACTCGATGCGAGCGGTGTCGAGTGTTTCTTGCCTGATTTGCCTGGCTGCAATGATAGCTTGCAGCCACTTGAACAACAAACACTTGAGGGCTGGCGCAGCGTTGTCATTGCCGCGGCTGAAGTTTTCCAGATCACGCATGTGCTCGGGATCAGAGGCGGTGCCCTGCTTTCCCCTAAAGACCTGCCAGCATGGTACTATGCACCGCAGTCAGGTGCTAAATTGCTCCGAGGAATGCTCCGAGCAAGGATGATTGCGTCGCGCGAGCTTGGCCTGGAAGAAACATCCGAGCAATTGCTCAAGGTGGGTCGCGAAGCAGGCTTGATGCTCGCCGGATGGCCCATTGGAGCAACCATGCTGCGTGAGCTGGAGCATGCGAAGCCGTTCAAAATAGACCAGCAGAAAACAATTTCTCAAAAAGATATTGGTGGCGCCGGACTATGGCTTCGCGCAGAGCCAGGTGAAGACGATGCAGGTTCCGAGTCACTTGCGACCATTATCTCAGGCGGAATTGGAGATGCAGCGTGAGCCGCCTCCATTTTGAATTTGGCTGCCGAGGTCTAACTCTCGCTGGATCGCTTGACACGGCTCCCGGGATCACTGGCCTTTTGCTAGTAAATGGCGGAAATGAAATTCGCTCAGGGGCCTTTTCCGGCCAATCTCAACTTGCTGCGGGCGTTGCCAAAAAGGGCTTTCCCGTATTCCGGTTTGACCGACGAGGAACCGGTGACAGCGAGGGCGATAATCGCGGGTTTCGCAAGAGCTCTGATGACATCGCGGCGGCACTAGAGGCCTTCCGGGCAATGGCGCCAAGAGTTGAACGCGTCTTTGCCTTTGGCAATTGCGATGCCGCGTCAGCTTTGATGCTCACAAGCGGAGCGGGGTTTGATGGGCTCATCTTGTCCAATCCTTGGACCATTGAAGAAACGCAAGAAACCTCTCACGAGCCTCAGCACAGTCCGGACGCGATCCGGTCACGCTATGCAGCGAAGCTCAAAGATCCACGCGAGATAGGCCGCCTGCTAAAAGGCGGCGTAAATCTGCGCAAGCTTACACAGGGAGTGATTGCATCTATGCGTCCCGCTGCTCCGATAAGCAGCCTTGCTGAGGATATGAGCGAGGGTCTGAGTGCATTCGCTGGGAATGTGCAAATTCTCCTGGCCGAGGCAGATCGCACGGCCCAGCTGTTTGAGAGTGCTTGGGATAGCAGCGATAGTAGGATCAAACGCTGTGAGGGGGCGGGTCATGCCTATGTTGAACCACAACACCGCGTGTGGCTGGAGGAGCAAATTCTTGCCGCTCTTCGAAGCTAGCGCTCAAACAGGCTCACCAATTCCACATGGGTGGACCAGCGAAATTGCCCCACCGGGCGCAGTTTCTCGAGTTTGAATCCCGCCTCGGCCAAGACCGCTCCATCGCGTGCCCAGCTTGAGGGGTTGCAACTCACATAGACCACGCGGCTCAGATTGCTCGCAGCGATTTCAGCCACTTGCGCTCTAGCTCCCGACCGTGGCGGATCGAGCAATGCTGCATCGAAGCGGTCCAACTCAGAAGCTTGCAGTGGATTACGGAAGAGATCGCGGTGGAGTGCAATTACCTTGCCGCCTGTGCGTGCAGCGGCTGCTTTGCAGGAGAGATGAGCGGCCCTGTCGGCTTCCACCGCCAGAGCCTTCCGGGCACCCCCACCCATTTTCGCGAGAGCAAAAGCAAAGGTGCCGAGCCCCGAGAAGAGATCAGCGACAATCCGCGCATCTCCCAACCACTCAGCTGCATCTGCAATCATGCGTTCTTCGGCATCCTGAGTGGCCTGCAGGAACGCGCCCGCTGGCAGCGACACGGGCAGACCGGATAGAGTGATGGTCGCGGGCTCAGGTTCCCACACGGTTTCAGGACCATAACCTTGATCCACGGTCAACCGGGCGAGCGAATGGTCGGCTGCAAATTCGAGCGCCGCCTCGGTTGCGGCAAAGCCTTCAAGCGGAAAGTGGGTGAGCGCCAGATCGAGCCCCTGATCGCAATTGGTGATGGCAAAATCGACATTGCCTTTGGGGCCATGTGCGACCAGCAGCTCGCGCAAAGGCGCAATCATGTCGCTGATTTGCTCATCGAGCACGGGGCATTCCTGTAAATCGACCACGCGGTGCGAGGCCGCCTTGCGGTAGCCCAGCACTGCTCCACCTTTGACGCGGTTGCCATGCAACCCGGCGCGGCGGCGTGAATGAGTGGGCGAAAGATGTTCTGGCAGCAATTCACCAATCTCGAGGCCTTGGCCGGTGGCCGCATTGACCACCCGCTCACGCACAAAGCGGTGCAGCACCTCCTCATCCCCGTGCTGCAATTGGCAGCCGCCACAAGCGCCAAAATGCTGGCAAGCAGGCTCGGTATGGTGAGGGCCGGGGGTGAGCGTACCATCGGCTTCGAGCACATCACCGGGCACGGCGCGCGAAGCATGCTCGCCATCCTTAGTGATGCCGTCGCCCCTTGCAGCGATCCGGACAATTTCGCGCGCCGCTGTCACAAGCAGGCTGCAACTGCTTGTGAGACGGCCGCCGCAAGGTCCTGCGCGGTACAGACTGGGCCACAGGATCGCGCCGCTTCACCATGCAGCCAGACAGCCTCGCACGCGGCCTCGAACGGGTCTGCGCCATTGGCCATGCGGCTTAGTGCAATCCCTGCAAGCACGTCTCCGCTGCCCGCGATCGAGAGCCACGAGGGCGCAGGAGGGGAAAGGGTCAGGCGCCCATCGGGCGCGGCAATCACAGTGTCTGGCCCCTTGGCGAGCACCACCATCTTCGCGGTTCTTGCCAACGCGAGCGCCCGGTCACGGCGGGTGGGCGCCACAACCGCAAAATTTCGGCACAGCGCCTCCAGCTCGCCATCATGCGGGGTAGCCAGCGCGATTGTGTCTTCCCCCATCTGGTCCGCGCGCAGCAAATGCAGCGCGTCAGCATCGAGCAAGAGCGGTTTGTTCGCCGCCACCGCTTGTGTCAGACGTTCACGGGCCGCATCATCGCGACCAAGTCCCGGCCCGATCAACACAGCGTTAATGCGCTTGTCGGACAAAACCTCGGCAAGCGTACGGGAGTCTTGCACCAAACATGGACTTGCACCAAGCAGCTCAGCCTGCGCAGCAAGCTTGATATAACCCGCCCCGGCCCTCAACGCCGCCTCAGCAGCCAGCTGAACCGCGCCCGGCATCGCGCCGCCGACAATCACGCCCAGCCCGCGAGTGTATTTATGCGCATCGACTGGTGGCGCTGTAAGACACGGTTTGGCAAGAACTTCAGCAGCGCCTTCAACCGCGTCAATCCCAATCGGAACAAGCCTCTGCACGCCCATCTTCGCACGGCCAGGGAGCGCGAAATGTGCAAATTTCCAAGCGCCTAGTCCCAAAGTTACATCAAAGCTTGGCAGCCGCTCATTGAGAAGCGCACCGCTGTCGCTTGCAACCCCGCTTGGCACATCGAGCGCAATCGCCAGCATATGCCGCTCGGCTAAATCGCGCAGCAGCAGGGCATGCTCGCCGGAAAGAGCCCGCGAGAGCCCTGAACCAAACAGGCAATCAACCAAAACCTCGCCGGAAACATTGCCTCCTGACGTCACCACGCCGCGCCCCCACTGGGTAAGTGCTTGTTCGGCAGAAGGTGTCTTGGGAGGCTCAGGCGCCACCACAGTGACTGCCAGCCCCGCCTTTTGCAGGCAATTCGCGATCACATAGCCATCACCACCGTTGTTACCAGGTCCGCACAGCACTGTGACAGCGCGCCGCGCAGCGAGCCTTCGCACCCATTCTGCCGCTCTGCCGGCGGCTAGCTTCATGAGATCAAACTCCGCCATTCCTGCGTCAAACAAGCGCTGTTCCGCAAAGCGCATTTGCTGCGCGGTCAGGACCTGAGCAAGGGCTTGCGAGGTGGCCAAAGGGCCGCTCTCACACCCCAGAGGGTGGCGAGATCGGCATCAGATAGCGGTCCTCTGCAACCGAAAATTGCCAAAATCCGGGCGGCGATGGCGACGTCATTTCAATGGGTTCTGCGCCGTCCTTGAGTACAACCGCGCTCGCATCCTCATTCAGAGAAAATCGCCGAAAGCCGCCATCAGGATGATGGATCAGGAACTCGCTTCCCCACGCCTCGCCGGTCCATTCGAGCGTGCAAACAGCATCAAACTCGGCACCAGCTCCAATCGCGCATCCGAGCGTATCGCCGTCAGGCTCTGGCGTTTGCGTCACTTCGCAGGCTGTCAACAGCCCGAATGCAAGAACACCGCTAAATATCCGCAAATACATGGGTCTCCGCCTTTGCTCCGGGGTGGGTAAGCGCGCCCTCACGCGCAGGTCCCACATTTTGAGCATAGCGCCAAAGTGCACCCGATTGATAGTCATTGGTGCGCGGTTGCCAAGTTTTGCGACGCTGGGCGAGCGTGGCTTCATCGACGAGAAGGTCGATTGTGCCGGCCTCGGCATCAATAGAGATGGTGTCCCCGTCTTCGACCAAAGCAATCGGTCCGCATTCGGCGGCTTCCGGGCCGATATGACCGATACAGAAACCCCGCGTTGCGCCGGAAAAGCGGCCATCGGTAATGAGTGCGACTTTCTCGCCCATGCCTTGCCCATAAAGCGCAGCAGTGGTTGAGAGCATCTCGCGCATGCCCGGGCCACCTTTGGGCCCTTCATAGCGAATGACGACCACATCCCCATCAACGATTTTGCGCGCTTCAACGGCAGCAAAGGCGTCTTCTTCTCGGTCAAACACTCGCGCCGAGCCGGTAAATTGGAGCCGCGCCATACCCGCGACCTTCACAATCGCGCCATCGGGTGCAAGCGAGCCTTTGAGGCCTACCACACCGCCAGTCGGCGTGATCGGCGTCTTCACATCGTAGAACACCTTTTGGTCAGGGTTCCACGTAATCTCATCAATATTCTCACCCAAGGTCTTACCCGTGCAAGTGATCGGATTGGGATCAAGAAAACCACCTTCGAGCAGCGTCTTCATTCCCATGTAGACCCCGCCTGCCTCATGCATATCCTTAGCGACATATTTGCCGCCGGGTTTCAGGTCAGCCATATAAGGGGTTGATTTAAAAATTTCGGCAACATCGAAAAGGTCAAAGTCGATCCCTGCCTCATTTGCCATGGCGGGAAGATGCAAGGCTGCATTTGTCGAACCGCCGGTGGCTGCCACGACGCGCGCTGCGTTTTCGAATGCTGGCCGTGTGCAGATGTCTCGCGGGCGCAGGTTGAGGCGCAGAAGCTCCATCACCTGACGTCCGGCAGCCACCGCAATTTCCTCGCGCGATCTATAAGGAGCGGGTGCCATATTGCTGTTTGGGAGGCTTAATCCGATGGCTTCTCCGACGCAGGCCATGGTGTTGGCGGTAAATTGTCCGCCGCATGCGCCATGTCCGGGACAGGCGACTTTTTCCAGCGCAGTGAGCTCTTTGACTGGGCAATTTCCCGAAGCATATTGCCCCACTGCCTCAAACACATCGACCACCGTGACGTCGCTGCCCTTATAGGTGCCGGGCAGAATTGACCCACCATAGACGAAGATCGAAGGCACATTGAGACGCAGCATTGACATCATCATGCCGGGCAGGCTCTTGTCGCAGCCGGCAAAGCCGACAAGCGCGTCATAGCAGTGACCACGCACCGAAAGTTCGACGCTGTCGGCAATAACCTCGCGGCTCACCAATGAGCTTTTCATGCCTTGATGGCCCATAGCGATACCGTCGGTCACAGTGATGGTGTTGAACCGGCGTGGGGTGCCGCCATTGGCAATCACACCTTTGCGGCAAATATCGGCCTGCGCGTTCAAGGTCGTGTTGCAGGGCGCAGAATCATTACCAGCGCTCGCCACTGCGACGAAGGGACGTGCAATGTCCTCTTCGGTCATCCCCATTGCATAATAATAGGAGCGATGCGGCGCACGTTCGGGACCGACCGATACGTGACGGCTTGGAAGTTTAGATTTGTCAAACGACATATTTTATAACTTTATTTCTCATGCGTTGAAATTTATGAAATTTCCTTTGCGGTAATTATAGCGCAAGCGCAACCCTTTTGCACACTTTTGCGAGGCAGTTCGCCCATTCCGCTTGGCCTTGTCGGCCTGCAATCAGATCCTGGCGAATTTCGATGGCGCAATAGGGCCGACCAAAGGGCTCTGCATGGCGGTTCATCGTCGCATTAAGCTGTCTGCCGGAATAGGGCTCGTTATTGCCGACATTGAAGCCTTCCTCAGCAAAAAAGCGGAGAGCATGGCGCGCGGCGCGGTCGTCTTGGTTGTAGAGCAGTGCCACTTCCCAAGGACGCGGTTCGTCGCTGGTCGCTAATTTTGGCGTGAAGCTGTGGAGCGAGATTATCAGCTCAGGCGCGCGCTCATCGAGCCACTTAGCCATTGCGGCGTGATAGGGACGATAGATCTGCTCGAGCCGCGCTTCGACATCGCAGCCAATATTGCCGGGGATGGTGTGGCCATCGCTCTCTGGCGGGACAACACCGGGGTGATCTTCCTCACGGTGGAGATCAATCACCAGGCGGCTGACGGTGGCAAGATGGGCTGGAATACGGTGCTGATCAGCCATGAATTCGGCAATGCCTTCAACGCCGATATCAATCGCGATGTGCTCATTCATCAACGCCGGATCGATACCGAGTTTAATGCCCTCGGGCACACGATTGGAGGCGTGATCGGAGACACACACAATACCGCCCCGTGTTTTAGGGCCGATGTGGCGGAAAGGCACGCTCACCGCAGTTTGCCCGCTAGCTGCCACCAATTCGGGCGTTTTCGCGTAATAGCTTTAGTCGCATCATCGCGCGCTTCTTCATCGGTAAAGAGCGCAAAACAGGTCGCACCAGAGCCTGACATACGGGCAAAGGTTGAATCGGTCGCAGTCAATTGCTCGAGAACATCAGCAATGGGCTCAACTAGGTCGCAAGCTGAACTTTCAAGCGAGTTGTGGCCGAACATTGCAATATCCCTAGCAGACCCTTCGGGGATCGGCCCTTGGTCATAGCCATCCCATCCCTTGAACACTGACGCGGTGGAGAGCGGTATGCGCGGGTTCACTAGCAGGACAGGCGTCCCCTTGAGGTCGTCTTCAACCGGCTCCAGCTCAGTGCCTGTGCCGCGCCCAATAGCGGTTTCGCTGCGTACACACGATGGCACATCAGCACCCAATTTAGCAGCTCGTTCGTGCCAGTTATCTGGAAGGCCATGGAGTCGCTCGACCAACCGAAACACCGCGCCTGAGTCAGCCGAGCCCCCACCCAGCCCAGCGGCGACGGGGAGGTTCTTTTCGAGGGTTACACTGAGCCCTTGAGGGCGCGGGAGCGCTGAGAGGGCTTTGGCCACCAAATTGTCGAAAGGAATGTCGATGTCGGCCGCAAACTCGCCAACCGTCGTGACTTGATCTTGCTCAGCGGTTTGTGCGCTTAGCGTATCGCCCACATCGACAAAGGCAAACAGCGTCTCAAGCTCATGATAGCCATCCTCCCGCCGCTTTCGAACATGCAGCGCAAGGTTGATCTTGGCGTAGGCGGTTTCAGTTAGAGGGCTGGAGATGATCACACCTTACTGCGCCGAAATAGGTCAACTACAATACAGATCAAAGATGCCACCGCGCATACCGCCAAGCCAATCTCAATCCACATGAGTCCTTCAAAGGCGTAAAAGTTTGGCGCGCCGTCAACTAGTGCTTTGTAAGATTGCCTCAGGAGAAAGACATAAACCATGCCAAAGGCGATAAGGACGGTAAGGTACGCACGAAACCAGAGGATCTGCCCGCTCCGCTTAATCACGCGGCCAAACTTCACCGCGCCAACTACGTAAAAGATGAGGCTGGCAATCGTTACCCAAACGCTTGGATGGCCAAAAAGCCAGACAATGTGCTGAAAGAAGACGGGGTCGCCTTCATTCTGGAGCATATCAGCCACGATTACATATTCGGATAATTGGGCCCGCCCGCACCTTCCGGCGTAACCCAATTGATGTTCTGGTTGGGGTCCTTGATATCGCAGGTCTTGCAGTGAACGCAATTTTGCGAGTTGATCTGGAATTTGGGCTCTTTGCCCTCTTCCTCGACCCACTCATAAACGCCCGCCGGGCAATAGCGTGAGGAAGGGCCACCAAAGACGTCATACTCACTCGCCTTTTGCAAATCGCCGTCACCCAACTGCAAATGCACCGGCTGGTCCTCAGCATGGTTGGTGAAGGAATAAGCCACATTGGTCAGGCGGTCGAAGCTGATCACGCCATCGGGCTTGGGATAGTTGATCTTGGGGTAAAGATCCGCGCGGCCCGTCATAGTGTAATCGGCATGGTGCTTCATGCTAATCGGCAGGCCAATCTTGAGCGTGCGCATCCACATATCTATCCCGCCCACTATCGTACCAATATCGTCTCCGAACTTCGCCATGGCGGGTTCAGCATTTTGGACGACCTTGAGCTCATCAGCGATCCAACTTTTTCGCAAGTTTGGCTCATATTTCTTAAGCTCGGGCTGATTTTCTCCCGCCTCAATCGCTTCGACGATCGCTTCTGCGCAAAGCATGCCGCTCTTCATCGCGGTGTGACTGCCTTTAATGCGCGGCACGTTCACAAAGCCCGCGGCACAACCGATCAGCGCGCCGCCAGGGAAGGCAAGCTTGGGCACCGATTGCCAGCCGCCCTCATTGATGACGCGCGCGCCGTAAGCCACACGTGTCCCGCCTTCAAGATATTCGCGGATCGCCGGGTGCGTCTTCCAGCGTTGAAACTCCTGATAGGGCGAGACCCAAGGATTGGCGTAATCGAGCGCCGTCACAAAGCCGAGCGCTACCTGATTGTTGGCCTGGTGGTAGAAAAACCCTCCGCCCCATGTGCCGCTTTCACTCAACGGCCAGCCTTGAGTGTGGATCACCCGACCGGGGACGTGCTTCTTAGGGTCAATGTCCCACAGCTCTTTAATACCGAGCCCATAGACCTGCGGCTCACAATCCGCCTCCAGGTCAAACTTAGCTTTCATTTGCTTGGTGAGATGCCCGCGCGCACCCTCCGCAAACAGCGTGTATTTTGCCTCGATCTCCATGCCGGGCTCATAATCGCCCTTGTGGCTGCCGTCCTCGGCGATGCCCATATCCTGCGTAATGACACCGCGCACCGCGCCCTCTTCATCAAACATGACTTCGGAGGCAGGAAATCCGGGGAAAACCATCACGCCAAGCTCTTCGGCTTGCTCACCGAGCCAACGGGTGAGATTGCCGAGCGAGCCGGTGTAGCAACCATGGTTGCTCATCAGCGGCGGCATGAACAAATGCGGGAGCGGCATCTTGCCTTTTTTGCTCATTACCCAGTGCCAGTTATCGGTCACCGGAGTTTCAGCCATGGGGCAGTCCATATCACGCCAATCGGGGAATAACTCACTGAGCGCTTTAGGGTCGACCACCGCGCCCGACAGGATGTGCGCGCCGACCTCGGAGCCCTTCTCAAGAACGACGACCTCAAGGTCCTCTTTCAATTGCTTCAGCCGAATCGCCGCAGCGAGACCCGAAGGTCCGCCGCCGACAATCACGACATCGC
>JBCDKX010000008.1:0-33890 GCA_038746055.1 Pseudomonadota bacterium
CCTCGATGTTGCCGATGGGCGCGTTGTGAAAGGGGTCAACTTCGTTGATCTCAAAGACGCTGGCGATCCGGTGGAGCAGGCGCGCGCTTATGATGCGGCGGGTGCGGATGAGCTGTGTTTTCTCGATATCTCGGCCAGCCACGAAGGGCGCGGGACGCTGCTCGATATCGTCAGGCGCACCGCCGAAGTGTGCTTTATGCCGCTCACGGTCGGCGGCGGGGTGCGCAGCGTTGAGGACGCGCGCGCGCTCTTGCTGGCAGGCGCTGATAAGGTTGCGATTAACTCAGCGGCTGTGGCTCGGCCCGAGTTGGTGAGCGAGATTGCCGCCAAATTCGGCAGCCAATGCGTGGTGGCGAGCGTTGATGCACGGCGGGTCTCAGCATCCAAATGGGAAATTTTCACTCATGGCGGTCGCAAGCCGACTGGAATTGATGCGGTCGAATATGCCACCAAAGTCGCTGTGCTTGGCGCGGGCGAATTGCTGGTGACCTCAATGGACGGTGATGGAACGCAGGCAGGATATGACCTCGAACTCACGCGCACCATTGCCGACAGTGTCGCTATTCCGGTGATCGCCAGCGGCGGGGTGGGCAACCTTGAACATCTCGTCGATGGCGTATGCGAAGGAAAGGCCAGTGCGGTACTCGCCGCGTCAATCTTCCACTTTGGCACGCATTCGATCGCTGAGGCTCATACGGCGCTGCGCGATGCAGGGCTTCCGGCGCGCGGGATTTAATGCGAAGGGGGCTCCGCTATGGACACACTCAAACGCCTTGAAGCCACCATTGCCGAGCGCATGAGTGCCTCGCCCGACACCTCCTATGTCGCCAAGCTCAATTCCAAGGGCACTGCCAAGGTCGCTCAAAAAGTCGGCGAAGAGGCGACCGAGGTGGTGATTGCGGCGATGTCAGGGGTGAGTGAGGAACTGGTCTGTGAAAGCGCTGATCTCATCTTCCATTTGCTCATTCTGCTGCAAGCGCAAGGGGTAAGTCTTGACGATGTGCTGGCCGAATTGGACAGCCGCGAGGGCCTCTCCGGCCTTGAAGAAAAAGCCAGCAGGAGCGAGTAGTATGCCAATCGATCCAACGCTCCCCTACGATCCAAACAACATCTTCGCCAAAATCCTGCGCGGGGAAATTCCCTCTAACAAGGTCTATGAAGACGAATGGGCCTACGCCTTTGAGGACATCAATCCGCAGGCTGAAGTTCACACGCTGGTTATTCCCAAGGGTGAATATGTCAGCTGGGATGACTTTTCCGCTAAGGCTTCAGATGCTGAAATCGGAGGCTTTGTGCGTGCTGTGGGTACGGTGGCGCGGGCCAAGGGTCTAGTCGCGCCCGGTTACCGCCTGATGGCCAATATTGGACACCACGGGGGCCAGGAAGTCCCCCATCTTCATGTCCACATCTTTGGTGGGCAACCCCTTGGACGGATGATTGCCTAAGCGTCGCTGCGACTCGCTCTACCGTATGGACGATTCATTCTGTCGACATTCATGTGGGCGAGGGCAGTTGCGGGTGGAATGCTCCAGACACTCGCGCTAACCCCGATAAGTAATGGTTAAACCAACAACTCCTGGCGGTGTCCTCGACGGCTCGCGCCACCTTTATGCGGTGCGCGTCTATTATGAGGACACCGACCTGTCAGGAATAACCTATCACGCCAATTACCTGCGCTGGTTTGAACGGGCACGCTCCGACTTGTTGCGGCTGCTTGAAATCGACCAGCGATCCGCGATTGAAAGCGGCGAAGGGGCCTATGCGGTTACTGAGATAACGGTGAAGTACATCAGCCCCGCCAAGCTTGACGATGATGTCGTCATTGAGACGATAGCGAGCCAAGTCGGCGCAGCGAGCGTGCGGATGGAGCAAGTGGCCAAGCGTGTCGATGAAGAGCACGAAGAGGTGCTGGCGAGCGCATCAGTGCGCGCCGGGTTTTTGACTCCTGAAGGCCGCCCACGCCGCCAACCGGCAAAATGGGTCGAGAGCTTCAAGAAATTCATGGATGAAAAAGGACACTAAAGAGTGGGCTTAACCTTTTTGAACGTTGTCGCCACTGCGGCGGCAGGTGCGACAGTCGGGCCAACCAGGCTTGATCCAGTCGAGCTATTCTTGGATTCCGATATCATTGTGCAGGCGGTAATTGTGGGTCTGGTTTTGGCGAGCATCTGGAGCTGGGCGATCATTGTCGCCTTTGTTCTAAGGCTCGGAAAGCTAAACGGGGCGAGCCGAGAGTATGAGAGCGATTTTTGGGCCACCAATGACCGTGAAGCAGCACTATCAAAGCGTAAACGTACCGCTATTCCGTCCGCACGTGTTGCCGCGGCAGGGCTCGATGAGTGGAAACGTTCGACCAAAAGCGGCGCGCCTGATCGCGCTGCTGCGCGCGAACGGATTGGGCAGGCAATGGAAAGCCAGGTCGCTGAAGAGGCTGACGAGCTTGCAGGTAAACTCACATTCCTTGCAACAACCGGATCGGTCTCGCCCTTCGTTGGTCTGTTTGGCACGGTCTGGGGTATCATGAACAGCTTCTTTCAGATCGGTGAGCAGCAATCTGCCTCACTGGCGGTGGTCGCCC
Organism: Pseudomonadota bacterium; assembly: GCA_038746055.1. Taxonomy (GTDB): domain Bacteria; phylum Pseudomonadota; class Alphaproteobacteria; order Sphingomonadales; family Sphingomonadaceae; genus Erythrobacter. The sequence continues at coordinate 2,579 of JBCDKX010000008.1, forward strand.
CCGGTATTGCCGAGGCTCTCTTTGCGACTGCAATTGGCCTGTTTGCGGCTATTCCCGCGGTGATATTCTACAACCGTTTCAGCAAATCGGTCGACCAATATGAGGCTGGGCTCCAACGCTTTGCCGACAAGGTCCATGCAGGCCTAAGCCGCGAACTGGACAAAGCGTAATGGCGATGGGAATGGCCACTAGCAGTCGTCGGCGTGGCAAGCGTGGTCGCCGGGCTGCGATGGCGGAAATCAACGTCACACCGCTGGTGGATGTGATGCTCGTGCTGCTGATCATCTTCATGGTCACGGTTACCCTGCCGGCTGTCGGTATTCCGATTGAGCTTCCCGAAAGCCGGGCAAATCCTGTCGAAGAGCGGCCCAATGTGGTCAACATTACCATTGATGACGAGGGTCGTATCTATGTTGAGAATGAGGCGGTTCCGGTGGGCGGCTTCCCTGATGCGCTGGCGGCGTTGGACCGCGGAGCTGACGGCGAATTGCCGACGATTGTCCTGCGCGGTGACCGCCGCCTGACTTATGGCCGCGTGATGGCGGTGCTCGGTGAATTGGGTCGCGCAGGCTTCACGTCAATCGATCAAGTCACCGACAGTTCAGATAGCGCGCCATAGCGGTAGTGGTTATGGAGCGGAGTGCCTTTCATAGCGAAGACAAGATCGGCCTTTTGGTCGCAATCATCTTGCACGCAGCCATAATTGGCCTGCTGGCCGCACAAGTACTGCTTGGCGGCAATGAGCAGCCCATACCTGAACGCATGACGGTCAGTCTGGCGACCGAAGTCAGCCTTGAGTCCACTGCACCAGAGCCTGTGATGGAAAGCCGCGCGGCTGTTGCTCCGACTTTGGCTGTGGAGCCGGCCCCGCCAGTGGAACAAGCGCCTGCCGAAGTCGAGCCAGAGACAACCCCACCACCGCGCCCGCAAACCCAGCCGCAGCCGCGCCGTCGGCCAGACCAAGAGCGCCGACAGCCCACTCCGCGTCCATCCGAGCAGCCCGGCGGTAGCCGTATTGGTGACAATTTTCTTGGTGGGCAAGGCAGTGCCAGCAACACCGATGAAACCCGTATTCCCGCAAATCAGATTGGTCGCAGCGCGCGCGCTTCGCTGCAACAGGCGATCAATCGGCAATTGCGACCATATTGGGAAGCTCCGTCTGGTCTTGATGCTGAGCAATTGGTGACCGTCCTCGCGTTTCGCCTGAATGAAGACGGTTCGCTTAATGGGCGTCCGCGGGTGGTAAGCCAGTCGGGTATCACTGATAGCAATCGACCGCAGGCTGGATTGCACGCTGAACGGGCCATTCGTGCGGTTCAACGCGCTGCCCCTTTCGATTTACCCGATGAGTATTACAACGCTTGGAAGAACATTCGTGAGTGGAGGTTTGATAGAAGGCTGTGAGCATGAAATTTTCTCTCCTCTTTAGCGCGGTGCTGGCGTTTGGGGTCACACCACTGGCGGCCCAAAATGAAGATCTGGGCGAACCTTTGTCTGACGGCGGTTCAGTTGAAACGGCCTTTGAAGAGCAGGCCGACGATGATGGTGGTGGTCTTACTGGTTCAACCACCGATGAAAGCGATTGGGAAGATCTTGGCATTGCCATCCCCGCCTTCGCGACTGATCAGGACGTGTCGACACCTGCCAACGCCAATGGTACTGGCGCTTTAGGCCGCGAAATCGCGCGTGTGATTACGGCAAACCTGCGTAACAATGGTCTGTTTGAGCCCACTGGACCTGATAGCCTGCCTGGCCCTGGTTTTCGGCAAATTACTGACCCTAGCTGGTCGAGCTGGACCGGGCGCGGGGCAGAAATGCTGGTTCATGGCTATGTCCGTGCGCGCGACGATGATCGATTGGTAGTGGGCTGCTATCTCTATGACGTGGTCTTAAGAGATGAACTCATCCGCGAAGGTTGGGTTGTGCGCCCCGCCGACTGGCGACGCGCGGCGCATAAATGCTCAGACCTTATCTATGCGCGGTTAACTGGCGAAGACCCGTTCTTTGACAGTCGTATCGCCTATATCGCGGAAACTGGTCCCAAGGATAACCGGGTCAAGCGCTTGGCCGTCATGGACTCCGATGGTGCGAACCACCGGTTTCTGACCCTTGGCAGCGCAACCGCGCTCACTCCGCGCTATTCCCCGGATTATTCCAAAATCATGTATCTTTCCTACGTCGATGGAAACCCACGCATTTATGTCTATGATATCGGATCGGGTAAACAGACGCTGGTGACGGAAAATCGCAATCCAACCCTTGCCCCGCGTTGGTCGCCAGATGGGCAGTCGGTGCTCTATTCAATGGCCGTAGGCGGAAATACCGATATCTATCGCGTCTCAGTCAATGGCGGGCGCAGCACTAGGCTGACCAATACACCGGGCATCGATATCGGCGGATCTTATTCACCTGACGGCCGCCGGATCGTATTTGAGAGTGACCGCTCGGGTGCCCAGCAATGCTATGTGATGAACGCCGATGGCTCAAACCAACGCCGGATCAGCTTTTTCGGCGGACGCTGCGCAACGCCGGAATGGAGCCCGCGCGGTGACCAGATTGCCTTCACGCGCATCGCTGGCGATTTTAATGTGGCTGTCATGACGCCGTCTGGTGGTTCGTTGCGGGTGCTTACCAACGGCTGGCAGGATGAAGCGCCCACTTGGGCCCCTAATGGACGCATCATACAGTTTTTCCGTACAACCCGGAATTCGGGACGGTCCTCGTTGTGGCAGGTTGATCTCACTGGCCGCAATGAGCGCCGACTACCGACCCCGGTAGATGCATCAGATCCCGCATGGGGACCCATTCGCCCCTAAACAAATGACGTAAATCCCTCATAAATCTAGCAGATGCATTAGCTGTTGACCCCTCAGGCTGCCCCGCTCATGATTATTTAGCACAATATCGGAGAGTAAATTGATGACCTTCTCTGCACGCAACACCGCCACGATCATTCTGATGACTTCTGCACTGGCTCTCGGGGCCTGTGCAAAGAAAGCCCCTGAGGAGCTTCCGCCAGCGCCAGCAGCAACGCCAGCGCCCCCGCCTGCCCCGGCAGCTCCGACCGCGCCAGCTGGCCCCACCATTGGCACGCAAGCACATTTTGAACAGGCGGTAGGATCATCGACCACGATTTTCTTTGATACTGATCGCTTCAACATCGACAGCACCGATGCCGCTGCGCTTCAGACACAGGCGCAGTATTTCGCGCAGTTCTCACAACTTACCTTCACCATCGAAGGGCATTGCGATGAGCGCGGGACGCGCGAATATAACGTTGCATTGGGTGAGCGGCGCGCCAATGCAGCGAAGAACTATCTGGTCAGCCTTGGTGTTTCACCGGATCGTATCCGTACGGTGAGCTACGGTAAAGAGCGTCCCGTCGCGCTTGCTTCGAACGCCACTGCATGGGCACAGAATCGCCGGGCTGCGAGCATAATTATCAATTAGGCTCGGTTTCAAAAATTGGACGCGCTCGCTTACTGTATGTGGCGGGCGCGTTTTTCTCGTGGGGTCAGTCCCTGTGGCTTAGCACCTGCACAAGGGGTCCGTTATCGCTACCAAGACGCAATTCGCTATCGCCGCTGACACGTGCGAACAGGCATAGGCAAACGAGCGCGAAGGCACTGAAAAGGCTGGAGATTTGCAGTTGCTGGCTCATAAAGACGGCCTAAGATCCCTTGGTTTCTGTGCCACACAAGGCAATGCCCGAGACATGCTGCCCTAAGTAAAATTCGTAAATGAACTGTTGCATTGCAACATTTCAATTCGCAACTTGTTCCCAAGCGTTGCACATATCTTCCCTTTGCATGCCACAAGGCCTAGATAGTCTGCGTGATCAATCCGATGAACGACATACTGGTTTTGCGAGTTCAGTTCTGCCGGCAGAAACTGCGTGCCTAGAGCTCACCGCTCAAATGATTGGGGTTTCCCACGCTGGCGAGGCTATGAAGCCGCGCGTGAGGCAACTAATGTGCGCATCTGTGATCGCGCAGGCTGCAATGAACCTGGGGTCTGCCCTGCACCCAAGGCCCCGAATAGTAATGAGCGTTGGTACTTTTGTCAGAAGCACGCCGCAGAATATAACTCAAAGTGGGATTATTTTGAAGGTCTCGACAAAGCCGAAAAGGCTGAGCGCGCAAAAGCAGAGCGTCAACAGTCTGAAGGCTATGCAGAAGCTTCGCACTATGGCTGGAGTGGTTCCGGCGATGGTTCGCGCAGCGCCGATGAAATGCGCGCGCTGGAGCTTTTGGAGCTTGAAGCGGATGCTGACTTCGCTGCCGTGAAAAAGGCTTACCGAGCCAAAGCCAAGCTGGTGCACCCCGACGTAAAGCCGGATGATGATGAGGCCGCTCAGCAGTTTCAGAAGCTGCAAATCGCCTATGATGTGTTGCGCGTTGCTGAAGAGCGCCGCGAGTGGAAAGGATAAAGCCAAACATGCGGATTCTCAGCTTTGCTGCCAGCAACTCCAGCGTTTCAATCAACCGCCAGCTGGCCGAGTACGCTGCCAGCCTGGCGGAGGGATGTGAAGTCGAGACGCTCGACATCCAGGATTATGAAATGCCGCTGTATCGTCATGACCGCGAGGAAGAGAGCGGCATTCCTCAGATGGCGCATGATTTCCTTGCTCGGATCGCTGCTGCTGACGCGCTGATCATCTCCTTTGCCGAGCATAACGGTGCTTACAGCGCTGCGTTCAAAAACTTGTTCGACTGGTGCAGCCGGGTTGGGCGCGAGGTTTGGCAAGGCAAACCCATGCTCTTACTCTCCACTTCGCCGGGTGGACGCGGTGGCAAAGGCGTGCTTGAATTCGCGGTCAGCTCTGCGCCACGCTTTGGCGGCAATGTGGTGGGGTACCTTTCCGTGCCAAGTTTTGCTGCGAGCTTCGATAGCGCGGCTGGCAAGCTAATCGATACTGACCTCGATACTGCACTTCGTGGCTTGGTGGCCGACTTGATCAAAGCCTGACCGTTTCTGGCTTCACGGCTCGACTACAACCGATTTTACGGTGTCAAATTTCCCCGCTGCCAGATCATCTGCAGTGATCCAATACTGCAGCACATTTCCGCCAAAGTGATGTTGAGGACCAGCCCCGCTGGGAAGCTCAAGGAGCAGGATATGATCGTGTGATAACGCTTCCGCTTCATTGTTCCCCGCCGAAGCTGGACCAAAAATCCGTGCAGGAGTTGGTGCACAGATGCGATGATCGTTATCAGCGCCATCTTCCGCCTCGTACTCCTTGGCAAGCGCATGAGCGTCCATTGCCTTATTGATCCATTCTGCCGGCACACTGCCAAGCGCTTCGCTTCTCACGCCAAGACTAAGATCAACCGCTTCTTCCGCGATTGCGGTGTAGTTTGCCCCGAGAACACCTTTACGATGATTGACCCATTGCCAGATGTCATCGGCGATTATCTGTTCAAGTTTGTGACCTTCAGGCCGCTGGATTCCTAGCAGATAAAGCTCTTTTGCCTCTTCGCACCAAGCCGCAAACTGGGTTTCACGTTCTTCGTCCGACAGGTCCGGATAGAGCGTTTCCGCCAGTATCTGGTCGGGATTCTGTAAGGCGTCAATCATGCGGCTTGCGACCACTCTGATCGCGCCAAAGTCGTGCGGGAAAGCAGGGAAAGGACGGCCAAGGTCATCATTTGCATTCCCCGATTTTTGACTGTTTCCTCTTACCGCGACGCCGTTTTTTTGAACTTCAAGAAGCGCGCTTGCTGCTGCATCATTTGACCACGCCATATGAGCTTGATCGCCAGACGACGGGTAATCGAAAGCAATCGGTGCAAATGGGAAACGCGGCAGAATACGCGGGAAACTCCGGTGTGCATTGTCAATCTGATCGGTGCATCCACTTATTTGGGACCCGCCAGATTTGCCCAGCGCAGGGCCGGCATCGTCCGGAATAGCAATTGGCTTCCAGGAACTGACCGGTCCACGCAGATGTAGGAAGCTGTGGCCGGAAAGGAACGGCTCGTCTGAACCACGGTCGCAATTGACGAAACAATAAAGCACACCGTCTTGAGGCAAAAGGCCGGTCGGATCCTGTTCAGTCAACTGCGAACAGTCCCACTGCATAATGAACTGTAATGGAGCGCCGCCTTGGGCTCCACGTTCTCGTGGCCACTGAAAGTCATCGGGCGCGATGGGCTGTCCGCCATAAAATGACAGGCCATCCTTTACCGGTGATTGGGGCAAGAACTGACGAAAGACAATTGGTTGTCTCAATGCGGCAGTGACTTCGGCTGAAACAGGCAGGTTGTCTTCATCACCTGCAGCATCAGCGTTAACTTCAATATCGTCGGTAGCAGTGATTGTGTTGACCGCCTCGTCAAAAACACGCGGTTCAACTGTCTCATCAGTGTCCGCATGGTCAGCAAGTCCGACGGCTAAAGTCGTGGCCGCCCCGGCTGCGACTGCTGCACTGTGTTCAGTGGTGCTAGCTTCAATTGCGGTCTCGTGCTCTTCGATCCATTCTGGCTCGAGTTCTACATCGTGGCTTTTAGCGTCCAGTTCTACCTCGGGAGTATCTTCGCTGATCTCAGACTCATCGAATTCACTGCCCCCCGCCAGATTATCAGCATCTTCAAACTCGCCTTCCGCTGCAATTGTCTCTTCCGAATCAGCGGATTCGATATCTTCTTCAAGCGGCCAACCAGCTGGCGTGCCTTCCGCTCGTTCCGCTCCTGCAACAAGTGGTCGGCGGCGTTTTCCTTCTGCGGCTGGCGCGGATTGCGGCGCGGGAGCAGCCGCTTGCACGGTTTCATCCTCAGCGGGTAAGTCTGGGAGGATGTTGTCAGTTTCTTCAAACCCGCTTGCATAGGCTGAGGATTTTCTGCGGCGCAACAGCAGGAATACCAGCCCACCCGCTGCAAGCAAGAAACCGCCCGCCATTAGAGCCAAAGGGGCAAGAAGCCCGGGGCCAATCATCGCAAGCAGAACATCAAAGCGCATTACAGCATCCTCACATGAGCTATGCCCTTCTTAACGAGCTATCCATAAAGGAAATGGGTCGTTTTCGGACAGAGCGGCTGTTTGCACCTAGTGAACGTTGGTCAAATGATAGTTAATGCGAGAGCTTAACACACACATAACTTACGTATTCCCTGCAATTTTTAATCAGAGCTACGTGTCACTGAGGGCTGGGAGCTCGTATTGATCGCAATCTGGGGATTATCGTTCCACCATGCCACGTCGGTCCACGGACGGATATCAATCTCATGCGTCCAACAATTGCGCGGTTGCTGCGTTAAACTCCAATAGGTCTCTGCGAGATCGTAGGGCTCGATTACGCCCTGATCACCTTTAGCGGCCTTATAGGCATCGAACTTGTCACCCAAGAGCTTGCCCAGCGTATCAGGCGCATTGACGGATCCATCAACTACAATATGCGCGACATGGACACCTTGTGGACCAAACTCAGCGTTAAGAGTCTGGCACAGCATTCGTCTACCACCCATTGCGGCCGCATGACTGTGCTGACCAGCATTGCCGCGTACTGCAGCGGTGGCCGAGGTAACAAGCAAGGTCCCATGGCGACCGGTTTTGGCGCGCTCGACCATTCCGGGGAACATTGCATGGGCCAAGCGGAATACGCCGTAGCAACCCAGGCGCCAGCCCAGTTCAAAGGTGCGATGCGGTGTGTCATGTAGCGGGCGGTTCCCGATCTGTGCGCCCAGATTGTAGAGCGCTGTGTCAATCGGTCCGATCTCGCGCTCGGTACGCTCCACTAGCTCTTCAATTGAGCCGTCTTCACTCGCATTGACAAGAACCCCTGAAGCGCTGCCGCCAGCAGCTTCGATGTCGCCGACCAGCCTTTGCAAGCCTTCTTCGTCCGAACGTCTGGCTAGGACTGCGTGATAGCCGCCTGCTGCAAATCGCGCTGCTACATTGCCGCCGATCCCGGCGCCGGCTCCAATCACAAGGAAGACAGGTTTACTTGTGTTGCTCATGCGTCGGCCCTTTGTGTAGCCATTTTTGCCTCATGGGCGGCGAGCCAAGCTGCTTCTTCACCGGGTTCAGGTAGCACATCACCGCCTTCCATCACCCAGCTTGCTGGCGTATCAGTCGTGAAGGTTTGTATTCCAGCTTTGGAGATTCCTGAGCGATCCGCCACAGCGGCCGACATTTCAGCGCAAATCTGGGCCTTTTGCGCCTCTGTCCGACCATGACGGATTTGGCCGTAGACCATGGCCGTCTTGTCGCCGAGTGGCGGCATCGGGGCATCGTCGAAGAAGAACACATGTACGAAAGTCGGCGGCGCGTCGGTCACCTCGCAGTGAATGCGCGTGAGATCATTCGCGAGCTCCGCCTTGGCCGCCTCGGGTATCGCGCCAGCTTTGGAGTTCACAATATAAAGTGGCATCTAACTTCTCCCCTTATTGGGCTGGATCGGTAATGACCGAGACGACTTCATCAGGACCACGCCCTGCATGCTTACGCCAAATGCCTTCTAGCTCATGCAGCAAAGGCACCCGCTCTGATGGAGAAAGCGAGCGGTCGGCGCGTACGCTTACAATCACCGAGGTTGACGGTTTAGCGGCGGTAAAGCCGCTGCCTTCAGGCACTTCGACCCAGTTGATGTTGGCTGGCGTGCCAAAGTGCTTTTGCGCAAAATCGCTAGTCGCTGTGCACAATGTTGCTTGCTGCTCAGCGCTAATCTGGCCCTGCTGAACCATGCAGGTGCAATCCGTCATCTCTTTCTCCCGCCTAACTCCGGGATGGTGATTAGTCTGGAAGTCAGACGTAGTCTAGGCCGATATTTCTACCTTTTAACCACCAAGCGGTGGCAGAGTTTTGCCGCGGGAACCTTGGATCGGTTGAGACGGCTGTGTGTCCAACTGGTCTTTGGTACAGCCCCCATCAATAAGAGTGTTTGCGATGTCTGCATCTTCGACCAATGCGCCAAGCATGCGTGGAAAGTCGAATTGCCATGTTCGACACGGCGAATAACTCGATTGCTGTGCGAATCTTTGGTCGAGCAAGTCTAGCGCTTCGTTTCGGTCGCCTTTGCGCGCAGCAAGATAGAGCAGCAAGTCGATATGGGTCTCAAAGCCGAATGCTCTTCGACTGTCTATCGTGCTGGCAAAATCGAAGTATCTGCGCGCCATTTCCTCGGCATAATGAAGCTCGCCGCGATTGATCGCGCGGATCACCATGTCCTCGCTCTGATCGCTGAAACGCATCGCATTCTTTTCGCCGTCAAATCCCTTCAAATTGAGGCGGGCTTCCTCAAGCAGCGCTCTGGCGCGATCCCATTCGTCAAGCTGCAACAGCACTTCTCCGAGCTTGTGATAAGCGAATGAGAGCCTGAATTCGTCAAATCTGTACAAATCGTTCTTTAGTGTAACGATCAACTGCTCGCCGGTCTCACGAGCTGGTTGCCAGTTCTCCAGATTTATTTGCGCGTTGAGTTTCAATTCAAGCGACTTGATAAGCAGATATTCTTCCAACGGCCATTCGGGTTTGCCGATAAAGGCAATGGCCTCGTCTGCAAGAGTGATCGCATTGCGCTTGTTCTCTAGCGTATTGCCGGTTGGTTCCTGGGTTGCGTAGTCAGCTACGAGGAATAGCTGTGCTGCACGCAGAACCGGCCAACATGCGACTGCTGTCTGGTCCAGATCATATTCGCTGGTTGACCCGCAAGTGGAGGTGTCGCTGCGCTGCGATTCAGGGATTGTGTGCTTGAGGATTGGTGGGTCGGCCCAATCCAGTAGGGTTTGCCCCCTTTCAGGTGGGGTATCAGGGAAGGTGCTCTCGAATTGCGCTGATGCAGGTTCAGTGCATGCTAGCGCTACGCATGCAGCGAAAAGCGCAATTGTGGCAAAACGCATCATGGCATTATTTAAACATGTTCCAGCGCCTGTTCAAAGTCCGCGATAAGATCATCCGGGTCTTCAATTCCGATACTGATGCGCACAAGATTGTCCGTAATGCCAAGTGCTGCCCGGCGTTGTTCGGGAACAGAGAGATGCGTCATTGAGGCCGGGTGGCTGGCGAGCGTCTCGGTCCCACCCAGGCTGACGGCAAGTTTGGCGATCTGGAGATTGTCGAGAAAGCGAAAGCAATCCGCCTCACCGCCCTTAAGGAACACGCTGAAAGTTGAGCCCGCGCCGAGACAATGGCGGTCATAAATGTCTTGTTGGCTCGCTTCATCGATCATGCCCAGATAGCCAAGGCCTGCCACCTTGGGATGATCTCTGAAGAAAGCACAAATCTTGGCCGCGTTCTCACCAGCGCGCTGCATCCGCAATTCGACCGTCTCAAGGCTGCGCAGAAGCATCCATGCGGTGTTCGGATCAACGATCCCGCCCATGGTGTTTCGGAGCGCGCGCACCGGGTCCATCCAGTGTTTCGCACCGGCAATCGAGCCCGCCACAAGGTCTGAGTGTCCGCCAACATATTTGGTAAGCGAGTAGGCCACGATATCCGCGCCGTGTTCGAGCGGGCGCTGCCACAGCGGTCCGAGGAAGGTGTTGTCAATCGCGATCGGACAGGGCTTGCCAAGCACCTTGTCACGCGCTGCCTTGACCGCTTCGATATCGACCAGAGCATTGGTCGGATTGCCCGGGCTCTCAAGGTAGATCATCGCAACCTTACCGCCGTTTGCGCCAGCTTGGCACCTAGCCTTGTCAATGACCTCTTCGATTTCTTCCGCGCTCGCGCCTGCAGGAAAGTCCACATAGGTCACACCGAATTTGACGAGGACTTTGGAGACGAAGCCTTCTGATGCCGCATAGAGCGGGCCGGAGTGGACAATCACATCGCCTTGGCTCGCATAGGCCATCATCAGGATGCAGATCGCGGTCATGCCGCTCGAAAAGGTGAGTGCGTCTTCGGCCCCGTCCCAGACCGCGAGGCGGTCTTCGAGGATTTCTTGGTTAGGCCCGTTAAAGCGCGAATAGACGAGACCTTCTGCGCCGCCTTCACGCTTGCCAGTGATCCCTTCAAAGTGGCGCTTGCCATCAGCGGCGCTGGGAAAAGCGAAGGTGGAGGTGAGGAAAATCGGCGCTTTCAATGAGCCTTCGGATAACACCGGGTCAAAGCCATGCCCCATCATCAGTGTCGATGGTTTGAGAGGCCGACCGCCGATTTCGGTGCGTTCGGGTTTGGGCTTGCGGCGCGGGGTTGGGTTGCCGGTTGCATCGATTGCATCAGCCATGATGCTGATCTCCTTCCTAAGTTATCGTCCCTAGGAAGGCAGGGACTTAGCTGGTTAGTCGATTGGAGCTCCCGCCTCTAACCTCCGCAGAAGCGCCTCTCCCCAAAGGCCATTTGCTGTGTTGATTGGATATTCCGAAGCAGTTTCATGTGCAACTGGATTTCTCAGGGGAATCCCCAAGGCGTTTACGTGAGTTTCCGGTTTCGACGCCTTGTACATCCTGGCAGAAGCTGAGGATACGCCCTTAGAGTTAGCGCGGTCGATAGTCAGGTCAAATCGTGGATACCCTAAGGGAAGCTGCCCCTCAGGTAAGCGTTGCCATTCCCCAAACCAGCGCCACGATCATAAGGATTCCGACAAGATCAAGTACAAGGCCCGCTTTTACCAGCTTTTCAATTCGTAGACGGCCAGTGCTCCAGGCGATTGCATTGGGCCCGGTGCCGGCTGGCAGAATAAAGCCCCAGCTTGCGGCAAGTGCGGCCGGCATAGCAATAAGGATTGCAGCTTCGCCGAGACCAAGCCCTGCCGCCAGGCTCGCAACGACCGGGATAATCGCGCTGGCGGTTGCGACATTGCTGGCAAACTCGGTGACCAGAACCACCATGGCGACTACGGCGAGTGCCACGATGAAGAGCGGGAGCGTTTCGAGCGGCAGCAACGACTGGCCCAGCCAATCTGCAAGGCCACTCGCCTGCATACCCGCTGCAAGGGCGAGGCCACCGCCAAACATCAAGATCACCCCCCAGGGCGCGCGGTCGGCTTCCTGCCATTTCAACAAGGGACGGGTTTTGCCGTTGTCGTGTGTGCCATCGGGCAGCAGGAACAGCGACAGCGCAGCAATCACGGCGATGGTGCCATCGGTCCAGCTGCCTTCAGGCAGGTACGGCGCAACCCAGCGCCGTGTCATCCAAGCGGCAAAGGTTATAGCGATAATCGGCACAAGCCGCTTTTCCGCAGGCGTCCAGGCGGTGTGATCGTCAATCGCTGCGCGCGCTGCGGCCACGTCAAAGGGGTGCGCTGTGACCTGCTGCACACGTGCAATAATAAGGCACGCGAGCGGAACGCCGAGAAGCACAATCGGCAGGCCAAAAAGCATCCACTGCGCAAAGCTGATCTCCAGCCCGATCATATCATCGAGCAGCTGCACTGCGATCCCATTGGTCGGTGATCCGACAATGGTCCCAAGCCCGCCGATAGTGGCCGCAAAAGCAATGCCCATTGGCAGTGCACCATAAATGCCGGTTGTTTGGGCGGGTCCGTCGGCGCTTTTCAGCGATGCTCCACCAGCTAACACAGCTAGCGCCATAGGCATCATAATGAGCGTGGTCGATGTGTTTGAAATGAGCCCGGACAGGATCGCAGCGCTGATCATAAAGGCAAGCAGCAGGCGCACTTGGCCACCCTCGCTGCCAATGACCTTTAGGATTGCAAGGCTTAGCCTCCGGTGCAGTCCGGTGCGCTCGATCGCCAACGCAATAAACGCTCCGCCCAAAAGCAGAAAGAGGATCGGCGCATAGTATGCGCTCGCCGTCTCGCGCGCCGTCATCACGCCGAACATCGGCAGGCCGACGAAGGGCAACAAAGCTGTGACAGGCAGCGGCACTGCTTCTGTCATCCACCAGGCTGCCATCCATGCGACGAGGCCGGCGACCAGCCATGCCTCCCCGACCATACCAACAGGCGGCGGCGCAATCGCGGTAATCGCGAAGACTAAGGGCCCAAGAAAAAGGCCGATCCTGCGGGCGGTCATAGGGTTTGCTCAGATCCTCTCTCGGATTTCCACTAGACTGCCAGCTTATTCGCCCAGCGCCAAGAATTGGCGGCGCGTGGCTGTGGAACGATTTGGCGGGATTCCAAATTGGGGCTAGGCCTTGGCAGACGATGCGTGAAGACCGACCCATCAAGCCGCTGCCCGCCGGTGCTCCGCTAATTGCGATCACTCGCACCCTGGCGCATGCTTTTCAAGACGATCCCGGCCTCAGCTATGTTGTCCCCAATGCCGAAAAGCGTGCACGGATGTTGCCAGGTTTCTTCAAAGTGATGGCCGATCAATCGCGGCGTTACGGCGAGATTTTGGCCTCGTCTGATGGAGGCGCGGCAAGCCTGTGGTATCCGCCGGGCAAGGTGCGCGAAGGGCTATTCGCCAGCCTCTATGACAATTTGCGCATGGCAGCGGGGTTCCGCTCAGACTTGCCGCGCGGGCTCAAAGTCGCTGAGGAAATGTACAAACGCCACCCGCGCCCGCAGCCTTATTCCTATTTGCGCTATGTTGGCGTTGCGCCAGAGGCTCAAGGCAAGGGGTGGGGCGGGGCGATTGTGCGCGCAGGCATTGCCCGCGCCGCCGAACAGGGCACCGGCGTGCTGTTAGAAACCGCAACGCCCGGAAACGTCGCTATTTACACGCGGCTGGGTTTTGAGATCACTGAAGAGTGGGAGGTGCCGGGAGGCGGTCCGAAATTCTGGACCATGGTACACCCGGCTCCTTAGGTGACTGCTTTAGTCGCTTCTGAATTCAAGGCGAGCCGCAGCTCCGCCTGAAAAGTTCGGGCCATTTGGCGATTTTGGCTTAATGGGCGCCAATCCTGATTCACCCTTTCGCGTGGGAGGAAGCTTACGATTGGGTGTCCACCCATGGGTAGAACTTGGCCACACATCATGTTTTGGCCCCCTCCGAAGCTGGCGAAAGTGCTTGATCAATTTAGCCAGCCCGCCGCTCATTTCGGCGCCAGAACCATCAGCATTTGACGACCTTCAAGGCGGGGGAACGCCTCAACCTTGGCAATTTCCTCCACGTCTTCCTGCACGCGCTTGAGCAAATCCATGCCCAGATGTTGGTGCGCCATTTCACGGCCGCGGAAGCGCAAGGTCACTTTCACCTTGTCGCCATTGTTGATGAACTTATCGACGTTGCGCATCTTCACATCATAATCATGCGTGTCGATGTTGGGACGCATTTTGACCTCTTTGATGTCCTGCGTCTTCTGCGTCTTACGCGCAGCGTTGGCTTTTTTCTGGGCCTCATAACGGTACTTGCCGACATCAAGGAATTTGCACACGGGCGGGTCCGCATTGGGGGACACTTCTACGAGGTTAAGGCCCTTATCCTGAGCCTGCTCCATCGCTTCGCGTGTGAACATCAGCCCCAAGTTTTCACCTTCATCATCAATGACGCGGACCTTGGGGGCTTGAATAAAATTATCATAACGAGGGCCGCTTTTCGTTGGCGGGGCCATCTGACGCCGAGGTGGACGGGCTATGTGGGTTCTCCTGTTGTAGCCATATTTTGAGTCGTTAATATAGGCGCGAACCCCTTAAGATACTAGGCGCGCGCGTCAAGCTGCACTTCGATAGAGCGGAAATGTGACCAATTTGCCTTTGGCTGGCAGGACAGCATCGATTTCACGTGCTGGACTAAGCGCTGCGAGGATTTCTGGAGCGCTCGCATCCATTCCGCCGGTATAGGTACCAAAGGCGGGAGCGATCATGCGCTCTGAGTTAGTTTGCGATCGGCTTAATACAGCGCACGGTCTTGCGATATGCCGGTTCCTCACACGCACGCGCATTTTGGGGTGATAATGGCCCGTAATCTCTGGACGTGTTTCACCGGCCTTTGCCTCGTGACGCAGGATTACGCCAGAAACCTCAAGCTCTTCGAAACTTTGAGCGCCAAAGGTGCGGCACATGTCCTCGTCGTGATTGCCGGTTACCCAGATCCATTCATGGCTGCGGATCAGCCCCTCTAGCAAGCCCGCCGCATAAGGTTCCAGTCGAACGGTCCCGGCATCATCGTGAAAGTTATCACCTAAAGTGATGATCCGCCGTGCCCCGCATGCTTTAATCGTATCGGCCAGCCGTTCCAGCGTTTCGCGGCTGTCGTACGGGGGCAGCATCTGTCCTTGCGCAGCGTACCAACTGCCTTTCTCGAGGTGCAGATCCGCTACCAGCAGAGTGCGTTCCTTAGGCCAGTAGAACGTATTCGACCTGGTCAGCACCAATTCCTCCCCTGCGAATTCCATTGGAGCACCAGCGGTGGATGGGTCAGAATCAGTCGGGAACGAAACAGGAACCATGGCTTTCGTCTGGCCTTTATCCCTTCCTTTGGCAAGGGTTTGCACAAGCGAAAACCCGGTTGACTTGATTTGTGTCAAAGCGGATGGACAGCGCCTATGTAACCGCAAGTGTGCGGATTGACAGTTCACGACGGGGATCATGATGACTGAATCGGCTGGAAGCGAATTTGCTAGCCACACAGCGAGAGCAAAAGACTGGTTCGAAAGCCTGCGCGATCAGATTTGCGCTGCTTTTGAGAGCATTGAGCGCGACGCAGGATCAGACTCTAGCTTTGAATACACCCCTTGGACCCGGGAGGAAGAAGGTAATCAAGACCCGGGCGGAGGCGTACAGGGCCTGATGAAAGGCAAGGTGTTCGAAAAGGTCGGGGTGAATGTTTCCACCGTGCGTGGCAGCTTCTCGGAGCAGTTCGCCAATCAGGTGAACGGTGCCAGCGTCGAACATCCTGGCTTTACCGCAACCGGCATCAGTCTTGTTGCCCACATGCACAATCCGCATGTACCTGCCGTGCACATGAACACTCGCTTCCTGACTACGCAGGCGGCGTGGTTTGGTGGCGGCGCTGACCTTAATCCACCGATTCCTTACACAGAGGATACAGACGAGTTCCACGCCTCAATGCGCGCAGCCTGTGCGGCACATAATCCGACCTACTACGAGAGATACAAGAAATGGGCGGAGGATTATTTTTACATCCCGCACCGCGAAGTGCATCGCGGGGTCGGCGGCATCTTTTACGATCATCTCGAATGTGACGATAATCCGAGCTTTGATCGCAATTTTTCCTTCACTCAAGATGTAGGGAAGGCGTTTCTCGACATTTATCCCAGGCTCGTACGCAAGCGTATGGAAAGCGATTTCAGCGACGCTGACGTAACACAGCAGCTCGAATATCGTGGGCGTTATGCCGAGTTCAATCTGGTTTACGATCGGGGTACGATCTTTGGACTAAAGACTGGTGGCAATATTGACGCGATCCTGATGAGCCTCCCGCCGCGGGCAACTTGGCGCTGAGTTAAGCCTAGAATTTCAGATATACGCAAAAAAATTACAAGAAAGCACATTTCACGCTTGCAACTGCGAGTTAGTCGCAATATCAGGATCTCGGCTCTCTTCTCTCGATTCGTCTCATGCGTTGGACACGAATCTACACGGGCCAAATTCGAGACTCAGCGCTTATCCCTGCTCGAGCTCGTTCTGGCCGGGTTGGTCTGATAAAGACCAGCCCGGCCCTTTGTTTTCAGGTACATCTCAGCATTGCTCGACAGTGCCAGGACACGCAGATCAATAAAGGGAGCGAGTGTTGACTACTCGCTCGCGGATGGCGGGCTCGCAGCAGAGTTATAGATGACTTTCCAGATTCTCGCTCTGCCATCTGGCGCACGCTTGAAGACGATCAGGTTCTGAGTGGCGAATGGGTATGGGCCTGAGCCATCATCTGGCCGAGCGACCCCGGTCACCCCGCCTTGCACAATGATAACATCCTCAAACCAGGCAAGCTCATCTATCCGGTGTTTCATCTCAAGTTCGGGGCCATCCGCCTGTGCCCGCATTAGCTCCATGATGGCCTCCCGGCCACGCACCTCAACTTGGCCAGGCTGCAAGATCACGGCGTCATCGAGGTAGAGGTCCGCCAGATCTTCTGCAGGCTGCGCCACATTATCAAGTTGAGCAAGAGTGGCCCTTATCGAAATCTCATCGTGATCTTCACCGGACAGGTGGTGCACATCCTCAGAGTATTCACACCCGCTCAACACAAAAACCGCAGTGCCGATACTGAGCCAGCATCGTGCACGATCAATGTTTACTTTCATTCGCATCTCACCTCCGCGATTTCAGCTTGCCTAATGCTGCTCTGGGCACCAAACTTGCGTCAATGCTGCGTCAATATGAACTTGTGGAACGGGTCCTGGATTATGACCCTCACGCCGATGAGGCGGCGCTTAACCGCGCCTATGTTTACACGGTGCAAAAACACGGCTCTCAAAAGCGCGCAAGCGGAGATCCTTACTTCTCACATCCGATTGAAGTTGCAGGCTTAATGACCGATCTGCAGCTTGATCAGGAAACCATCATGACCGCACTGTTGCATGATACGGTTGAAGACACTCTGGTCACTATTGAGGATATCGAGAGCAATTTCGGGCCTGACGTTGCGCGGCTGGTCGATGGTGTGACCAAGCTATCCAAAATAGAGACCATGCCCGAAGATGAACGGGCGGCGGAGAACTTGCGCAAGTTCCTCCTTGCTATGTCCGAGGATATCCGCGTGTTGCTCGTGAAGCTCGCGGACCGGCTGCACAATATGCGCACGCTGCACTTTATTAAGAAGCCCGAGAAACGCCAACGGATCGCGCGCGAGACGATGGATATTTACGCGCCGTTGGCTGAGCGTGTGGGTATGTATGAATATATGCGTGAGATGCAGGCGTTGGCTTTCAAGGAGCTGGAACCAGAGGCCTACGCTACCATCAGTGATCGGCTGGAGGCTCTGCGCGGCGAAGACACCGGCGAGGTCGATGCCATCGCGCTTAAGATCAAGCAGGCGCTGGCCGAAGCGGGGTTATCAGTCGAAGTAACTGGCCGCGAAAAGCACCCCTATTCGATTTGGCAAAAAATGTCTGAGCGCCATGTTAGCTTTGATCAGGTCACAGACATCATGGCCTTTCGGATCATTACCGAAAATATTGCGGATTGTTATGCGGCAATGGGAGTTCTGCACACCACATGGCAGTTTCTTCCGGGCAAATTTAAAGACTACATCTCGACCCCGAAGACCAATGGCTATCGCTCGGTTCATACCAGCTTGATGTACGAAAATTCAATGCGCGTTGAGGTGCAGATCCGTACGCGCGAGATGCACCATCGCAATGAATTCGGGCTCGCTGCGCATTGGGCCTATAAACAGCAGGATCGAGCTGATGGGCAGGTAGGCTGGCTGCGTGACCTAATCGAGATTGTTGACGCTAGCCATGATGCCGAAGAATTGCTCGAGCATACCCGTCTCGCAGTCTATCAGGATCGGATTTTCGCCTTCACTCCGAAAGGGGCCTTGTTTCAGCTGCCAAAGGGGGCAACGGCGGTCGACTTTGCGTTCGCGGTGCACACTGATCTCGGGCTGTCGACGGTTGGCGTAAAGATCAATGGTCGACACATGCCGCTGCGAACGCAGCTTTCGAATGGCGATGTTGTGGAGATCATTAAAGGCGGCGATGCCGGTCCGCAGCTTTCTTGGCTTGGCTTTGTTGTGACTGGCAAAGCGCGCGCTGCGATCAGACGCGCCGTGCGTTTGAAGGAGCGCGATGAGGTCGCTGAAATTGGCTCGAAATTGTTCGAAGAGATTGCCGCGCGCGTACCTGCGAAGATTGGCAAAAAGGCGATTAGAGCAGCGATTGAACGGCTTTCGATGGACGAGCCGGATGACCTAATGTTCGCCATCGGTGCCGGTAAGATATCTGATCGTGAAGTTATGGAAGCGCTGGTTCCAGGTTGTACATCGAACTTTGAAGAGGACGAGGAATGGAAAGGCCGCGAGCGCCAAATTTCGGTCCGCGGCCTCACCCCTGGTGTTGCCTTTGAACTGGCGGAATGCTGTCACCCGGTGCCCGGTGATCGGATCGTGGGCCTTAGGCGCAAGGGTGAGCGAGTAATAGTCCACACGATTGATTGTCTTGAGCTTGCCACCGGTGTCGACAGCGATTGGCTCGATCTCAACTGGGGACGCCGTTCGCACGGTGCTGTCGGGCGATTTTCAGTCACGATCTACGACCGTCCGGGCACTTTGGCTGAAATGGCAGGGATTTTTGCACAAAATAAGATCAACGTGACGAGCCTTACGCAAACCCATCTCGATTTGCCTTTCGCGACTTACGCAATTGATGCTGAGGTGAATGATGTTGCGCACCTTTCGCGCATTTTGTCAGCTTTGCGTGCCAGCGACGCAGTCGCCCAAGCTGACCGTATCTGATGGCGATCGTCGGCCTGGATCACATTCAAATTGCGATCCCTGAAAATGAGGAAGAAAAGGCGCGCGGGTTTTATCGCGATCTGCTTGGCCTGCTCGAAGTTACGAAGCCGGCTAATCTGTCGCCAAATGGCTGCTGGTTTGCGTGTGGGATGTTAGGCCTACATCTTGGTGTCGACCCCGATTTCAAACCTTCCAAGAAGTCGCACCCCGCCTTCCTGGTGGATGATCTACGCGTGGTTGAGAAGGCCTTACGCGCCGCAGGATATCCGATTGTTGACGGTAAGCCAATCGCTGGCTCCCACCGAACCTTTACGCAAGACCCCTTCGGTAATCGCATTGAGTTGATGCAGTCACTTTCTTAGCAGTGTGAGAATGCATGGGCCAAGCGGCATGGTTAACGCTGTTTTACCATGTTTTAAAACTCTTTGCGTAATTCTGCCCAATCAGCCGGGTCCTCAGTGGGACCAGCACAATCAAAGGGATTGAGGCCTTGTCATCGCTAGATCATCAGTTTGAACCCGATTTGTCCGGTGGCGGCTCTAAGGCCCCATCATTTGACCAACCCAGTATCGAATTGAGCTCCAGGTGGATTGATCGGCTGTCAGTTCACAAGAAGCTGAGCATTGCTGTGTTGGGGAATACGATCCTCCTGGCCCTTGTCGTCTCCCTCATCCTTGGCGCTGCCTGGTACTTCACCGAAGCTGGCAGAGACAATTCACTCTCGAATGATGCAGAAGGGCGCAGCAACAATGCCACGATTGCCCTCTATGAGGCCATCGAAGGGATCGAGTTGGCCGAAACTGGCGTTTCTCAATCGCAGCGCGACCAAGGGCTTGCGCAAACGGATGCATCGCTTACCCGCGCTGTCGAGCTGCTCAACGAACCGATCATCCGGTCACAGGGAGCGATGCCGCAAGATTATGGCTCAGTTTATCTTGGTCTGCGGGACAAGGTACAGGCTTTGGATCGCAAGTTTGAAGCGTCCAGCCGCGCGAGCTTGGAGCCTTCTCAGTTTCGGGGTGATATCGAAGAAGCCAAGGCTGAACTTATCGAGTTTACGGGATTCATCCGCAACCGGCTAAGATCGAGCACAACGGCGTTGTTTGAAGATATCTCGCAGTTCTTTCTGATCCTGGCTCTTATAAGCGCCGCTTGCATCAGTGTGTCGGCCGTCGGTGCCCGGCGTATCGCAGCTGATGTTTCCAGCAAGATCACCGGGCTTACCCGAACCATGGAGAAGATTGTCGTTGGGGATACATCCATCGAGATCCCAAGCCGCCAGTGCAGTGATGAAATCGGGGGTATGGCGCGGGCTCTTGAAGTTTTCCGTCGCTCATCGTTTGAACTTGGCGAACTCACACAAAGGCGCGCACTTGAAGTAGAGGAACAGCTGGACAGGCAGAGGTTTGTCGCGCAGGAAATGCGGCAGCTAAAAATCGACAAGAGTAAGCTGCTTGATGATTTGGCTAGAGACTTTGAGGTTTCGGTCGGTGAACTGATCACTTCGGTTTCTGCTGCGTCAGAACAATTGCGCGGAACATCAGCGCGAATGGTTGAGCTTGCCGATGGTTCAAACAATCAGGCTGATAGCGCCAGCGCAGCGATGAAAAGCACTTCAACGAATGTGACCGCGGCAGCGGCCGCGACAGATGAATTTGCGCTTTCCATCAATGAAATCAGTCAGCAGGCCACTGCATCGGCATCGCTTGCGCGTGACGCCACTACATTGGTCGCGAACGCCAACACCCGCATGACCGACCTGTCGAGCGCTGCCGAAGAGGTGGGCGAGATTGCAGGCCTCATTCAGACGATTGCTCAGCGGACCAATCTGCTGGCTCTAAATGCCTCGATTGAGGCGGCGCGTGGGGGCGAGAGCGGCCGCGGCTTTGCAGTAGTGGCCAGTGAGGTCAAAGAGCTTGCGATGCAGACCAGTGCTGCGACGAGTTCGGTTGCTGAGAAGATTAATGCAATGCAGGATTCGACACGTTCTAGTGCGACTGATCTCAACTCGATTTATGATCAGATTGGCGAACTGGAGAAGGTCGCCGTAGTCATTGCCACGGCGGTCGATCAGCAATCGGTTTCGGGCGAGGAATTGGCGCGCAATATTGACACAGTTGCCGAAGGCTCTCGTCAAGTAAGCGAGCTGCTTCTTGCGCTGCGTGAGGCAAGCGAGGAAACAGGCACCGCGGCAGGAGATGTGGTTGCGAGCGCAAATTCGCTTGGAGCACATGCTGATGATCTGCGCGAAAAGGCGGGCCGCTTTATCGCTGATGTGCGGCGGTCAGCGCGTGAGCTTGAGGCTGATGAAAAGGCTGCCTGATAGGTGACGACGCTCAGATCGGAGTCACGGTTACTGGGATTTGATCGCCTGGCGCCAAGTTTTCCACCTTCATCACCTTCTTGCTGACCAGCAAGATCCATTCCGACTGCTTACCTTGCGGGAAGACGCTGGTTTTCCAGGAGGTTTCACCGATCTGTGCCATCACTTTAAGCGAGCCAAACCCGCGCGATCGGCCCATTTCGAGTTTTTGTATAAAGGCATAGCCTGTGAGTGCCTCAGCTGCATCACCAGCAAAGCTGACCAGATGATAAGTCGCCTTTTCTCCCTGCCAGCGGCGCAAGGGAAGGGTAGCCGTGATTGTTTCGCTCACTCGTGGTCTTCCGCATCTACTTCGCGGATCGGTACAGGGATGTTGCAGATGTCAGCTCCCCCAGCTGGCACAATGAAGAACGGATCGCGGCGATTGGCGCGTGCGTCGGCGTACTTCGCGAAGGTCTCACTTTCAGTGCTAAGATATTCGAACTGCGGTTGCTCGGTTTCGGGAAGGTCAGACGCGACGCGGATTGAGAGGATTGGCGTGCGTAGGTCTGCCTCTTCGTCAGTGTAGAAGCCCAGAACGCCAGACCCGCGAGGGAGGGAGGAGAGATGCCCCATCCCGTGGATAATGCGACCAGCCAGCGCAATATTGCGATCAAGATGGCGAGGCGCATGGCCGATGACTGTGTAGAGCTCTGCGCCTGAACCGGTGTCTGGTGAGAAATTGCGGCCAACGCCAACCATGCCATAGCAGTGTACGGGCCAATAAGATGATTTGAATGGTCCAGCATCTAGCTTGCCAGAAGCAATCGGCCAGCCCTTCAAGAAGCTGTTGTACGGCGCATACCGGTCTTTCACATATGCTCTAAACAGCTCGTCCTCAGCTTCTTGATCAATGAGCGGTAGATCCTTTGTGCTGAGCCCACCCAGAATGGCTGCAGAACGCATGCCGAATACGAGCGGCTTTACGTAATCGAACCTCTCCTCAAGGCCCGCAGTAAGGTATTCCTCTTCCCCCATCACCCTAAGCCCCTCAGGCAGAGGCTTGGTCTCAATCCCCTGTCCTTCCGGATTGTCATGCCCCGGATCACCCCATTGGACGACATAGTTGTCTTGTACGCGGTTGACGCTGATCCCGTCATACCATTTGGCGCGGGCTAACGTACGGATGTTTTCTACCCAGCCTTGGCTAAAAGGCGCTGGCATTAGCTGGATCACCACCTTGCGTTCCATCCCGTCGCGGCCAGGCGCAAGCGTCATCACCAGCAAATCGTCAGCCGCAATCGGCAGCCACTTCTCAGCGGGCGCGGCATTCACAATTTCATTGGGTGAGGGCGCGGCTTTTATCTCTTCCTGTGCGGATAGCGAAGCGCCCAGTGGGGCGACAATTGCGACCGCAGCAGCGGCTGTCAGTGCGACGTGTTTCATACAAAGCGTTGTGACACCACAGTGCTTGCACCTCAAGCCTGCGACGTTTAGAGGGCTGACCCCAGCGGAGACGTGGCCGAGTGGTCGAAGGCGCACGCCTGGAAAGTGTGTATACGGTAACCCCGTATCGTGGGTTCGAATCCCACCGTCTCCGCCACCCAGTCTGGTAGTTCCTGAATCAATGACAAACCATGGATCAGAACCCCGCAGTTCTGCCGCATTCAGGCATGGACCCCGTAGTGCGGAGAGCTCCTTGCGGAGAGAATTAACGACGGATTTGCCGATTTTCTCTGTAGCCACTTGGCACAGTACCGGATTGGCAAACTCCCTGTTTCTCCCTGTTTCTCCCTGTTTTCGGCTGGCGATTTCATCTGTGCAATTCGGGTAAAACCCCAAATATCCTCTTGGTACCAGATGTTTACTCACTCTGTAAGGCTTTCCACCTCCAATGAGAACTTGTGAGAATCCATGAGAATTCGTGCGAATCCGATGGTGAACCGTCAAGAACGAGGTCGGAAAACAGGGGGATGCGTCATGAACTGGAGAAACTCTTAGAAAAAGGGAGCCTTGCTTATGATCTGTCTCTGTTCTACTCAGAGGATCCCACCACGGAAAAAGTTAGATAATTTTTTCCGAAAGGATGGGAATGAATTCTTTAAGCTTAGAAAAGATCGACCCGTCGGCTATTCAGCCGCGGAAACGCCAGTGGCGTAAGTACAAGCCTGACCAATTGAAGGCTGCCAAGCGCATGCTTGAGCGTACAGGCGACGCAGAGATTCCCCCGCTTGTAGACCGAGACAACCGTGTTGTTTTTGGCGAAGAGTTTGTCCTGGCTGCCAAGGAGCTTGGGCTCGAGACAGTCACGGTCGTGCGTTCGAGCAGATTGAGCCCGGACGAGTTTCGTGTGTATGCGATGAACGCGCAGAAGATCCTCGATATGGGTGAGTTCGATGAAGAGCTACTCGCCGAAGAACTGCGTGAGCTTGAAGAGATACTTGGCAGTGAGGCGCTAACTGACCTAGCGTATGAGGAAGGTGAGCCGCACATTGCCAAGTTCAAGGTAGCGACTGAACACATTGCGCACGATAGCAGCGTGGTCTTCAACGATCTTCAGACTGCGACCATCAGGCTCATAGCCAAGTGGTGGGATCGCTCACGGAGTTCTTGCAGTGACATGTCTTCAAGCGAGGCGAGAGTCGTCTCAACAGTACCCCCAGTCATGAGCTCGCCTCTATGATGTGATAACAGTTGACTTCGCCACACCGTGTGCGCTCGATAGTACGGCCCTTCTTGCGCAGACCTGTGATGGTTGCACGGATCGAATGTTGCTGCCAACCGGTTGCCTCTTCCAGCTCTGAAAGCGTTGCGCCCTTCGCTCGCTTTAGCTGCTGGGCCAGGATGGCGATCTTGGTTGTGGGTTTGCTCTTGCTCATTGGTGATTCCCTTCATGTCGTAAGCGCGAATTGTGCTCTCACCGACGAAAGGCCCGACAGTGCGGACGAGCTGGCTAGGTCGCTCAATGGTCGAAGCGAAACAAGCCGTATAAGCTTGTGACACCAATGCTCGAACTTTGTCCGAAGTCGAGTGGCAAGTGCGGTACCTGCCGATTTTGCTTAGGTGCGGTTGTCGAATGGCTGCTTGTGTCGCCCGTTAGAAGAGCTGAGAATGTCGCAAACTGGGTTGAAAGCGGACATGCCGTGTAGCTAGCGCACGATAGTGAGCTCGGCGATAGGTCCCCGCACGTGACTGAGGCTTAAGAAGCAGTTTCTACATACCACCAATGAGAATTGCATTCGAAGTCAATGATGCGTATCCCTTCAATCGAGAGAGGGATTTGGCGGCAAAAATTGGGTAAGCACCATTTCATATTCTTGCCCGGCTTCATGTGCGATGGACGCCTGTTCGCTGACCAAGCGGATGCACTAAATCGGGCCGGGCATAGCTGTGCGTCACCAAGCTTGGCGGGGCATGCGTCAATTGAAGGCTTGGCGGCAAGAATTCTCGACACAGCGCCAGACACATTCGTTCCTGTCGGTCTTTCGATGGGAGGCATTCTTGCGCTTGAGCTTGTGCGGCAAGCGCCCGATCGCATCAGTCATCTTGCGCTGCTTAATACAACCTATCATGAGGATAAGGCAGGAGCCGAACGGGCCAAGCAGCTTGAGCGTGTGAGAGCCGGTGAACTCGATCTGGTTCTACGCGATGAGCTTAAGCCCAACTACATGTACCCGGCCAACCGATCAGCAGAGCGTCTGAAACTGCTGTCCGATATGACCTCATCACTTGGTGAAGAAGCGTTTGAGACGCAGACCAAGGCGCTAATGCAAAGGCGCTCCTACGCCGAAACGCTGGATCAGATCAGTTGTCCGACACTCATCATGGTCGGCAAAGAGGATACAGTTTGCCCACCATCCATCCATCGGGACATGGCTGAACACATAACTGGTTCGCGGTTGGTTGTTTTGCCGCGCTGCGGTCATCTATCGTCAATCGAGCAACCCGACAAAGTCACTGGCGCATTGTTCGATCTGATCGCGGACGACCAGGCAGCCGCCACCGATCGAGCATTGAGCCAAACGAGCTGAAGGAAGTGATGACATGCAAGAAGTAGCCATGTCCTTTGGCGTACTGAACTGGGGAATTGTCGGTACCTACCTGATCCTCAATCTCTTGCTCGGTTGGCGCATGAGCCGCCGTATCTCAAGCGCAGAAGACTATAATTTCGGTGACCGCTCTACACCGTGGTGGGCCATCGGCATCTCGGTCATGGCGACTTATGTGAGCGCGCTTAGCTTCCTTGGCGGCCCCGCATGGGCATATGGCGACGGCATGGCGGCGCTGGCGATCCATATCAACTATCCGCTCGTCATCTTCGTTGTGATCGTCTTCTTCCTCCCGTTCTTCTTCAACAGCGGGTTGTCCTCAATCTACGAGTACCTTGAGCGCCGCTTTGGCCCGTCATCGCGCACGGTCATGAGCCTTCTCTTTATGATGTCGCAGTCGATCACCACCGCCTCGATCCTAACCGCAACCGCGATTGTCGTGACTTTCGTCACCGGGATTGAGCCACGCACAGCAATCATAGCGATGAGCGTGATCGTCGTGCTCTACACGCTGATGGGCGGGATGAACGCGGTGATCTGGACCGACGTTTTACAAGGGGTTATCTTGTTTATCGGCGCAGGGGTGGTGCTCTATTTCCTGCTGATCGATGTATCGCCAATGTCTGGAGCGCTGGGCTTCCTCGCCGACAACGACAAACTGAACCCGCTTAACACGAGTCTTGATCTGACCATCCCACCAACCGTCTGGGCGGGCGTCTTTGCGATGACGCTATTCCACATCACCGTGTACGGCGGCAATCAGATGATGGTGCAGCGCGCGATGGCGGCAAAGTCGATTGGCGATGCGAAGAAGAGCTATCTGATGATGGGCTATGGCGCCTTTTTCATCTATTTCCTGTTCTTCTTCATTGGCGCGATGCTGTTCGTGCATTTCGAAGGTCGCCCGTTTGATCAGACCAATGAAATCATCCTGGCGTTCGCAAATTCGCTCGCGATTCCGGGTTTGATGGGCATTTTGGTCGCAGCGGTTCTGTCCGCCTCGATGTCGAGCCTGTCATCCGCTTTCAACTCGCTATCCACCGTGAGCGTGGTCGACTTCTACAAGCCCTTTGCGAAGAAAGATGGCAGCGAGAAGCACTACCTCAATGCTGCCCGCGTCTTCACGCTCGTTTGGGCGGTGATCGTCATTCCCATGGCCTTTGCCTTTATCGAGAGCGGCGGCTCGATCCTTGAGACCCTATCGAAGGTCGGCTCTTACCTTGTCGGTGCAAAGCTGGCGATGTTCGGGCTTGGCTTCTTCTCCAAGCATACCAATGAAAAGGGTCTTCTTATCGGCGTTGTGGCGGGCTTCATTAGCCTTGCTGTGGTGACAGGGTTTGCAGGGTTCGAAGGCCTTTACCCAGAGCTAGCATGGCCTTGGTATGTGGTACTCGGCGGCGGAGTAAACATCGTGGTTTCATGGGCCGCAAGCGTCCTTATCGGTGGCTTTCAAAATCATTGGCACGAGCATTCTGTCCCTGGACAAAAAGCCAAATTCGCCGCCTCCGGCGCACCGCAATCCGAAAACGGCTGGTACGTCGTCCCCGGCCTTGCCGAAGCCCCCGTATGGGGCCTGCTCATCACCTTCGCCGCCATCCTCCTCTTCCTCGCGTGGTTCGCTAGCCTCGCCTAGGCAATTCTGCCCGATCCTTCTGAAAGTCCCCTATGCGCAACACCGATTTCATTCATACAACCCATGTTGGAAGCCTTCCCCGTTCGAAGGCCGTCACCGACTTGGTCTTTGCGCATGAGGCGGGTGACGAGCTCGACAGCGGCGAGTTCAACTCGACCCTGAAGTCGGCGGTTGCCGATGTGGTCGCGCGCCAGAGCCAAGCAGGCGTCACCGTCGTCTCCGATGGCGAGATGAGCAAGATTTCATACGCCACATATATCAAGGACCGTATTACAGGCTTTGATGGCGACAGCCCGCGCCGCCCGCCATCCGACCTCGAGGAATTCCCGGGCTTCTTGGAGCGCCAAGCAACCTCAGGCGGAACGCCCACTTATAAGCGCCCATGCTGCGTCGGGCCGATTGCGGTCAAATCGATGCAACCCGTGGCAGATGATCTTGCAAACTTCTCGGCTGCGTTGGAGGGCACACCGGATCTTGAAGGGTTCATGAACGCCGCCTCTCCTGGCGTGATCGCGTTGTTTCAACCCAACCAATATTACGACAATCAAGATGACTATCTTGAGGCGCTCGCTGAAGGGATGCGGCCTGAATATGAGGCGATTGTGGAGGCCGGATACGTCCTGCAGCTTGACAGCCCGGACTTGGGGCTTGGTCGTCATATGATGTTCAAAGGACGCCCTGATGAAGAATACATCTCGCTGGCCAATGGTCACGTCGACGCGCTCAACCATGCCTTGCGCAATGTGCCTAAGGACCGTGTGCGCATGCATGTTTGCTGGGGCAATTACGAGGGGCCGCATCATCACGACGCGCCGATGGAGGTTGTGCTCCCGATTGCCCTGCGCGCCAAGATCGGGGGGCTACTGTTCGAAAACTCAAACCCGCGCCACGCGCATGAGTGGACCGCATTTCAGGAGGCGGATTTGCCTGACGATCTGACCCTCATCCCTGGTGTGATCGACAGCACGACCAACTTTATCGAGCATCCCGAATTGGTCGCGCAACGCATTGAGCGGTTTGCCAACATCGTCGGCCGCGAAAGAGTGATCGCTGGTACGGACTGCGGATTCTCAACCTTTGCAGGCTTTGGCGCAGTGGACGAAGACATCGTCTATGCTAAGCTTGCCGCCATGGCAGAGGGTGCTGAAATCGCGAGCAAGAAGCTCTGGGCATGACCTTTAAGGAGCGCCTTGCATTAGGAGAGCCCTTAATTGGTACCTTCCTCAAGACCCCTTCGCCGACGATCTGCGAGGTTTTGGGGCGCAGTGACTGCGATGCCGTTTGCATTGATGCGGAGCACGCACCCTTTGATAGGCGTGATATTGATGCCTGTGTGCATGCTTTGGGGGCTGCGGACATGCCCTCCATTGTGCGCATTCCGGCGCTTCGCTCTGAGTACATCTTGAACGCGCTGGACTGCGGGGCAGGGGCAATCCTCGCGCCGCATGTTGCGAGCGCAGAGGACGCTGAGTTTCTTGTAAACCAGTCGACTTACGGGGAGGGCCGTGGGTTTGCGGGGTCCTCTCGGGCCGCTGGCTATATGGCGCGGGGCATGGCGGAGCATCTGGAGGCCAGCAATGCGGAGCGTTCCATCATCGCGCAGCTTGAAGATAAGGAAGCGCTCGACAGTCTCGACGCCATCCTTGCTGTCGAGGGCATCGATTGCTTCTTTATCGGGCGCGCTGACCTCACGGTGTCGCTTGGTCTTAGCAACCCGACCGAGCCTGCTGTGATTGAGGCCGTGGAGCACATCTGTGCCGAAGCTGCAAAGGCTCGGCGCCGCGTCGGCATGTTCACATCGAGCCTCGAAGAAATCCCTAAATGGAGGGAGCTAGGCGCTACGCTCTTCCTCTTGGGGTCAGATCATTCGATGATGCTTGAGGGCGCAAACTCGCTCACTTCGAAGGTCCGCGCGCACTTCTAAATCCGGTAGAACTGGTCCGCATTGCCTGAAAACATTGCGTCGATCTCAGAGTGAGTAAACTCTTGCACCACCTCCAGATAGGCGCGCATGGTCCGGTCGTAGGATGCGTAAAGTTTGTCGACCGGGAAGTTTGAACCGAACGCGATACGCTCGGGGCCAAATACATCAATGGCGTTTAGGATCAGCGGGCGGATGTGCTCCATATCCCAGTCGTGCTTGAACATGCCAAAGCCTGACAGCTTGCATATCATCCCCGGGATTTGCGCGAGATGTTGGAGCCCAGCATACCATTCGCTCAATGCATCGGGATTGAAGTCACACGGACTGCCCGCATGGCACAGCGCCACTTTCAGGCCCTCCACTTGTCCCAAGACTTTCGCCGACTCACGCATCAAAGGCAGTGTAAGTTGCAGATCAAAGGACAGGTCTCGCCGAGCAAGCTCTCGAAGCCCTTTCTCAAATACCGGTTCGCCTAACAGAGTGTTCGTTCCAGTCTTTGCATCTTCCTCTGCGCTTCGACCAACGATCTGCCGTACTCCTCGAAAAGCAACGCTTTGCGCATGTGCATCCAGCACATCACCGAGCGAAGCCTCGCACAGGTCTGCAAAGGCCACGATAGCGCTTGGAAACTGAGTTTCCTCGCATTGGCGTTGAAGCCACAGCGTTTCTTTAAGGCTGTCATTGAGCGCAACGCCGACTTGAACGTGCACCGACTTGGTGACGGTCAGTTCAGCAAAGTCTGCACGCAAGTCTTCGACCAGATAATTGCGCTGGATTGGGGCTGGATCGCCAAAGAACCGCTTAGCCCCGCGCTCCATTAGCCAGGGGTAGTGGCAATGCGACAAATCCCATAAATGGTGGTGTGCGTCCGTTATCTTCTCAGGGATATACACAGCGGTTAACTCGCCAATTGGCGGCGCAGGGCAATGTCGTCCCAGATGGTCACTTCTTCTGCAATCCGCCCTGATATGATCCGCCAATGGGTGACGCCAATGATCAGCGCCGGGTTGCCCGCGGGTGGCCCGTAAGCGCCGTCCTTCGAGTGTACCCCAGCCATCGTCCAACGCACGGCAATATCGCTGCCTGCGCCGCCAAGATACGGGACCTGCGCCACGTGATCGATGCGGAAATTCAAATTTGAAAAGCACCCAAAGACAGCACGGGCGGCCTCTGTGACTTCCCCCTCGCCATAAAGCGAACGCAGCGCTGGCCAAGTCGCCTTGATACGGAAATCATAGGCATCAAGCCACGCGCCTGACACACCCGGGGACCATAGTTGCCCCAGAACAAACACCGCCAGCGCTTTGGGATCGGCTGCGGCATTTTGAGGAGGCTTGGCCAGTGGCAGAGGCCTTGCTCTTACGCCGGCATGATCGGCGGCATGGTGTTCGATCAGAGAGAAGCCATCCGCCTTATCCTGCGCTGCCTGGCGCTGTGCCACCTCCTGCGGATCATGCCCCAACTGTAGAGCCATCGCAGCATAATCGCGCGCGAGCCATTCTTCATAGATACGGTTATTGCGGCAGGCGCAGTCCGCAATGGTGATGACCTTGATACGTTTACCTGTTGCAGGCCCGCACTCCGTTTCGCCTAGATTGGTCATGGGGCTGGTGATGAGGTGCGAGGAGTAGAACTTGCCATCCCCATCATCGGACCAGATCACATTGTCTGGGTTGAGGTGCCGGTCGGGAAAGCTTGCTAGCGTCGCATGGGTGTTTGCGACCACAGTGTCCGCGCCAACGATGTCGCCCGCCATGGTGTGGATCGCGCAATCTGCAGTGTAATAATCGAGGCAAAGCTCCACCCGGCGCTCGTGCCAGATGCGGTCAGTGATGCGCACGATGTAGTCGGGGAAGTCGACGAATTCTGCGTCAAACCCCGGCAATTCCATTCGGCGCCCGGAGACCGGATTGAGAAGGTCGCTCTCGCTTGTGGTAGCGACTTCGGTGATGGGGAGGGGGCTCCCAATATCAGTCATTGCGCAGTCCATCCGCCATCGACCAAGAGGCTATGCCCGGTCACCATCTTCGAGGCTGGCGAGCACAAATAGACCACCGCATCGGCAACGTCTTGGGTCGCGCCTACCTTGCCCAAAGGTATGGAATTCTTCACAAATTCCGCAAACTTAGGATCAGCCAGCATCGGCTTTGTCATAGGCGTCTCGATAAAGGTCGGCGCGACTGAATTCACCCGAATGCCAAG
>JBCDKX010000009.1:0-31270 GCA_038746055.1 Pseudomonadota bacterium
CCGCGTCAACTATTTCCTAGCGCAGCATCCATCGCCGCCCGCGCTGAATCAGTGAGCTCGACGTAGCTCATCCGATTGTCGCTCTCATGCGCGACGCGCGTAGCCAAACCTTTTTTCTGAAGCATCTCCAGATAGCGCAAGGTCGTTGTCGGTGCGATCCCATCGATCAGCCCTAATACCGAGACCGTCATTGCCTTACCCGCTTTGTCAGCCTCATAGAGCTCCAGCATCAATGCAACTTCAGGCTTAAGACAGCTATTTACGTCAAGCGCTTCGGCAAGCGCGGCATCCAGAACTCGAAAACGATCTAGCTCTGCACCTTTCAGTTTGCTGGGAGCCGACCGATCTGAGTCACCGGACTTGGGGAATTGGCGCATCAAGCACTCCCTAACCAATGTTAGACCTACTAGCTAACTAAAGGACCGACGTGCCAAAATTCGTTAAGGCGCGACGTCAATAAAGAGTAACGATCGCCGCAAATCGGATGATTTATAGAGAGCCATCTATGCCTGGCTCCGTAACCCAATTGCTCGTGAACGGGTCAACTCTAAATCCGCATGCGTGATGAAAGTTTCACGGGTTTTACGCCGATTTAACCAAGGACCGGCATCTGTAGCCGCTCACTTTAAGGATCATTAATGCGGGACTCCATCCTCGGTCTGGTCACTCCGATGACCGCACTGCTCATCGCTGCCACTTTCTTCGCGTTGTGGCTGTGGGACAAGGAGCGCCGCGTGGTGCTGGCGATTTCGGTCGCCTATCTGTTGAATGGCATCGGCTTCTTGATGTCACAATTCATTCCGATCGACTTAGGTCGGCCTGGCGTCGGCTTGACGAACATACCGTATTACATTGGCTCATTCCTGTTTATCTGGGCGGTCGCAACGCGGGTGAACCGACCCGCCCCTGTTAAAACTATGGCCGCAGCTGGCATCATCGCAGGACCAATGATCTGTAGCAGTATGTTGTTCGCTGAATTCACCAGCGCAGATCTTTATATCTCAAGCACACTCTACGCAGTGATGTACATGCTCGGCGCGCAGGCCACTGCATCAACACGGCATCATAACATCGCAAACGCCATGGTGTTCTGGATGCTGGTGCTGACCTCGCTCCAGTTCTTCATTCGCCCGTCGCTCAGTTTCATGATCGAAGGCGCATTGATGCACGAAACCTACCGGGAATCGATGTACTATTCCGTGCTTAATGCCAGTGTTGCGATCAATTCGCTCGGGCTCGCAATTGCGCTGATCGCAGCTTGTGCTTCAGATTATATCCAAAATGAAAAGGAGGCGATGCAGTTGGATTCCTTGACGGGTCTGCTCACCCGGCGTGCCTTCGAAGAAGAGGTTGAAGCCGCTATGGTGCGGGCCGAAGAAGCACGGATCCCGCTAGCGATGGTGGTCGGTGATATTGACCATTTCAAAAAGGTGAATGACATCTGGGGGCATCAGGCGGGCGACACGGCGATCGGCGAGTTTGGAAAGCTAATCGGAAGAACCATCCGCGACGGTGACTTTGCGGGTCGCATCGGCGGCGAAGAATTCTGTATCGTTGTGTGGAACTGCGAAGAAGCAGGCGCTGCGGGCCTAGCGGAGCGACTGCGAGCGCGCACCACCAAGCTTGAGATTGATGAAGGCCCGCTTGATCTGCGCATCACCGCTAGCTTCGGCGTAAGCGAGCGAGTTGATGGTGAGAGCTACCGCGCCTTGTTCGCCCGAGCAGACGCAGCGCTCTACGCCTCAAAGGATGCAGGGCGCGACCGGGTCACTAACGCTAGCCAAATGCCCAAGCGAAACGCCGCGCCGCAAGAATTCAATGAGCCTTCCCCAATCAATGCTGCCTCCGTTCACACTGGCGAAGGCGATAAATTCAAGCTTAACTATGATTTAACGCACGATCGGGAAAAATACGCAAGCTAGAGCTTAAACAACCGCGGGGGCGAACCGATGATTGAGCAAGGCGAAATAGGACCAAGTCTGGCGGTGATTATTGGGCTTGGCACAGTCGCAATTGGCCTCTGTGCAACGCTTGCCCTGAGGCATTGGCCACCACATCCTAGTAAACAAGCAAACCCACTGTCTGGTCTGTTTGATAGAGACACTCTGGACGTCCAACTATCGCGAGTAGCTGGTCTGCGGGCGCGCGAAGAACACAAGGATCGTAAGGCTTTTCCCGTAAGAGCGAAGGTGGTTGCCAAAAAGTCTGCGCGAAGCTCTCCCCTTTCCCACCATGCTGCACACTTTGACCATGCCGCTGTGCTTGAGCACATCGCAAAGGTCATGCGTGCTGGTCTCAAGAAGGACGAACGAGCTCGAACAACTCCAGATTTGCCAGTGTCAGTCCAATGGGAAGAAGTGATTTTGCTCCCTCCCCCAGCGGAAGAGGATCGCGGTGCCAAGGTAGCTTAGGCCCAGGATCTAGGGCGAGACCCAGCTCCCTTGAAGATTTCCCTCATCGGCTCGCGCAAACTGTGCTCGCATATGCCCTGTATGGGCTAAGTAAAGCCAATCGAGCTCGATCAGTTCGACCAGCAACACCGCAAAATTCTCGCGCGCAGGAACCAGTTGCTCGTCGCTTGGCTCGTGGCCTTCGAGCTCAGGCGGTAACCCGGAGGTTGGCGTCTCGCTCACCGCTCCCGGCCCATCACCGAGATAGCAGCGTCGTGCAAAGTTCGAGCCATTATCCCAAGCGGCTTGGGCCATAGGACCAGCGGACAAAACGCGGCCCTTGCCGCGTACACGAATCTGAATCTTGGCGCCCTTGTCATAGAACAGTACGGCCATGCTCGGATCGGCCGCAATTGCTTTCACTTTGGGCGCGCGCGTATCGGTGTGGAAGCGCAAGTACCATTCAGCCGGGTTGAACTCACGCAGAACCATCCCGCGCGCATCTACATCGCTGGTTACAACCGCCGGCACATGCATAGGCGAGCGCCGATCCTTGGCGGCTCGCACGAGCCGCTGCTTGAGATCGGTCTCAACATCCTGAAGTGTTTCGAACATAGACGGCCCCCAATGACGCTTTGACACGGACGGAGCAAGATGTTCATGTTGGAGGCTTATAACATGAACGTAACCCTAAACAGGTGGTTAAGCTCTTGCTCAGCGACTCATCTCTAAACAAAGACACATCGAGGCACTGGAGGCTCGATAGACACGCCGTAAGTGGTGGGGCGGCAACACTGAAAGGCAAACTCATGGATTTAACGCAGCTTTTGCGAGGAAGCGCTTTATCGGCCTTGGCCTTAGCGCTTGTCTTTGTTGCTCCTGCCGAGGAGGCGCAAGCGGAAGTGCTTGCGGTATCGGTATCTGCATCAGCAGCTGAATTTCAACCTGACCGAAGAGATCGCGCAAATCGCGGTGAACGCCGCGCAAATCGCCAAGCCAATCGAGGCGAGCGCCGTGCCAATCGGTCTCGACAACGCACAGAGCGGCGGGCTAACCGTCAAAACGACCGCGGCGAACGAAGGTTGAACCGGCCCGAACGGGTACGTGTGCCGGCCGCTGACCGTCGGGTTAATCGTGGTGAGCGCGCGCAGCAGAACGCGGCCCGCAACAATCGTGCTAATCGTGTCGACCGCCGCAGCGAGCGGCGTGCTGACCGGATTGAGCGCCGGGGTGACCGCAGGGCAGATCGCTTTGATAGACGCGGCAATAACCGCGCTGCGGACCGGATTGATCGTCGCAGTGAACGGCGTGCCAACCGAGTAGAACGCCGGGGTGACCGCCGGGCTGACCGGATCGAACGGCGTGGTGATCGCCGGGCGGATCGGGTACGCAATGGCAGATTTAATGATGATCGGCCAAATCGTGTGAATCGCCGGGATAACCGCCGGATTGATCGGGCTGAACGGAGAGGCTTCCGCGAAGGGCGCCGTGCTGAACGTCGCGCTGATCGCAGAGCAGATCGTCGCTTTGATCGTCGTCTCGACAGGGCAGAACGCAGAGGTTTCCGCGATGGGGTGCGTGCTGAAAGACGCGCTGAGCGTCGTGCAGATCGCCGCTTCCGCAACAACCGTGGCTTTTATCGCAGCGATCGTGGATGGCGTGACCGTCGGTTCGCCTATGGTCGGGGTTATCGCGATGGGCGCCGTGATTTCCGCCGCTGGAACCGTCGTGGATGGCGCGGTGACCGCCGCTTTGGTTGGCGGAAGTACCGCGGATCCAATCGAGGTATCTTTCGTCTCGGCCGGTATTATGCACCGTTCTATGGTCACCGGTATAGCCGTCTGAGCGTCGGTTTCTATCTCGATAACGTGTTTTTCGGACAGCGTTACTGGATCAATGATCCGTGGGCCTATCGCCTGCCGCCTGTCTACGGACCCTACCGCTGGGTACGCTATTACGACGATGTCGTACTGGTCGATGTCTATACCGGTGAAGTGGTTGACGTGATCCACAGTTTCTTCTGGTAAAGCCGGGTGCAGCCGCGGAGAAGGCCCTCGAAGGAGCATTCCTTCGGGGGTTTTCTTTGTCCGAATGCGGATGCTAATCTTGCTGTCATGGCGAAGACCGAAGCAGTTCCTGACCAGGATGCACTCATCCGCATGGGCAAATTGGTGCGCGAACGGCTTTTGGCCAACCCGCGCGTCTATAGGGTCGACACCGACAAGGCTGAATTGTTTGCTGTGGGTGAGTTTCTGACCCCAGCTGAATGTGCGCGGCTGCGCACTATGGTCGACGAAACCGCCCGTCCTTCGAGCCTGCACGAACTTGGGTATGATAGCGGCTTTCGTACATCTTATTCGGGCGACCTAGACCCGCATGACAGCTTTGTAACTGGTATCAGCCAACGTATCGATGATTTGCTCGGCGTGAATTCGGTCGTGGGCGAGCCGATCCAGGGGCAGCGCTATATGCCAGGACAGCAATTCAAGCCGCATAACGACTGGTTCTATACGACCGAAAACTACTGGCAGGATGAGCGCAAACGCGGCGGTCAGCGCAGCTGGACGACGATGGCGTTTCTCAATGATGTCGAGGAAGGCGGGGAGACGCACTTCACCGATATTGGCATCAAGATCGAACCGAAGTTGGGCGTCTTGCTCATTTGGAACAACGCTCTTCCTGATGGGCGCCCCAATGAAGGCACCATGCATGCAGGAACACCGGTGGTAACAGGTTCGAAATACATTATCACCAAGTGGTATCGCACACGCAAGTGGAAGTAGGAAAGGCGTGAAGACTACGCTCTTGCGAGCGCCTCCTCGATCAACTTCCTCGTAGGCTCCACACCGTAAAGCGCGATAAAGCTGCCCATCCGCGGACCTTGCTCAGACCCGAGCAGTGTCTCGTACAAAGCCCGGAACCAATCGCGTAAGGTTTCAAAGCCGTAGGCCTCGTCCTTCCCGATCTCATAGACCATGGTTTGCAAGTCCTCAGCACTTGCGTCATGCGTCGCTTCCGCCAGTTTCCTATCCAAGTGACGCAGCGCCCCAATCTCTCCACCAACCGGCGCACGCTTCTTGAGTGTAGGCACGATAAAGTCGCGCGTATAAGCCACTGCGGCCTCAATCATCCGATCAAGATCTGCACTAGCTTCGGTCTCTCCCAAATAGCTTTCGACATAGCTCGCCAAGTTTTCAGCCGTCGCCTCTGCTCCCAGCACGCTGGCGAGGTTGAGCAATAGGCCAAAGCTCACCGGAATGGTGTCACCGGCACCCGGTGCCTGAGGCGTTGTAAGCGCGTGGTTCGCGCGCAATAAGTGCCACACCGGATTGCCCATCTGCTTATCGAGCGGCTGGTCCGCCAAACGCTCACGGAACTGCCAATAGTCATCAACCGCACGCGGGATCACGCCAGTGTGCAACTGCTTGGCGCTCTTGGGGTTGGGGAAGATATAGAAGCCAAGACTCTCTTCCGTCCCATATTCGAGCCACTGCTCAATTGTCAGGCCATTGCCTTTCGACTTGGAGATTTTCTCGCCCTTTTCATCAAGAAAGAGCTCGTAGATGAGGCCCTCAGGCTTGTTCCCGCCAAGGACGCGCGCGATCTTACCGGACTGGACTCCTGTATCGGTCAAGTCCTTCCCGTACATCTCATAATCGACGCCCAGCGCAACCCAACGCATCGCAAAGTCGACCTTCCATTGCAGCTTGGACTGGCCGCCAAGCGCGCTCTGCTCGATCACCTCGCCATCATCATCGGTAAAGCGGATTGTTCCTGAATCTGCGTCGATCACCTCGACCGGCACTTGCAGGACAACGCCCGTCTTGGGCGAAATCGGCATGATCGGCGAATAGGTCGCCGCACGCTCTGCCCTGAGTGTTGGCAGCATAATATCGAGGATCGCCTGATTGTTCCTCAGCACATTTTTCAAGGCGTCATCGAAAGCGCCCGAATTGTACCGGGTGGATGAAGCGACAAACTCATAGTCAAACCCGAACCGATCGAGAAATTCGCGCAGCATCGCATTGTTGTGGTGGGCAAAGCTCTCATACTTTTCAAATGGATCGGGAATACGGCTCAGCGGCTTACCCAAATGTTCTGCCAACATCGCCTGATTAGGCAGGTTCTCGGGAACCTTGCGAAAGCCATCCATATCATCGCTGAAGGCAACCAAACGCGTGGGTTCACCGGTTAGCGCCTCATATGCGCGGCGCACAAAGGTTGTGCGAAGGACCTCTTGAAAAGTCCCGATATGCGGCAGGCCTGATGGGCCATATCCGGTCTCAAACAGCACCGGTCCACCGCCAGGCTTGCCATTGCGTAACCGTTTATGAAGGCGCTGTGCCTCCTGAAAAGGCCAGGCTTTGGAAGTGCGCGCGGTTTCAGTTAAAATACTGTCAGTCATAGTCTCGCGGCTTTTACGGGGGGACGCTGATGTTGCAAGCGCGAAAAACAACTATCAGTTCCCGGTACAAGGCCTCTTTTGAAACAGCGGTCGGGCTTTCATAAGAAAGTGAAACATCGCCAGAAATAATTTATCCTCAATAGCTTATCTGAATAATAGGGAACTTGAGTGTCAACTTTCAATGCGTGCAAGGCTCTTAGCATTCTAACTCACCGGTCGGCTCGCATTATCAGATCGCCTAACCTGTAGGACAGCAGCAAGGCGAATACCCTCGTCGAATTGCCATTTGCCCTCTGTTCACAGGGCGCTATGGGGCGTCCAACGTGATGAACACGCCGCGCCCCTTTTTACTTGTCATCTTGCTCGTTGCGATCGGGTTGCGCTCAGTGTTGGGCGCGCCTTGCTGTGTGGCATTGGCGCAATCGAGTGAAGCGCAGCACGCAGCAAGCGAGCACGAGCACGCTCACCACCGCAGCCATGATCAGATGGATCATTCCGGGCATGCTGGTCACGGTGAAGACCCCAGCGCCAACCCTTGCTGTTCTGCTTGCGGACCGACGCTTCCATCCGAACCAGCGACATTTGGCATAGCAACTCTGGTCTCTGACCGGCCAGAACCCGCGCCCATTCGCACGTTGGCGACACAGCCACCGTTCCCTGCCTATGATGCCCGGGGACCACCACTCCTGACCTGAAATCTCAACATTTCAGTTAGCTAGGAGTTATTTCATGAAACCGTATAAACTTGCGGGCAGTCTGCTCGCTATTGTCTGCGCTCTTTCGAGCGCTACCCCAACCTTTGCGGATGACAAAGACGGCGCCATCAATGCGCTTGACCATGGACCCATCGGAGTGATGGGTGATCACCGCCACGCCAAAGGCGAGTGGATGATCAGCTACCGCTTTATGCATATGGACATGGGTGGCATTCAGATCGGCACTGATAGTGTTACGCCTGAAACCGTAGCGACCACCGTGCCTAACCGCTTTTTTGGCAATCCTGGTCAGCCACCAACCTTGCGTATTGTGCCCACCGAAATGCGCATGGACATGCATATGGCAGGCGTCATGTATGGGCTGACCGATCAGGTGACCTTGATGGTAATGGCCAATTACTGGTCCAAAGAAATGGACCACATCACTTTCCAAGGAGGTATGGGCACAAGTCGCCTCGGAACTTTCCGGACCAGCCCGGCAGGCTTTGGCGATACCAAAGTCGCGGCGCTGATTGGCCTTAGTGATACTGTGCATATCAATGCGGGAATTTCGATCCCGACAGGCTCAAACACGCAGACCGATCAGATTCTTACGCCTATGGGAACGACACCCACTGTGCGCCTCCCCTACCCCATGCAATTGGGTACAGGGACCTTCGATCTGGAACCGGGCATTACCTACCGCGACCAGAACGATAGCTTCGGCTGGGGCGCACAGCTCAAAGGGACCGTGCGACTTGGCGATAACAGTGAGGACTATTCCTACGGCAATCAGGCCATGGCAACCGCATGGGTTGCCGCCTCGCTTTCGGAAGGTATTGCGCTTTCAGGCCGGTTGCAAGCCGAGACGATTGGCCGCGTGGATGGCATCGACGCGATGATCGTTGGCCCGGTGCAGACCGCCAATCCTGATTTTCAGGGAGGCGAAAGCCTGACCGGGCTCCTCGGCGTGAACTTCGCGGCAACCGAGGGTAACTTGAAAGGCTGGCGGCTTGGGCTTGAAGGCGGCATCCCGATTGTACAGGATCTCAATGGTCCGCAAATGCCGACCGACTACACTTTTACGGTCGGCATTCAAAAGAGCTTCTGAACACTTCGGCCGCTGTGTATGTAACCATGCGAGCGGACCGACCGAATGCACTGGCAGGCTCCACGATGTGCTCAGGGCCCGCTCAGAGCACAAACCCGTTGGGTCGCAGGGGAGGGACGGCTTGGCATCCAGACTAGGGACTGAGATGCCGGGTCGTCCCTCTTTTGCTGAATGCAAACCACAAGCAACTTGGGCCCTCGCGTTTACATTGGGGTACGGCAGCGGCATCAACGGTGTCAGTGAGCGATCCGACCCCCCTTCCCCTACCAGCACTCCACGCCAGCCATTCGGGCAATTGGTTGCGCGCGGCGGATGGCAACACACAGGCCGCGTCGAAGGGCGATGCGATCATGGCCGCGGCGGACACGCCCGTCTTGCTCTTGAATGCGCCGTTGGTCGCCAATCGTCTGGGTTATCCGGACCTGTCCGGGCTCGATCTGCTGGAACTGTTTGCCTTTGTTCACCCTGCGCGCTTTTGCGTGCCGACCCCGCGCGGCCTTGCTGCGGCGCTTGAGCTGAAGGCACCAGAGGGCGATGAGGCTGCGCCGGAATTCCTGCAACGGGCGGCAGGCGCCTTGGTTGAGGCCTGCGAGGACCCAGAGTGGTTTGAACGGGCGGGGGCATGGTCGTCCTTACACAGCCTGGAGCGGCTTCGCTGGCCTTGGGCGCAAGTGATCAAGCCGCACATTACCCGGCCTGAAACGGCAGAACGCTGGCTCTTCTCCGCTCTCCCCGAATGGGAGGAGACCGGTGAGCGCGGGGCGCCTCGACAAATTCAGCTCGCTGAAGGTGATGTGCTGGCCAAACTGGACGAGTTGACCGGAGAGGCGGCGGAGAAGCGCGCGGGACAGCGCAGTTATGCGGGGCATGCCGCTAAGATCTTCACACCGCGTGATCAGAGCGAATTGCCACATGTGGCACTTGCTCAGGCAGGCACCGGGATCGGCAAGACGCTGGGCTATCTCGCGCCTTCTTCGTTGTGGGCCGAGCAATCAGGCGGCACGGTATGGGTTTCAACCTTCACCAAGAACCTGCAACGGCAATTGCGAACAGAATCGCGGCGTGCATGGCCAATAAAACGCCCTGATGGGACCCCGCCAGTGGTGGTGCGCAAGGGCCGCGAGAATTATCTGTGCCTGCTCAATCTCGAAGATGCTTTGCAAGGAGGCTTTGCAGGCCGACCCGCAATCCTTGCGCAATTGGTCGCACGCTGGGCAAGCTTTACACGCGATGGCGATATGATTGGCGGAGACCTCCCCGGATGGCTTGG
The DNA here is from genome assembly GCA_038746055.1 of Pseudomonadota bacterium. Taxonomy (GTDB): domain Bacteria; phylum Pseudomonadota; class Alphaproteobacteria; order Sphingomonadales; family Sphingomonadaceae; genus Erythrobacter. The sequence continues at coordinate 9,872 of JBCDKX010000009.1, forward strand.
AACGCTCTTCCGCAAACGTGGTATTGCCGCCCTGACAGATCAGCGCGGAGAGTGCATCTACGCCGGCTGTCCACATTATCGAAAGTGCTTTATTGAACGCGCAGCCCGAGACAGTGCGCAGGCCGATCTGGTGATCGCCAATCACGCATTGGTGATGGTCAATGCAGCGCGCGGACGAGATCACGCCCAGCGCCCCACCCGCATCATCTTTGATGAGGGGCATCTTGTGTTTGAAGCAGCAGACTCGACCTTTGCTGCAACACTGTCAGGGCAGGAGGCAATTGAGCTCAGGCGCTGGATTATCGGGCCTGAGCGCAAAAACCGAGGGCGAAGGCGCGGTCTCGCTGCAAGGCTAGCCGATGTCGCGAGCTATGACGAAGAAGGTGGTGAAGCGATTGAGCAGGCCTGTGAAAATGCGGCTGCCCTACCCGGTGACGGCTGGCTTCAGCGTGTGCACGAGAATGCGGCATCGGGGCCCTTGGAAGCGCTTCTCTCCGCCGTCCGCACCGTCACCTATGCCCGTGATGAGAAAGGGCAGGAAGCAGGCTATGGTCTTGAAACTGAAGCCAGTGGGCTTCCGGGTGAAGTGATTGAGGCGGCGGGGACCGCGTCTGAAGCCCTCGCCAGCATTCGCGCTCCACTGATGCGGCTTGGCGGGCGGTTAGAGGCAATCATGGCAGACCCACCCGACTGGCTCGACGGACCCGGCCGTGCGCGGATCGAAGGTGCACGGTTCTCACTCGCATGGCGGGTGGACTTGCTTGCAGCTTGGGAATCGCTGCTGGTGCGCCTTGGCGGACCTGCTGATCCGAAATTTGTCGACTGGCTCGCGGTCGACCGTTCCGATGCGCGCGAATTTGATGTGGCGATCCACCGGCGGTGGCTCGATCCAATGAAACCATTTGCCAAAACCGTGCTCGAACCTGCCCATGGGGTGATGCTGACCAGCGCCACACTGACTGATCGGATCGGCATTGACGCAGGAGACCCTTGGGAAAGTGCCATCGCCCGCTCAGGCACTGCGCATATCGAAAGCCAGCCGCTCCTCACCGCAGCGGAAAGCCCCTTCGACTATGCCAGGCGCGCCGAAGTTCTGATCGTCACCGACATAAAGAGAGGCGACCTTCCCGGCCTTGCAGGAGCGTACGCCCGGCTGATTGAAGCCAGTCAAGGTGGCTTGCTTGGCCTGTTTACAGCCATCCGCCGTATGCGCGCCGTCCATGGCCGCATTGCTGACCGGCTGGCACGCGAAGGCCTTCCACTTTATGCTCAGCACGTCGATCCGATCGATACCGGCACGCTCGTGGACATTTTTCGCGATGATCCCAAGGCAAGCCTGCTCGGTACAGATGCTTTGCGAGACGGGGTGGACGTGCCGGGACGCTCGCTGCGTTGCGTCGTGCTCGAAGCAGTCCCATGGCCCCGACCCGATATCCTTCACAAAGCACGCCGCGCGGTCAATGGAGGCTCCGCCCATGATGATCGCCTGATCCGCGCAAGGCTCGCACAGGCCTTTGGCAGGCTTATCCGCAACAAGGATGATGCCGGCCACTTTGTAGTGCTTTCCGCGGCTTTCCCTTCACGCCTGCTGACCGCCTTTCCCGAAGGCACGATGGTACGCCGCGTAACGCTTGACGAGGCACTGGGACGGGTCGGTAATGGTTTAATCGGCCAAGACACGTCCGAAGCTGTTCAAAGCACTGGAAAACTCGATGACAATATCCCAGATAGTTTGACGTAATGAGCGGCACTGCATGATCGACGAGTGGAACTATTTTGTCCGGCTGATCTCCATCGGCAGCGGCTTGACACTGATTGCAATGGTAGTGGCGAGCGAAGTGCGCCTCTCCATCCGTATGCCACTAATCGGGATGTTGGTCGGTGTGATCGCCTATATGCTCAATTCCACACCGCTTATGGCCTCAAACGGACCGATAGATCCCTGGGTTGATCTGGTGTCGCTCTCGACTCCTTTCTTCATCTGGCTATTCGGCCGCCGACTGTTCGAGCGTGAACCTGAGCGCCGAGTGATGCTGGGCGCTGTGGCAGCGATGCTACTTGGCTGGTTTTTGCAGAACTTTTTCCCACTCAATGGGCGGCCCGGCTTCATCTTGCTCCATCTCGTCGCACTTGCGCTGGTAATCGATCTGGTCCGCGTCGGCATTCTCGAGCGCGACGATGATCTGGTTGAAGAGCGGCGCCTGATTCGATTGTGGCTGCCACTGCTGGTCGCGCTTCAGGCAGGTCAAATTTTGCTCTTCGAATTGCTGGAGTTGGTTTCACTGATAGACAGTCGTCATCCCGCATTGTCCCTGCTGAATTCGACCATCAACCTCGTCATAATGCTGTTTGCGAGCCTCACCCTGTTTCGCACCAATCGCGATTTGCTGCCCAAGACTGGCGAAGAACAAAGTGCTGCGCCAGAGGATGATCTCATCCCTGAGCTCGATCTTTCCCCTTCTGAAAAAGTGCTCCATGAGAAGCTTATCACAGCCATGAATGATGGCGCCTATTCCGCGCCCGGTCTGACCATCGCAGCGCTGGCAGAGCAGCTGGATACGCCTGAACATCGTTTGCGGGCGCTTATCAACAACCGCCTTGGCCATCGCAATTTCTCGGCATTCCTCAATCGCTATCGCATCAGTGAGGCGCAAAGAATGCTATCTTCAGCCAAGCATGTTGACCTGCCGATCCTCACCATCGCAATGGACTTGGGTTATAACTCTCTGCCCCCATTCAACCGCGCTTTCCGCGAGTTGACCGGTTCATCCCCAAGCGAATTTCGCAAACGTGCTTTTATCGAAGAGCCGGCCATTCCGGAGCTGGCCGCAGCTGATCAGAACTGAAAAGCTACGCTCAATTTTGAAATCGAACGGCATCTTTTAGGCGCGATAAGACGGATCACCATGTTTTCGGCAGTGGTGAGGGCAACCAACTACATTGGAGCCCCTGAATGGCCGTCGTCCATGCCCTCAATGCAAATGCATCAGTAAGTGTCTCGTCGCTGGAGTATGCATTCGTCCGGGTATCGGAGCATTTTGCCAATGTGCTCTACTTTGATCTTGGGCGATATCTCATCGCCGCAGGTGTGTTAGCTCTCTTCTTAATGCTCTTTGACGGGTGGGCCGAAGCGCGGCGAATCCAGCGCAATCGTAAGGCCAAACGCAAGGACTATATCCGCGAGGTGCTTTCCTCATTCCGCACGGTGCTGGTCTTTGCTGTGGTCACGCTAGCGATTTTGGTTGGTCGCGAGTTGGGGTTGATCAAGGTCGAATTGGACAGCGCACCGCTACTGATGGTGGTATGGCAATTCGCTCTGATCGTTCTCGTCCACGATGCTTATTTCTACTGGATTCACCGGGCGATGCACACGCGGAAGCTGTTCCGGATTTCCCATCTCCATCATCATAGATCGCGCACGCCTACACCTTGGACCGCCTATAGTTTTGCGACGATAGAAGCCGTGGTCGAAGCCGCCTTTATGCCTTTGTTCCTGATCGTAACCAGTATAATCGGCATTCAATATGCAGGCTTCGCGCTGTTCCTGTTTCTGTGGCATATGATCATTCGCAATGTGATGGCGCATGCCGGTAGTGAGCTGTTCCCAGCAGGTTGGGTCGACAACCCCTGGACCAGCTGGATCAGCACCACAACGCATCATGATCTGCACCATTCTTCCGGCTATAATTACGGCTTCTATTTCACTTTCTGGGATCGCCTGATGGGCACTGAGCACCCACGCTATGCCGAGGAATTTCGCAAGAACGCCCAACCGTTCCGTCTGCCTCAACTCGCCCGCAATATGAGCGAAAGGGTGAGCATTATGCTGGCAGCCATGCTCGCAGCGGCAACCACCGTGCACAGCTGGCTGGTAGCGGTCGATCCCAGTTTTATCTGACCGGCGGACGTAATCATTCTGGACCGGGCGAGCTCCTCGCACCTGGTCCCGGCAGCAGCAGTCTCATGCGCGTGCCTGTCCCCAGCGGTTTCAACCGATGGCATGTGTGAGACTGCTGCATTCCCTTTCTCTCCGATGCATGGCATGGGGTGTCGCTCACTTAGGACGGATGTTTGGGATACTAAAGGAATTGGCGAAGTTACTGGGAATATTGCGCCACGCCAAGTCCGATTGGAGCGATGGCGCCAAACGCGACTTTGATCGCGGCCTGAACGAGCGCGGGCACCGCGGGGCAGTTGTGATCGGTGATCATATCCGCGAAGATGGGCAGGTTTGGGACAAGGTGATCGCAAGCCCAGCACAGCGCGTCAAAGCGACCTTCGAAGTGGGTTTACCCGAGATGGACGTGACATTCGATGATAGGCTTTATCTGGCAAGCCCGGATACGATCTTTGAAGTGGTGCAGGATCACGCAGGTCAAACCCCTGAGGAAGCCGATGCAATCCTCATCTCGGGGCATAATCCGGGCCTATATGAGACAATTCTCGAGCTGGTTTCGCCAGCCAATGAAACGGACCTGTTTCGCGAGCTGGTAATGAAATTCCCTACCGGCTCTTTCGCAATCCTTGAGTGCAAGATTGACAGCTGGTCAGAACTCAAGAAATTCACCGGTAGGCTCGTGCATTTCAAGCGTCCGCGCGATCTTGATCCAGCGCTTGCGCCGCCCAACTAAGTTCCTTCTCCTACTGGCAACTCGGCCCCCAGAGCCTCAATCAGAATTTGCCGTGGCCCTGGCCCATCCGCGCCGAGCGTGTCGTCTGGATTGTAGATCGCGCATTTACTAAGGCTGAGGCAGCCACATCCGATGCACCCATCGAGGCGGTCCCGTGTGCGCTCCAAAGCTGCAATACGCGCATCAATCGACACCCGAATAGCTTTGCTGATGCGCCGCCAGTCCCTGGCTGTCGGGGTGCGTCCATGGGGCAGATCGCGCATCACCCATTGAATCTGCGCAAGCGTCAGCCCCAGTCGCTGAGCGATCAGGATAAAGCTCACCCGGCGGATATCAGAGCGCAGGAAGCGACGCTGATTGCCGCCAGTTCGGATTGGTTCAAGCAGACCTTTATCCTCATAAAAACGGATGGCGGAAACGCTTTGCCCCGTGCGGCGTGAGATTTCGCCGATGGGAATGAGATCTTTGGGGGAGAGTCTTTTAGCCATGCCGTCAGTCGTAGCGCAGAGGGACCTTGACCTCAACTTAGGTTGAGGTTGCACAATGATCTTAGCGAGTGATTCGTCGTGGTCGTCATGCTTGAACTTCCATAACGAAAAACAACTTTAAAACAAGGATTTGAATCTATGGCACTAGGGAAAATCGAGCACGCTAATCTCACTGTGACCCAACCTGAGCGCAGTGCGAAATTGTTCAAAAACATGCTTGGCTGGCAAGAACGCTGGCGCGGAAAATCGCAAATGGGTGGCGATACAATACATGTCGGCGCGCCCGAAAATGGCGGAGCGTATCTGGCACTTTACACCAACGAGGATGTTCAGGCAGATGCTGGAAGACGGTATGACAAGGGTCAGCCTCTCAACCATGTGGGGCTTTTGGTCGATGATCTTGAGGCAGCGGAAGCCGTGGTCGCACATGCTGGGCTCAAGCCTTTCGGCCATGACGATTATGAGCCAGGCAAGCGCTTCTACTTCTTCGATTGGGACGGGATCGAATTCGAAGTGGTGAGCTATGCCTAAACACCGGATGAGGATGGCTGCGTCTAGCGCTCGCCTCTAAGCACCCGCATTGCCAATGACGAAGCACCCCGCAGCCATCAGTGCGCCCGCCCAGCGATTGGAGCGGAAGCGCTCAAGCGGATTGTCCGGATCACTCGGATCGAGCGTCGCCACTTGCCAGAGCAAGTGCCCTGCGACTGGCAGCAGCGCTAAAAGTGCAAAGACATCAGGTCGATAAAGCCATATTCCAATACCCCAAAAGGCAATCGCACCTGCATAAAAGCCAGCAACCCCAGCATGAACATGCGTGCCCATGCGCAGCGCGGATGACTTGATGCCAACCAGCGCGTCGTCCTCACGGTCCTGTAGCGCATAGATCGTATCATAGCCGATTACCCAGCATATGCAGCCAAGATAAAGCGCAGCCAGCGCGTCCCAGTTGTCGAACCGCAGCTCGCTCCATCCCACGAGCAAACCCCAGTTAAAGACCATGCCGAGCCAGGCTTGCGGCCACCAGGTGATGCGTTTCATGAATGGATAGGCGGCAACCAGCGCAAGGCTAGCGAGCGCGATGATCTGTGCGTTGGGCCGCAATTGCAAGAGCACCACCAGTCCGATGAGGCACAGAAAAACCAGCCAACCCCAGGCCAGCTTCTTCGATACGCGCCCGCTGGCTATAGGACGCAAAGCTGTGCGCGCGACCTTACGGTCGAGCTTTGCATCGACAATATCATTATAAACGCATCCTGCACCGCGCATCGCTATGGCCCCGAGTAGCAGCCAGCCAAGCAATGCAAATTGCGGTCCGGCACCAGCAAGCCACACTCCGAACACGCAGGGCCAGAACAGGAGCCACCACCCAATCGGCCGATCAAACCGCGCCAGTTGCGCCAAATCGCGAGGCATTTGCGGTAAGCGTGCGATTAGCCCGCGATGCTCGCTGTCTGGAACAATCTCCGTTGATGTCGTTTCGTTCATAGCCGCACGATGCCCCCGACCCCTTCTTCGTCACGGCGCGCCGCCTGCCACCCCAAAAGGCAAGCAATGAACATCGTCAGATTACCCGCAAAATCGATCATCCCATATGCTGTGAGAACCGGGACTTCATAGTGGAAGTAGTAATTGAAACCGAAGAATGGGATCAGCACGACCGCAAAAATGGCAAAGGCGCATGCTTTCCATTGCACCACCAGCGTCATAATCCCAAACATCACTGCCTGCGCGCCGAAACACGCCATGATAAAGCGCATTGCGAACGAGTCATCGCGGTAGGCTTCCGTGAAGCCAAGTTCAATCACATGGCCCGGAAAAAACAGCGCCCAACCGCCCAATCCAAGGAACACAAGAGCGATCAGATATTGGCAAATGAGCGCGCGCATACTTGCTCCCTAGCCGCAGAAACGCTTAGGGAAAAGCCATGCCCGCGACGCACCAACCAAGGACACCGGCCTGGCCGCCCAGGAGCGCACCGCGACTTTTTATCCAGGACGCATTGACTGAAGGGCTTACCGTCAAACTGGAGGGCAATCAGGCGCATTATCTCGGCAAAGTCATGCGAGTGAAGCCGGGTGACGCCGTGATTTTATGCGATGATCAAACCGGTGAATGGTCGGCTCGGGTTGACCAAGTAGAGAAACGCCAGGTCAATCTTCATGTGAGCGAACTCCTCCGTTATCGCGACCAGGTTCCTGACCTGTGGCTCTGCCCTGCTCTCCTCAAGAAGGACCGCTTTGACCTTATCCTCGAAAAAGCGACCGAGCTGGGAGCAGCACGCATTCAGCCCGTCATCACTCGGCGATGTGTTGCAGATAAGCTCAATGCCGATCGCGCGCGGGCTATCACCATCGAAGCCGCTGAACAATGCGCGCGCACCGCTCTGCCACAGCTTGACGGTCCTATAAAACTCGAAACACTGCTTAAGGACTGGCCAGAGGACCGCACCCTTTTCTTTGCAGATGAAGAAGGCGGGGCGTTTGCGGCCGAGACTTTCGCCACTCACAAGGGTTCGCCCGCGGCCATCCTTATTGGGCCTGAGGGTGGTTTTGATACCGCAGAACGCGCAAACATCTGTGCCCTGCCGCAAGCCCGCCCCATCACCTTGGGACCCCGTATCCTGCGCGGAGAGACCGCAGCAATTGCCGCCCTGTCGGTGTGGATGGCTCAGGCTGGTGACTGGGAAACTTAGCGTTTGCCCAAGAAAGAATGACTTGCTCTGATAGAAGCGACTTTGCACTTCCCCTCACCAAATCGGTTTTCTAAAGCGAGCCGCGAGAAGAGGACCTTCAATGAGTACACGCGAAGCTTCCAGCGCCGATGAACCCGTGATCGAAGGGCTGGATGACCTCATTGCCCCGATGCGTGCAGGAGAGAAGCCCAAAGCTGATTGGCGCATTGGTACCGAGCATGAGAAGCTGGTCTACAAGCGCCCAACCAATAGCAAGTCAAACGACGACGAACGACGCGCGCCCTCTTACGACGAACACTGCGGCATCCGCGACCTTTTGATGGCCCTGCGCGAGTTTGGCTGGGAGCCCATTGAGGAGAACGGCCATGTGATCGCGATGAAGGGCTCAGATGGCACGGTTAGCCTCGAGCCGGCAGGTCAGTTGGAACTTTCTGGCGCACCACTAGAAACGCTGCATGAGACCTGCAATGAAACCGGGCGTCACCTTAGCCAAGTCAAGGAAATCGGCGAGAAATGCGGCGTGGGCTATCTCGGCCTCGGCATGTGGCCCGATAAGACCCGCGAAGAGCTGCCGGTTATGCCCAAGGGCCGCTATAAGATCATGATGGATCATATGCCGCGCGTCGGCAATCTGGGTCTCGATATGATGCTGCGGACCTGCACCATTCAGGTCAATCTCGACTATTCCTCCGAAGCCGACATGATAAAGAAGTTCCGGGTTGGCCTTGCACTTCAGCCACTAGCGACCGCGCTGTTCGCCAATTCGCCTTTCACTGAAGGCAAACCCAACGGCTATCTCTCCTACCGCAGCCACATTTGGTCAGACACCGATCCGCATCGCACTGGCATGCTTCCCTTCGTCTTTGAAGACGGCTTTGGTTATGAACGCTGGGCGGAATATATGCTTGATGTGCCGATGTATTTTGTCTTCCGCAACGGCAAATACATCGATGCAGCAGGCTTGTCTTTCCGAGACTTTATAGATGGCAAGCTCTCTGTCCTCCCCGGCGAGCGACCCACAGCCAGCGACTGGTGGGACCATCTTTCCACCGCCTTCCCTGAAGTCCGCCTTAAGAGCTTCTTGGAGATGCGCGGCGCCGACGGTGGTCCATGGAGCCGGATTTGCGCACTCCCCGCGTTATGGGTCGGCTTGCTTTACGACCAGAGCGCTTTGGATAGCGCCTGGAATCTTGTCAAAGACTGGTCGATGGAAGAGCGCGAGGCTCTGCGCAATGATGTGCCCAAGCTCGGTCTTGAGGCGAAGATTCCTGGCGGCGGAACAATGCAGGACTTGGGTCGCGAAGTGCTCGAAATCGCCCATAGTGGCCTAGCTGCGCGCGCACGACTCAATGTAAGCGGCGACAACGAAACTGGCTATCTCGAGACACTCGACGAAATCGTCTCCACCGGCAAAGTCCCCGCACAGCGCCTGCTCGACGCCTATTATGGCGAATGGGCCGAGGACGTGAGCCAAGTTTACAAGCATTCGTTCTGAATTCCTGCAGCACTGACACTCACCACAAATCGATGCTATGATAGGCATGACGGAGCCTCACGCATGATTGTAGTTCTCGGTAGTTTTCGCATCCCGCCCAGCATGGTCGAAGTCATTCGCCCCGCGATGGAAGCTATGATCAAGGGCAGCCTCGCGGAAGAGGGCTGTATCGAATATTCCTATGCGCTCGATATCTTCGATGAGGGGAAAGTACGCATCCTCGAAAAATGGCGCGACCGCGTAGCCTTAGAGGCCCATCTGCGCACCGTACACATTGCCGAATGGCGTGCCCAATGCTCAGCGTTGGCAATCAGCGAGCGCGAGCTGACCGGCTATGACACTCAGGATGACGGCTTCCATTTCTGAAACCTGATCGGCGCCCTTTTTATCAAGTGGTGCAAAAAACCTGAAAATTTCTGTGCGGGTTTCAACAGGCCGCTCCGTCTCTGTTTACGAAACACAGATTCAGTGGGCGACAGACGGCATACAATGCATGCAACATCGAAATCCAAAGGAGCTGTGCGCTTATGCGCAGCCTGCGTAGGCGCGTCCTTGATCGCCGGGTGCGGCGGAGCGGGTGGCAGTACCTCTGCGACGACAGCGAACGTTGTAGGGGGGACTGCCACCCCTGGGTTTGGCCGACCGCAGACGCGTATTGATCTGGCCGCCAAGCGGGGCGGTTTTTCATGTTTAGAGATGCAAGTCTCACCGCTGATAGGAGACTTGGTTACCCCTTTATCCGCTGAGTAATTGTGACCCTTGCCGCTCATGCGCAATGTGTGAGCGGCCTATTCAGCGGGCTCCTGACCCGGATGCGGTGCCGAAGCCCCCAAGTTTTGAGGTGTCGTATCCGGGTTCTTTTTCAGAGCGCTACCGACAACGAGGCCCCACGCCGATCCCTTGAGCCTGGCGAGCCTTGACGTGATAAGACCATACTCTTCCATCCAGTCGTAATATTCCTGGTACTTCGGATCTTCGGCCAGCAGATGCGCCTCCTCAGTGCGTGCCCGCCAATAATAGATCGCATTGACAGCGGCGAGAAAGAAGCAGTTGCGGATCACGTCGACATAGGAGCCATTGGTGACTAGGAACGGCATGACCGAACACCACCAGAACAGGTTCTTTGAAAGATAGGCCGGATGGCGGGTGTACCGGTAAGGTCCATTGGTTAGCACGCCGCGATAGGTGAGGTTCGAGAAGCGAATACCGAAAACCACCGTTGCCCAGGCATAGGCGGCGGTGAGAAAAACGAGCCAGGCGGCCCAAATCCACATCAGCTCCGCTTGCCCGGCAAGCCAATGGCCCCAGCCTGCGGTGCCGGTTTCATAGCTCAAAATCTGATTATTCGCCCCAATGATCCCCCACACAAATGGCGGATAACACAAGAGCGCTGCGAGCCAACCGCTCACAAACGGATTGCCGGAGCGGATATGCGCATCGAGCGGGCGCAGGGTGAAAAGATAACCCACCGTTCCGATCTGCACATCGACGACGAACAAGAATGTGATCAAAAGCATGCCGAGCTCAAACGGATCGCTGAGCATGTCAGCGGGCTGCGCCTCGACAATGATGGCAAAACCGCCAGGGAGGATGGAGATCATGAAGGCGCCAAAGAAACCCTTGATAATCCACGCCCGCCAGTGCTTTTTAACCGCCTCAAAGTTGATGTCGGTTCGATCTACCGCCGCTGGATGTGTCCCAACCAAGGCACCAAAATGCCAAGTCGCATCCTTCGGCTCGACCATGTGACGATCGAGCCACATGACATAAGGCACGCTGAGCACGATCATCGGCAGGATCGCGAAGCCCAGCACTTCCATCGCAAACAGATAATCTCCGTCCCAATACCATCGGCATAGGCAGTAAAGCGCGCCCAAGACCGCCCAGGTGGCCCATAAACCGATGATTTTGATCGCCGAGATTCCGATCGTTTCTTCGATTGGTCGCTTAAGGTTCCAGTCCAGTCCGGTAGAGGCGCGCAAATGCACCCGGTCCACCACAACTGACCAAATCGCCATCGGTCCTGCCGTAAAGAGTATTGCCAAGAGCGCCGAATATGGCCCTGAAAGTACGCCATATTCGCCTTGGAGCCCAACGAGTTCGGCTACAAGTGGGAAGCTTCGGCAAAACAAAATCCAGACCAGCAGGCCCAATAGCCCGGCAAAGCCGACGCCAGAGGACACGTCGCTCTTGGGCAATCGGGTACCAGCCACGGTACCAGACGCAGCCGGCAAAGCCGCCTTTGCGCTAGCCCCAGCACTGGAATTTGTGGTCTTGGTCATGACCCTCCTGCCTCTAAGGCAAAAGGGTTAATTTCATGCGCACATGGGCCGGATCATTGCCAGGCGTGGACCGTACCTGAGTCGTCCAGAATATAGAGCATGTTATCGGAAACCACCGGGGCAAGACTGACCGGCTTGTCCACATCTGCAAACAGCTGCGATGAACCCTCACCAGCGCTCACCTTCCACACCTCACCGCGCGAACTCGCAACCCATAGGTGACCACCGGCAAGGACCGGACCAGTCCAGAAAATCGGGTCCTTTTTCTTCTTAACATTGCGGTGCGTTTGCAATTGCGTGATCCAGCGCACGCGGCCGGTAGAGCGCGCAATCGCAAGCAGACGCGCATCATCGGTAAGCGTGAAAATCCACTCGCCCGCGATTGCCGGGGTGGAGATTCCCGCCAGATTCAGCTCCCAAATCCGTTGTCCGGTGACAAGCTCGTAGGCTGCCATCCGACCACCCTGCCCCAATGCGTAAACGCGGCCTGAATCGATGATCGGATCAGCATCAATGTCGGTGACCGAACTCACCTTGGTTGAAATGTTGGTTCGCGCCAAAGCATCCGCCCACAAGGTCCGCCCATTTTCATAGCGATAGGCCGAAAGCTCACCAGATGAATAGCCAGCAATGATAGTGCCCTGGCCCGCAGCGGGTGCTGCCACGCCGAACACGCCTGACTGAGTGGAGGAACCTGACTCATTCCACAGAAGCGCTCCATCGGCAGCGTTCAGAGCGATGATCTGGTTGTCCTGGGTCATCACATAAAGCTGGCCAAAAGCGATCGTTGGCGAGCCACGCAGAGGTCCAGCCGGATGCACTTTCCAGATTTCCTCACCGGTTTCAGCATCAAGCGCCTTCACATCGCCCGCGCCGTTGGTGGCGTAGACAATGCCGTTATCGAAGCTCACCCCGCCGCCAAAAGCCGAAGGGCGCATATCAGAACTCATATTATCGTCTTCGCTGCGCCAGACTTCCGAACCGGTCTGTTTGTCGAAAGCGTAAACTGCGCCGTCCGTGTCTTCGACAAACAGCTTCCCGTTTCCGGTAACGGGAGCGGCCGCAAGGCGCACGGAATTGCTCGATCCAGCAATGCTCTTGGTCCAAACTTTAGTCGGGTTATCGGACAGAGCAAGGTGACCATAAGACTTGCTGGCAGAGCCACCCACTTGTGCCCACTCATTGTTTGCCTGCTGCGGCGGGAGGACAACGGAGATACCTGCAAGCGAGGGGTCAACCGTAGCGCCGCTTTCAATCCGTGACAGAATAGGGGTCCGATTGCCGATTGTTGGGGTTGTCCGGTCCTTCCCACCACATCCGGTAAGAACCATGGCCAAGGCCCCTGCAACAACAGCGCCTCTTAAACTCAGCTTTTTGCCGTGCATTGTGTTCAGCATTTCCATTCTCGTACTATGTCCCAACCTGTGCTCGTTTTATGACCGTCATCGCCAATGCAAGCGGTGCTCTATTGCACACCCACCACTGGCGGACCTGCGGCAGGTGCACCCTGCTGCTCGAGCAATTCCTCAACATCTTCAATCGCATCAACTCCAAGCAGACCCGCCATCTGGCGTGTCCTGTTACGCAGAGTTTCTGGAACCTCTTCGTCCTGCGCAATGGCGGAGAATAGCGCGCCTGCCTCGGCGGAATTGCCAGCCTGCAAATGCGCGATTGCCACCAGTTCGCCAGCGCTGCCAAAAAATGCATTTCCTGGCACTGCGAGCGACTCAAGTCTGGCGATCACATCTTGTGGCTCACGTTCATCGAAATTGGTTGTCACTTCGCGGATCAGCGCCAGATCACGCAGGGCTTGCGGAGCTTCGCTGTCGACGGCGACGGCAGCATAGAGCTCAACCGCGCGGCCATTCTCACCCTGTTCAAGCGCAGCGCCAGCTTGCAAGAAGCGCGAAACGGTGCGCGCGCCGATTGAGCCTTCATCAACAAGCTCAGCAACTTTTTCTTCAGCGCCATCAAAATCGGTCGCTTCCACGGAATCGAGCGCGCTTATGACGGTCTCTGACTGCGCCTCAAGCGCAGCTTCAGTACTGCTGTCCCACCACCAATAGCCAAGCATTCCAGCCAGAACGAGTGCAACTGAGGACCCCAGCGCCACACCATACTTCTGGAAAAACTGGAGCGTATCGTCCTGCCGCACCGCTTCATCGATCTCGCGCATAAGGATTTCGTCCTCGCGCGATGGTGTGCCGGGCTGTTCGTCTTGTCCAGATTCTGTCGGAGTGCGCGCCACTGGGCGAAGTTTCCTCGTTACAATTGTATTGGTCTAGCGCGGCTCTTTAGGGGCCGTGGCGCCAACGCGCAATGGCCCGAAATCATGCAATCCCAGCTCATGCGCAGTTCCAACAAACCATGACCTCAACCATGCGCATCGCAAGTTGAACGCCCGGTGAAGCAAACAGAGATCTCCTAGCTCCCTTCCATCGCTCCCCAATAGAGCGCACGGTAGGTTTCGATCATGGTCTGCTGATCAAACTGAGCCCGCGCCTTCCCGCGATTTTGCGCACCAATCTCTGAGCGCATCGCCGGATTGCTGGCGAACTCTGCAAGGGTTGCCGCCAGAATCTCAGGACTGCCCACGGGTCGTATAAACGGCCGATTGGCCTCTGACACCATTGCCTTCACATCACCGATATCGGGCGCGGCAATGGGCAAGCCTGCCGCCATAGCCTCCACCACACTCAGGGGGAATTGCTCGCTCTTGGAGGAAAGCGCGAAGATATCAAACAGTCCGATGACCTTTGCCGAGTCTTTGATAGCGCCCGGTAAGTGGACGCGAGATTCAACCCCAAGTGCCTCGGCCTTCGCTTCGATTGCGCCGCGCTCTGGCCCCTCGCCAAGAATGACCAAATGCCAGTGCTGCGATAGCCGCGCACAAGCCGCAACCAATCGGGGAAGCTGCTTTACCGGGCGCAAGCCTGCGAGCGTCCCAATCCAGAGTTCGCCATCACCCTTGGCAAGCGGAAGCGTCGATGGATCAGCGTCTTGCGCAAAGCCCTCAGTGTCGATCCCATTGGGGATACGTTGAACTTGCTCCGGTGGCCGCTTCCAGGTGCTGCAAGCAATGCGCTCGAGCACTTGACTAGGTACAACAAGCTTGTGCGCATTACGAAGTGCAACCCAGCGCATCCAATTGCGGCTGTTCTTGAGGCCATGCGCTTCATCTTCATTGAAACCATCCTCATGGTGGATCAACGCTGGCAAACCCAAGGATGAACCAAAGAGTGTATGCGCCAGAACTGCGTCCATCGCTCCCCAATTATATGTTAGGATGAGATCGAAAGGCTTCATCGCACGGGCGATAGCGAGGAGCCGTCCCGGCGTCGGCCAGCCGGTTAGCGATGGAAAATCGCTCGGAAAATGCGCCGTTACTCCATCTGCGATAAGCTCCCGCGCAGCCAGTTGATCGGGTTGTCCAGAGACAATTGTGTGCTGTAGCGCATCCCCAAAGGCGTTCATCAAACCAACTGCGCGTATTTCCTTACCTCCGGCTGCAAAAGTCGAATGCAGGTGCAACACTTTGGGGACAGTATGAGGGCGAGCCATCGATCAAATGCGCATCATACTTTGGCCAGCAGGACGTCAATGGCGTTCAGCGCCTCTGGCTCGTTTAGCATTGGCGCGTGGCCCACGCACGGCACGGTGACACTGGTCATAGCTGGATTGCGCTGCTCCATCTTGGTGACCGTTTCCGAAGACAAAAGATCAGACAGTTCACCGCGCACAAGCACCATGGGCACTCCCGCTAGCGCATCAAAAGCAGACCAAAGATCAGGCGGCGCGGCATTGCCCGGCTTTTTGAAAGGTTCGGCAATGGCCATGTCATAGTCATAACTTATCCGCCCGTTCTGGCTCACCACCATCGTACGCTTGGCCATATCCAGCCATGCCGCAAGGTCGTGGTCCGGAAACGCTTCACCATGGACCGATGACATGGACCGCGCAGCGTGCATCCAGGTGGGATAGCTGCGCCCCTGCCCGACATATCCGCCGATGCGCGCTAATCCTTCGCTCTCAATCTGAGGGCCAATATCGTTGATTACAAATGCTTTGATCCGGCTGGGCTTGTTAGCAGCCAACATCATTGTCATGAGCCCGCCCATTGAAGTGCCCACGGAGATAAACTCCTCGACACCTTCCTGTTCGAGCAGCCGCTCCACATCCGCCACGTATTGCGTTGGCTTATAGGTCGAACTGTCAGGTGCATAATCGCTTTGCCCACGCCCACGCATTTCCGGCACAATTACCCGGCGCGTTTTGGCGATGTGCTCCGCCAATTCAGCAAAATCGCGCGAGTTGCGGGTAAGACCATGCAAACACAGGACAGGCGGTCCGGCATAGTCTTCAGGCCCCGCATAATCGCGGTAATACAGCGTGAGCCCATCAGCGCTGGTCCAATGTCTGTCTTGATAGTGACTGCCCATGAGAGGCGCATTTTCCCGTTCAAAAAGCAACGCTTGCGCGAGCCTGAGTCGATCCCCACTATCGCTTTATGAGCGATGAACCGCAAGCGCCGATCTACAAGCCCGATCCAGCGATTGAACAACTCGCCGAGTGGCTTGGCGATGAGGTAAAGGCGGCTGATTTTCCAGAAACGATGATACGCTTTCGCAATGACCGGGCAGCAACGAGCGTCGGCCTCAACGCTCTGAGCGATGCGGAATGGGCACGGAATTTTGGCCGGTTCCAGCCGTTGGAAGGAAATCTGAAAAGCCCGCTCGCGCTTAAGTATCACGGTCACCAGTTTCGGGTCTACAATCCAGAGATTGGCGACGGGCGCGGCTTTCTCTTTGCCCAAATGCGTGGGGCCGATGGTCGCCTAATGGATCTTGGGACCAAAGGTTCGGGCACCACGCCCTACTCGCGGGCAGGCGACGGGCGGCTGACCTTAAAAGGCGGCATACGCGAAGTACTTGCCACTGAAATGCTCGAAGCGCTTGGGGTCAACACCTCCAAGACCCTCTCGATCATCGAAACGGGTGAAAAGCTGTGGCGCGACGATGAGCCCTCGCCCACCCGCTCAGCCGTAATGGTACGCCTATCGCACTCACACATTCGGATCGGTACTTTTCAACGTCTCTACGCTTACGAAGAGGCTGAACATATGGAAGCTCTTATTGGCTATTGCCTTGAGCATTTCCCGGGGCCGCCACCACCCGAAGACGCGCCCGATGGTGACAATCCCGCTGTCATTCTGATGCACAATGTGGTCGAGCGTCTTGCTGACCTTGCAGCGAGCTACATGGTCGCAGGTTTTGTCCACGGCGTGCTCAACACCGACAATATGAACATCACGGGCGAGAGCTTTGACTACGGCCCCTGGCGGTGGTTACCCGAATGGGAGCCCGGCTTTACGGCTGCCTATTTCGATCACGGTGGGCTTTACGCATTTGGCCGCCAACCCGAGGCGCTGCATTGGAATTGCGGGCAATTGGCAGTCGCACTGCGCCTTTTGGCTGAGAGCGAGCCGCTTATCGCTGCGCTTGAGCGCTTTGGCCCGCTTTACATGCAGGCGGTGGCACGCCGGTGGTGCTGGCGTTTAGGCGTTGAGCAGCAAGGAGCAGAAAAGGACGCACGGCTTGTGGCTTTATGTGAAAAAGCCATGCGGGACACCAAAGCGCAGCCCGATGTCTTCTTCTTTGGACTGCGCAAATGGTTGAACGGGCTTTGCGAAAAGCCCCAACGTAACCTTTCCGGTGAGCTTACCGAACTGCTCAAAGGGTATACGCTGCTCGATAGCTCACATGACTATTGGCGCGATGAGGCCCCGCAAGCCATGGTAATTGACGAGGTAGAAGCAGTTTGGACAGCAATCGAGAGTAAAGATGACTGGAGCGATCTGAATGACAAAGTCAAAGCACTTCGGCGGATGGGCGACGCACATGGCAGCCCGCCTTATGCCAGCGGCCACTCGTCACCCCCTGTAAAATAACCCTAATACCCAATTCATTTTAGTTGCACTTCTAGGACGTTAACGACATGAGTCGCGCGGGGGCCAGTTGAAGCCCGTTCGCAATGGATTGAAAACAAAGAGCTGCGATGGCTGAGACAGACAAAGAGCTGGTGTCCTACGCTCCGGCGACAGGTGAAGAGGTCTGGAGCGGGACCAAAAGCAATGTCAATGATGTCGTCAGCCGATCCCGGCGGGCGTGGCCAGCCTGGGCAGCGACTGCTCAAGGCAAAAGGATCGAACTCGCGCGGCGTTTCGCCAATGAAGTGCGCACCGACGCTGAAGACATCGCCACGCTCATCGCCAGAGAAACGGGCAAGCCGCTATGGGAAGCGCGCACGGAAGTGGACGCGGTGATCGCCAAGGTGGAGATCTCGGTTCAAGCCTATGCTGAACGCACAGGCCGCAAGAAGCACGACAGCGCGCTTCAGGGAACCTCTGCCTTGCGTCACAAGCCGCATGGCGTGATGGCGGTCCTTGGCCCCTATAACTTCCCTGCTCATCTGCCCAATGGGCATATGGTGCCGGCGCTGATCGCTGGCAACACCGTATTGTTCAAGCCGTCCGAAAAGACACCAGGCGTCGCTGCTGCCTTGATCGAATGCTGGAAGCGCTGCGGCATGCCAAAGGACGTTGTGCAACCGGTGACTGGCGGCCCAAAGGAAGGCGAGGCTCTCGTCGCCCATCCTGGAGTGGATGGCGTGTTGTTCACTGGCTCGGCGCAAGCCGGGATTTCGATCAACCGCAAGTTAGCCAGCAATCCGGGTAAAATCGTTGCGCTCGAAATGGGCGGAAACAACCCAATTGTGGTGACCGATACGCCGCTCATCCCCGACGCTTGCGCGCTCATCATCCAAAGCGCTTTCACCAGTGCCGGACAACGCTGTACAGCCGCCCGCCGCCTGATCGTCGTTGACAGTATGTATGATCCGCTGATGGCAGAGCTTGTCCCGTTGACGCGCAAGCTCAATGTCGATGAACCGTTTGCCGATCCGCCACCCTTTATGGGACCGATGATCGACAACGCAGCGGCTGAGGGAATTACCGAGAGCTTTGTCGCCTTGATGACAGCAGGCGCAAAACCATTGTTGCCGATGCGCCGGATCAAACCGCAACAACCCTTTGTAACACCTGGTATTATCGACACAACGGATATGCCAGATCGACCCGATATCGAGCTGTTCGGCCCGCTGCTTCAGGTGATCCGCGTTGCCGATCTTGACGCCGGAATTGCGGAGGCAAACAACACGCGCTTTGGTCTGTCAGCCTCACTGATTGGTGGGTCGCCTGACGACTATGGTCGTTTCTGGGCCAACACTCGCGCAGGCATCATCAATTGGAACCGGCCTACCAATGGCGCTTCGTCATCCGCGCCATTTGGCGGGATCGGCCTTTCTGGTAACCATCGCCCCGCCGCCTACTATGCTGCGGACTATTGCGCCTATCCGGTTGCCAGCAACGAAATGGATCAGCCCCGCGCCAGCATTGCGATCGGCATCAAAGAATAGAGCGGCACACGCAAAGCTGGAGCGTCTGCGCTTCAGCGAATCCAGTGAATTACATCGACTTCGGTCAACCCACGCGGGCCTTCTCGCCCATGGATTGCCATCTTCTCATCGCGCCATTCGCCGCGGATCTGCGCTTCGGGCGCTGTTAAATGCTCCATATCGAATCCATCACGCGTCGCTTTGGTGAAGTGATACTCTAGCGCGTCATTAACACTCACTGGTGTGTGATAACGCACCACCCGGACAACGCATCGATCGGTGTCCGCGCCAGCTGCCTGTTGGACCATGCCATGCGGCATAATGGCCGATGTTTCTGGCATTTGAGTAGACCACAGAAGGCTTGCGTCCATAAGTTCGATACAATCTGTGCGGCTGCCGACAGCATCAACAATATCCCCTGCATGAGACAGCTTGGCAAGCGCGACCGCCGCGTCATCTTCGACTGGCAAAGGCAGGTTTTCCACTTGTCCGCCATTCAGCAGTTGCAATCGGCCAGCCTCACGCGCTCGTGAAGCTGCCTCTTCGGATGCTCTCATAAGCGGCAACGGTTGGCTATCATGAAACGCGATGATCGCATTCGCCTGGTTGCGTGAGGCCAGATCAGGATCGGTCATCAGCGGATCGTTGAGTGCTCGCGCCAGCACCGGATCCCTCGCCAAAGCTGCGCTGGAATAAGGCTGATTGCTTTCGGCATCGCTGCAAGCGGTGAGCCCGAAAATGCCAAGCAAGGTAACGAAACAAATGGAAAGGCGCTGCATCATGATGCTCTATTGCCCGCCAAATGGTTAATTTTCGCTAAGTATAATCCTCAAGGGTCACCCGGATACAGCAATTTACTCTGGCCAGCTCCTTGAGTTCCGTCTGACCAGTTGCGAACATGAAAACGCCTCCATCACCCGAATGGGACATGGAGGCGCCTTCCACGGCTGATGGTAGCCGTGCCTGGGCCGGTGGTGGATTTGGCCCAAGAAATGGAGCAACGCCAAGAAAAGGGGACTGGCGCTCCTCATTGTGCGTTCATCTATAGATGGTCTTAGCTGAACAAAATGAGAGCACATGGTTAGCCTGCATTCATCTACAATAAGCTGGCTACGTACCTGAATAGTGTGAGCGCAATCCGCGCGCTTGCGCCGCCCAGCGACTGTGCCTAGGGCGGCAACTCTGATGTCAGCTAACGCTCTCTCTCAATCGCAGCCTTCCGGCTTTCCCGCAGCGCTTGGTGCTTACACGATATGGGGCTTTCTGCCGCTCTATATCATGCTGGTTTCGAGCGTCCCGCCGGTCGAGTTTGTCGGTTGGCGTGTGATCTGGACCTTGCCGCTGTGCCTCTTGATTGTCGCTGTCCGACGCCAGTTTGGTGAGCTTGCGCGCGCATTCGCATCGCCCAAATCCATGTTGGCACTCTTCGCAAGCGCGACGCTCATTGCGGTCAATTGGTTCGTGTACACTTGGGCGATCATGCAAAATCAGGTCTATGCGGCCAGTCTTGGCTATTATCTCAATCCGCTTCTGAATGTGCTGTTGGGCACACTTTTTTTGGGTGAGCGCCTCAGCAGATTTCAGTGGCTGGCCGTGGCTATCGCGGCCGGTGCAGTGGCAATGCTCTCGGCCGGTGCGATCACCACTTTGTGGATCAGCCTATCGCTCGCCATGAGTTTTGGGCTTTATGGGGTCGTGCGCAAACAAGTGGATGTGGGATCACTGCCAGGACTGACCATTGAAACGATCATCCTGATCCCGGTCGCCGCTGGAATCGTGCTGTGGTACGCCGCGAGCGCGCAAGGTTCGGCCTTTGGTAGCAATCTGGAACTGAGCGCATTGATGGTGTTCTCAGGCGTCGTGACAGCGATACCGCTCTTGCTGTTTGCCATCGCAGCGCGGCGTATGCCTTATTCAACGCTCGGCTTTATCCAATATCTTGCGCCAACGATCGTCTTTCTGCTGGGGCTATTTGTGTTCGGTCAACAACTCCGCACGGTCCAGCTGGCAAGCTTCCTACTGATCTGGACTGCGATTGCGATTTTTGTCGCAGATGCCTGGTGGAGGAGCCGAAAAGTGAAGACAGTTCGTACAACCTAGCCAACAAATCTCCAACCGATGGTCTGACCGCCATGCCAGGGAACGATTGTCGAACCTGCAAGAGCCAGTTCCTCTGGCACCTCAACCTGAGCACGCTCCAAAGTCACCTCATCCTCATTGACCGGCAGGCCGTAAAATGCCGGACCAATTAGCGAAGCGAAGGCCTCAAAGTGCGCAAGCGCATCTTCCTCATCGAATACGGTGAGATAGCTCTCGAGCGCATAGGGCGCGCCGAAAATACACGCACATCCGCAGG
>JBCDKX010000010.1:0-30656 GCA_038746055.1 Pseudomonadota bacterium
ACGAGTTTGCGTTGACGACGTCGAATTCATGAAACTTCCTTGCGTACGATGGCAACGAATCAACAGCGCCAAAGGACGAAGTGGTTCTAGACTTCGACGAACGCTCCACTGGTCGGGAAGACAGGATTCGAACCTGCGACCCCCACACCCCCAGTGTGATGCGCTACCAGGCTGCGCTACTTCCCGAACCGGTGGAGAGGCGGGCCTATAAGCGGCCAGAAAGATACTGGCAAGCGGGGAAGCCCGTTGAAAATGTAAAGGCGATCTTCTGCATCTGGCTGATGATCCATGCCCGGCTTGACCAATCGGGCTAATTGCGGCGCGCTTGCATTGCTGCTAACCGCGCCCACTTAAGCCCGATAACCAAAGTGTTCGTAGGGAAGGATCACGGCATCTGTTGCTGCTGTACGAGTCTGGCTCGTATCAAACCCAGTGATCCTGCTCACGCGCACAACCCAAGAATTCATATAGGTTTTTGACTCATGTTCGAACTTCTTACAGCTGTAGCTGCTGGCGCCGGTGAGGCCCCTCCTGCATGGATTAACTGGCTGCCGATCGTTGGCATGGTGGTGATCTTCTGGTTCCTGATCATTCGTCCGCAAATGAAGCGTCAGAAAGAGCATCAGGCGAAGGTCGCTGGTCTAAAAAAGGGTGACCAGGTCGTCACTCAAGGTGGCTTGGTTGGCAAGGTCATCAAGACCGATGATACCTATGCCGAAATTGAGCTTGCGAAGGACGTGCGCGTGAAGGCGGTTAAGCAAACCATCGCCGATCTGATTGAACCAGGCACCAAGCCGGCTGCCAATGACTAATTCGCGCTGCGCCTCGGTTTGAGTCACAGCGGACATCTTCAATACACATTGTTAGGATCAGAGCAGCGCTATGCTTGATACTCCACTCTGGAAGAAAATCTCGCTCTGGGCAGTGACTCTTGCGCTTGTGGCGGCCGCATTGCCGTCCCTGCTGTCGTCGACCGGAATTGACCTCGGCGAGGATGCGCCTGAGGTTAATCTGGGGCTTGACCTTGCAGGTGGCTCTCACCTTTTGCTCGAAGCTGACCCTGCTGATGTAGCAGCAGAGCGCCTAGAGAATATGGAAGAAGCGGTTGAAGCCGCCTTGCGTGGTGCCGCGCCTGAGATTGAATTTGGCGATACCTCGCGCGCCGATGGCGACCTTTCATTCATTCTCGATACCGCCACAGATATCGATCGGGCACGCGGAGTGCTTGAGCCGATTATGATGGGTGACGGTTTGCGCCGCGAATGGGATTTGAGCGTGGTCGATGGACAGCGGATCGTGCTTACCCCGACAGACAGTGGACAGTCCGTGGCGCTAAACTCTGCCATGGAAGGCGCGATTGAAGTGGTCCGTCGCAGGATTGACCTGCTCGGTACGCGTGAGCCGACAATTATCCGCCAAGGTGATACTCGGATCGTGGTGCAGGTGCCGGGCTTGCAGGACCCGCAAGGATTGAAAGATCAATTGGGTCAGACGGCGCAGCTGGAGTTTAAACTGGTCGATCAGCAGGCATTGCCAAGCAACACCGAGGCGGGGGTGGCCAATCCAGGCAGTCAGATATTCCCCTATTCAGAAGAGTCGAACTTTGCCGGCGGCTTTGAGGCGGTCAAGCGGCTTGGCGGCATTCGCGGCGACAGCCTGATTAATGCGCGCGCCGGTGTTGATCCTCAAACCAATGAGAATGTCGTCAACATCCAGTTTGATCAGCAGGGGGGGCAGAAGTTTGCAAAACTCTCCACTGAGAACGTGGGAGAGAGATTTGCGATTATCCTTGATGGTGAAGTGATCTCCGCGCCCTTTTTTAACGAGCCGATCTTGGGTGGATCAGCACAAATCTCTGGCAATTTCACCCCTGATAGCGCCAATCAGCTTGCGATCTCACTACAGTCTGGCGCTCTGCCGGTGCCGTTGACTGTGATCGAAGAACGCACAGTGTCAGCGGAATTGGGCGAGCAATCGATCCGTTCTGGCATGATCGCGATGATCATTGGGAGCTTGGCCGTTGTCGCCCTCATGATCGCTACATATGGCCGCTTTGGCGTCTATGCGACCGGGGCGCTCATGTTAAACGTGCTTATCTTGCTAGGTCTTATGGCTATCGGCAACTTCACTTTGACTCTTCCGGGGATCGCCGGATTTGTTTTGACGGTTGGTGCTGCGGTGGATGCGAACGTTCTGATCAACGAACGTATCCGTGAGGAGCGCAAGCGTGGGCGCAAAGTGATAACCGCCTTTGAGAACGGCTATAAAGAGGCCAGCCGCGCAATCTATGATGCCAACATAACCAACTTTATCGCTGGTGCCTTGCTGTTTTGGTTCGGATCTGGGCCGGTGAGAGGTTTTGCCGTGGTATTGGTGATCGGGTTGATCACATCGGTCTTCACCGCATTGACGCTCACCAGGATGTGGGTCTCGGGGTATCTCGCCTCGAGCCGTCCAAAAGACATCAGCATTTAAGCGGGGCCCACGGACATGAAACTTTTAAAACTCGTACCCCAAGACACCAACATCAAATTTTTACGCCTGCGCGTCCCATTCTTCATTGCGAGCCTTCTTTTGATGGCTACAAGCTGGGGCATTGTTGCGGCCAATGGTCTCAATTTGGGTATCGACTTCGCAGGCGGACAGGAGGTGCGCCTTACGTTCGAAGATGGAAACGCTGCTCCGGTTGGCGAACTGCGCGAGACGGTTGCAGCTCTTGGCTATGGCACGCCCGTTGTGCAGGAATTCGGTTCCCCCAATGAAGTGAGCATTCGGGTGCCTTTGCCTGAGGGCGTCGAGGATACACCCGGTGCCGCTACCGAGATCGGCAATGAGGTTATCGCTGCAATCGAAAGCGGTTACCCGGATGTGCGAACCGATGGGAACTCGACCGTTTCTGGCAAAGTCGCGGGCGAGTTTAGCCGAGATGCTGGCCTTGCACTGCTCGCTGCGATGGTGATGGTTGCGCTCTATATCTGGGTACGGTTTGAGTGGCAGTTTGGTGTTGGTGCGCTGTTTGCATTGTTCCATGATGTGTCACTGACACTCGGCATCTTTGCTTTATTCCAGCTCGAGTTCAGCCTGCAGATTATTGCCGCGATCCTCGCGATCATCGGATACTCATTGAATGACACTATTGTGGTGTACGACCGTATACGTGAGAACCTAAAAAAGTATCGCAAGATGCCTTTGCCTGAGCTGCTTGATCTCTCGGTTAATGAGACCCTTGCTCGTACAGTGATGACCTCGCTCACGCTTCTGGTGGCGCTGTTGCCACTTTTGATTGCGGGCCCCGCCAGCCTATTCGGCCTGGTCGCGGCGATCACTGCGGGTCTGTTTATCGGGACGTATTCGAGCGTCTATCTTGCGTCGCCAATCCTGATTTGGCTTGGTGTGACTTCAGACAGCTTTGTACCGAAAGAGACGGAAGCGGATATTCAAGAGAAGAAAGTTCTCGGCGAAATGTGATGGTTTGAAGGCTCAGCGCTGGGCGACCAAACTTTCATAATAGGCGGCAAGTTCTATCGCATTGGTTTGCCAGCTGAATTTCTCGGCTACTGCGGATACGGCCTGGCGCATCGGAGGGTTGTTGAGCACTGCTTGCACACCGCTCGCCACGCTTTCAGGGTTGCGCTCGACCAGCCGCCCGGCGGTAGCACTGTTTATGATTTCACGTGCGCCACCGACATCGCACGTCACCACGGGAGTTCCGCAAGCAAGTGCCTCGACCCAGGCGTTCGCTAACCCTTCATTGGCAGTTGGCAGCACCATTACATCGGCGGCGGAAAGCACCAATGGGAGCATGTCATGGTCGAGAGAGCCGGCAAAGTGCACTCGGTCCACAACACCAAGGTCCCGCGCAAGATCGCGCAAATGGGCTTCATCCTCACCTTTGCCGACGAGCACCAGCCGTGCGCCTTCAATCTTGGCAAGAGCCGCGATGGCAATATCCTGCCCCTTGCGCTCGATTAACGCGCCAACGCATACTAGCAGCGGGGCATTATCGGGAATTTGAAAATCCAGTTCAGACCCAATCTGCACGCGCAATTGCGTGTGGGCGAGCGGACGGAACCGGTCACGATCAAGGCCAGTGTAATGCACCTGGATTTTGTTGCGCGGCATACCCAGTGCTACCATTTCCTCAGCCATCGAACCGCTGACAGCGAGTAGGCCTGTCGCACGTTTTGCTGCCTTAAGCATTTGCTCCCGTGCGAAATCGTTTTTGCCCCAGTAGGTTATGTCTGACCCTCGCGCCTTCAAAGAAAGCGGGAGAGCCAGTTCTTGGGCTATCCAAGCAGTAGCAGGTCCGTCAGGGAAGAAGAACTGTGCATCAATCAGATCGATGGGTTGAGAGGCATGGACACGGCGGACAAGCGGCAGAGCTGCCTTGGCAATGGCCGAGGCATTGCGCCGCGCTCCCACTGCCGGAATCAGAGTAAAGTGCGGCCGGTATACGGTTAGCCCTTGCTCTTCGCATTGCTCCGGGAGCTTGGCGAGGGAACGATAACGCCCGAGAGCGACGGGCGGCAAACCTATCGGGTTGATCACGCTCACTCGCCAATCGCCTCGTTCGGAACCTCGCTTCGCCAGCGCCTCCAGCGAACGCGCCACAAAAGTCCCAAACCGCGGATTTACCGCGTTGGGGAAAAGCGTGCTGATCGACAAGACATGCTTCACTTAGTGGTTTCTCCAGCGCCTCCACCGAGAGGCTAGCGTTCGAAAGTTAAGGACTTACACCTAACTTACCGAGCTTACATTGGGCGCACCAGCATTACCGCGACTGCAATCCAGTCTGGATTATCAATCACTTGCTGTTTTTGACCTGCCTGTGCCGGTAGAATGCCAACGAGTGGACCCTTGCGGTCAATCAGTCGGCCAAAGGCAAAGCGGCCTCCAGGACGCGGTAGCAGACAATCACGGTTCATTGCCGTGAGAAAGTCCTTATCCTTTGCGCTCCAAGCATCTATTTGTCTCAGCCATATCGTGTCACCAGGCCGATATTCTCCGACTGGTGCGGTGACTTCGAGCACGAGCATTGGCTCATCACCTTCTTGCGCGACCATTTCATTTGGCAGGATCGCATCTCGGGGCGAGTTGAGCGCTTCAGGATCAGAGAGCCCTAGCTCCGCAATGACTTGCGCGCGTTTGCTGCTGTCGGAACGCACAAGCACTTGCGGATCAACGTCTAGCGCAATTCCTATTCGCTCCATCCATTTTGTCGACAGATTGCGCATGCCTGTTTCAAGTCGTCCGATAGTTTGCGCAGTGGTCGAAGGCTGGCAGGCAGCGCCAAGGTCGGCCAAAGTCATGCCCCGAGCTTTTCTGATTTCACGAATACGATTGATCATGGATTGGCCGCCCCTTTGTCCCAGGTATTTGTATAAATAACCAGATTGGTAATTAGGACTTTCCTACATAACCGATTGAGATGCAAGTCACTGTTCGACCGTCTTGGTGATCGAAGGAGTGCGACAATGCGTAGCTTTGCAGAAAGAGAACTGACCTCAGAGGGGCCCAAACGGGCAGGCAGCGCCAAAGGAAAGCGCCGGAGTGTTAAGGTCAACCTGGGCGAATCGCCAATTGCCTGGCTGCATTCTCGTGGGCATTTGTCCGATCGGCTGTTTGATGCAGGCGAAGCCTTGCGCAGGGATTATGAACGTGCGCAGCTCTCTTCCAACGTCACCATGCGCTGGGATCCTGTGAGAGTGAAGACCAACAATTATGGCAGTAGCGAAGCGGGGCTGAGTCCCAGCGAAAAGCAACTCGCTGCCAAGCAGCGTTTCGATGGGGCGATTGCTGAAGCGGGTAAAGGACTTGAAGATGTCTTATGGCGGGTTGTTTGTGCGGGTGAGGGCCTGCCTCAGGCCGAAAAGGACCTCGGTTGGCCCGCGCGCAGCGGCAAACTGGTGCTGCAACTGGCGCTTGAACGCGTCGCCGATTTTTATCGTATTAGATGATCTGGATCATTGGCACGCCTTCTGGCATCTTGCCGGAGATGGCTGGGAGTACCCTCAAATATGCCTTGATTTATGGTCTGCCTTTGGCCGCACTCGTGTTGGTGCTGCAATGGATTGAGTATCGCTATCTCGTCTTTTCCATGCCGGGCGAAATCTACATTGGGATTGTGGCAACGATTTTCATTGCTCTTGGCATATGGACGGGAATGCGACTGACAAAAGCTCCTTCGCCGTCTAAATTTATACCAAACGATAAGGCCATTCAGTCGCTCGGACTGACCAAGCGCGAATGCGAAATTCTGGTTCATCTGGCGAAGGGGGACAGCAATAAAGAGATCGCCAGAACGCTCGGCATCTCTCCCAATACGATCAAGACTCATGTGTCGAGCCTGTTTTTGAAGCTTGATGTGTCAGGCAGAGGCAAAGCGGTTGAGACGGCGCGCGGCCTGTCGCTGATTCCGTGAAACCCCTCATATTTTTGGATGATTTGCGCAAAATCACCCGTTTGGGTGATGGTTTCGCCTGCGCAATTGCTCTCCATCGCGAGAGCCCAAAGGGTGGGCGGAACAACAGGAGATTGAAAAAATGCTTCGCTATGCAATGATCTATGGCGGCATCATCGGTATGGTGGTTATCGCCTTGATGGCCTCGACCCTGATTTTCTTCGGTCCCGATAGCGCCGGTTCCTCAGAAGTTGCAGGCTATGCGTTTATGATCGCGGTGTTGAGCCTGGTCTTCATTGGGATCAAGCGATATCGTGATATTGAGCACGGCGGCGTGATCAAGTTTACACAAGGCGCGACTGTTGGCATTGGCATCGCGGCGGTCGCTGGGGTTTTCTACACACTGAGCTGGGAAGGGGTCCTCCATGCCACCGACTTCGCCTTTGTCGACAATTATGGTCAAAGCCAGATCGATTTGATTAAAGCCGAGGGGTTGGAGGCGCCTGCTGAGGCGGCCCGCATTGCCGAGGTTCAAGAGTCGATGACGTCTTATCGTGATAATGCGTTTTTTCGGCTGCCCATCACATTTATCGAGATCTTTCCGGTTGGGCTGGTTGTGGCTCTGATTTCAGCAGCTATCTTGCGTAGCCCAAAGGTGCTGCCAGCCCGATGAATGGGAAAAGCAAGCTCACCGAAAATTGAATGTCGAACTTGGGTTCAAGGGGTAAGTTTCTGGTGACGCCTCTGGATGCCGTGGATTCCTCCAAAAGCGCGATGGGTTGGGCTGTAAGCCTTACCCTTCGACCTGCTCGGCAAGTTCCAACCAGCGCTCTTCGGCGGCTTCCTTTTCGTGTCGTGCATTTTCCAACCCCTTGGAGATTTTCGCAAAACGCTTAGGGTCGCTGCTGAAAAGGTCAGGGTCGGCGAGTATATTTTCCCCTTTGGCAATCGCTGCTTCGAGCTGCTCTATTCGTGCCGGCAGAAGCTCGTAATCGCGCTGATCTTTGTAGGAAAGTTTGTCGGATTTTGGCGCAGGCGACGAGTGCTCGACGCTGGCATAGGGACGAACGGATGTTGCCTTGGATTTGCTGGCTATGGGCGTTCGGCGTTTGGCTTCCCAGTCCTCATAGCCGCCTGCCACTATATCAACCCTGCCTGTGCCGTCGAGACCAAGGGTCACCGTTACAGTCTTATCCAGGAAGTCGCGGTCGTGGCTCACGATCAGCACTGTGCCATCAAAATCGGCGATTACTTCCTGGAGGAGGTCCAGTGTTTCGAGGTCTAGGTCATTGGTAGGCTCGTCCAAGACAAGCAGATTGGCGGTGCGCGCAAACTCGCGGGCCAAGAGCAGGCGGGAGCGTTCTCCACCTGACAGAATACCAACCTTCGTGTCGACCAGCTTTGGATCGAATAGAAAGTCTTTGAGATAGGCTTGAACGTGTTTGCGTTGTCCTCGTACGTCGATCCAATCACCGCCTTCAGCCAGAATGTCGCGCACGCTGGCAGCGGGCTCTAGCAAGCGCCGCTGTTGATCAATCATAACGCCAGAGAGTGTCCGCGCATGGGAGATAG
Organism: Pseudomonadota bacterium; assembly: GCA_038746055.1. GTDB lineage: Bacteria > Pseudomonadota > Alphaproteobacteria > Sphingomonadales > Sphingomonadaceae > Erythrobacter. Next base: position 7,973 of record JBCDKX010000010.1, read on the forward strand.
TGCCGGTGTCGGGCTGAAGCTCTTTGGTAAGCAGTTTAAGGAGAGTGGTTTTACCTGCGCCATTCGCACCAACAATTCCGATACGATCCCCATTCTGGATGCGCAGCGTAAATGGCTTGATGATAGCGCGACCGTCATAGGACTTGGATATCTCTTCTGCGACGATCACTGATTTGGATTTGAATTCCTCATCATTGGCAAGCTTCAGTTTCGCGGAGCTACTGTCGGAGATCATCGCCGCGCGCGCCGCGCGCATCTGGTAGAGTTTCTCGAGCCGACCTTGGTTTCGTTTTCGGCGTGCCGTCACCCCACGCTCAAGCCAGTGTGCCTCAATCTTGAGCTTTGCGTCCAGGCGCTCGGCCGCACGGGCTTCCTCGGCATAAACCTGCTCCTCCCAGGCCTCATAACCGCCAAAGCCAACTTCTTTGCGCCGTAAAGTCCCCCGGTCGAGCCACAGGGTCGCACGGGTGAGGCGCTTCAGAAAGGTCCGGTCGTGGCTGATAGTGATAAAGGCGCCCTTGTAGCGGCTCAGCCAGTCCTCAAGCCAGTCGATAGCGCTTAAATCCAAATGGTTGGTCGGCTCGTCGAGCAGCAGCAGATCAGGGTCTTGTGCGAGTGCGCGGGCAATGGCGGCGCGGCGCTTTTCGCCCCCGCTGGCAGATGCTGCATTGGTGGCCATTTCGATGCCAATTTGGCCCGCGATTGCTTCGACCTCATGCGCGGCTGGAGCATTTTTGCCCGCGAGGGCGAAATCCATCAGTGTCTCGAAGGCCGCGAAATCTGGCTCCTGCTCGAGAAAGACGATCCGCGTCCCGGGCTTGACCCGGCGCGTGCCCCGATCCGCCTCGATCCGATCTTCAATCAGCTTGAGCAAAGTGGTCTTACCAGCACCATTCCTGCCGATCAGTGCAAGGCGATCTCCCGGCAGGATATGCAGATCAATCGGTTCCGCTCCTTCTCCTGGATGTGGTCCACCGAACAGCCAGCGGCCACCTTGCTGAAGGGACAGCCCTTCCCAGGAGAGAATTGGAGGTTGTACCATGAGTTCGCGCAGTTAGGGGCTTGTGTCGCGTCTGCCAAGCCGGTTCAGTGCAGACTCAGGCACATTGCTTCATTTAGCTTGCCGAAAGGGAGGAATTTCAATGATCCGCTATTTAATCGCAATCGCTTGCGCGACTTTGCTCACCACCCCAATCGCGATCGCGGCTCAAGAGGTAACGATTGCGGCCGAGGGCCCAGTGATCGAGCTTTCGGTATACGAAAGTGTTACTGCTGAGCCCGATTTGGTGACGATTGGAGCAGGGGTGACAAGTACGGCACCCACTGCGGTCGAGGCAATGCGCATTAATGCACGACAAATGCAGAGTGTGATAGACCAGATTCGTGAGCTTGGTGTGTCGGACAAAGATATTCAGACCTCGGGCATAAATCTCAATCCGCAGTATAACTATGACCGCAACACTCAGCGGCAGATTTTTCGCGGCTACCAGGTCTCAAACCGTGTGAATGTAAAGCTGCGCGATGTGCAAGCAACCGGAGAGATCCTCGACGCGTTGGTGGTGGCCGGCGCGACTGATCTAACCGGTCCGGTGTTCAGTATCGAGGATGATACAGCGGCAAAAGAAATCGCTCGAAAAAGTGCAATTGAGCGTGCACAGAAGCGGGCCAGTGAATATGCAGCCATGTTTGGTTATGATGCGGTGACTGTGCTGTCGGTGAGAGAGAGTATTAGAGGGACTGCCCCTGTAGCGCAGATGGCGTTGCGTGATGCAGTTGCTGAAACTGCCGCTGCTGCGCCGCCAGTCCAGCCGGGCCAGGTTAGCACCGGGGTCAGCTTTTCGATCAAATATGAGATGAGCTACGAGGCCGATAAATCCGCCGAATAATCTGCCCACTGTCTGAACCCGCAGTATTGGTTGCATTCACTGCTTGTTCAACGCAAGTGAACTAGGCATGACAGCACGATGACAACGCGTCGCTTTCTTTTGGTCGCAATGGCCGTGTCAAGTTTGACCTTCATGCTCGGTGCAGGCTCAGTCACCTCCCTAATGGCGGCTGGTGTGGCGGCGCAGGAGCAATCGCGTTCGGATCAAGGCACGGCGCGGCGCGAGATGCGTGCGGGCAATCAGTTATCGCTTAGCGAAATTGAAGATCGGATTGTACCACGAATGAAACGTGGTGGTAGCGAGTATCTCGGGCCGTCTTATGACAGCACAGCGCGTGCTTATCGCCTCAAATTTATCCGTAGCGGCCGTGTGAGCTATATCGATGTCGATGCACGTACTGGCCGCATCATCAGCCGGTCGAAGTAAAGACTTGGAACCGCAACGCATGAATTGGCCGGGGACGAACGCTGGTTTGCGACGTGGTGCTCGCTTGACGCGGCGCTTACAAAGGCTCAGTTCATTGAGCGCTTACTTACGCAAAAATGGTGGAATATGCGCATCCTGATCGTCGAAGACGAACCGACTCTCGGACAACAGCTCAAATCTACGCTTGAGCAAAATGGCTATGCGGTTGATCTCTCAACCGATGGAGAAGACGGACATTTTCTCGGTAGCACTGAGGACTATGATGCCTGTATTCTCGACCTTGGTTTGCCTGAGATTGATGGCCTGAGCGTTCTTGGCATGTGGCGCAAAGAAGGACGCACTTTTCCGGTCCTGGTGCTGACTGCACGTGATAGCTGGTCTGACAAGGTTGCAGGTCTTGATGCGGGCGCTGATGATTATCTTGCGAAGCCATTCCAGACCGAAGAACTCATCGCGCGGCTCCGCGCGCTTATTCGTCGTGCATCGGGTAACACATCATCTGAGCTCACGGCCGGCGCTGTCCGGTTAGATACAAGGTCTGGCCGGGTCACGCTCGATGGTGAGCCGGTGAAGCTGACCGCTCAGGAGTATAAGCTTCTCTCCTACCTTATGCATCACAAGGGCAAGGTGGTGAGCCGAACGGAGCTGATAGAGCATATTTACGACCAGGATTTTGATCGCGATTCCAATACGATCGAGGTCTTTGTCACTCGTATCCGCAAGAAACTCGGGAGTGAGGTAATCACAACGATCCGTGGCCTCGGTTACAGCCTCGACGACCCAGCAGACGCGCCGCGAGCCTAAGGCGGCGTTAAAGTCGGCAAGTGACGTCCCGGGTGCAGGAGGCGCACCTGCAGCTGCAACCGAGCTTGAGGTGCAGGACAGGGCGCACACGCTTAATCCTCCGAAACCGCGCGCTAGCCTTGCACGGCGCATGGGCCTTATCGCAGCGGGGTGGATTATTGTGCTGCTCCTCGGCGGAGGCATTGCACTTGAACGGACATTGACCCGGCAGGTTGTCGCTAATTTCGACGAGCAGCTTGAGTATCAACTGACTTCGATGATCGCTTCGGCGGAAATAGACAGTTTTGGCGAGGTCTGGTTTTACCGCACTCTTGGCGACCAACGCTTCCTCGAGCCTGGTAGTGGGCTTTATTGGCAAATCAGTGGTGATGGTTATGAGCCTTATCCATCGCGCAGTCTGTGGGATCGCACATTGGTTTTGGAGGCTGAGAGAAGTGGTCAAAGTGAGGGCGCCGAAAACTTCAACAGTGAAGTGAGAATTTACAATTCTTCGCAGTTTGAAGGGGAGCCTCTGCGCTTAGCCGAGCGCACGGTGATTTTGCCCGGAAGCGAGACTCGTTGGACCTTTGCGGTTGCAAGCGCAACGGAGCAGATCGACAATCAAATCCAGCAGGTCCGTTTGATCCTTATCTGGAGCTTTGCAGTGCTTGGCCTCGGCCTTATCGTAATGGCGCTTTTGCAAATCCGTTACGGTCTGTCGCCGCTTCGCCGGGTAAGGGCGGCGATCCAGAAACTGCGTACAACTGGCGCAAACCGGATTACTGAACCGCTCCCAGCTGAGGTCGAGCCGCTGGTGGATGAAGTCAATGCGTTGCTCGATCACACCGAGCGACAGGCCGAAGAAGCGCGCACCCACGCGGGCAATTTGGCGCACGCTCTGAAGACACCCTTAACTGTGCTCACTAACGCTGCAACAGCGCGTGATCCAAATTTGAATGAGGCGGTTTTTCGCGAAACCCGCACTATGCAGCGCCATGTTGATCACCATTTGGCTCGTGCTCGTGCAGTCGGTAGACGCGCGGTTGGCCAGGCGCGAAGCGATGTGCGAGCGAGCGCTGAGGCAGTGCGCCGCGCGGTGGAACGGCTTTACCCTGATGGTCGGCTGGACATAGCTGGTAGCAAAGATGCGATGGTGGCTGTCGAGCGGCAGGATCTGGACGAAATTCTCGGTAACCTTATTGAGAACGCAGCAAAATATGGCGGTGGCAGTGTATTTGTAACTGTCGATCATGAAGCCGAGAATGAGCAGTGCATTATCTGGGTTGAAGATGATGGCACTGGCATCCCCGAGGCCGAACGCAACCGTATTTTTGATCGCGGTGCACGGCTTGATACCGGCAAGCCGGGGACGGGATTGGGGCTCGCGATCGTGCGCGATGTGGCAGAGATTTACGGCGGGACAGTTATACTTGGTGAGAGTGAGGACTTGGGCGGCCTGCTGGTCGAGCTAAGTCTTCCGCGCGCCTAGTCTGAAGTTCTACATCCTGGTCAATTTAACATCGCACGAAGGGTTTTGTGCAATGCATCGTTATAGTGTGCAGGTATGACGAAACGCGATGACCGGTGATACTGCCGATCAAGGTTCTAATCCATCGGGCGGGGTCCCCGCTGCCGATAGCGTTGCGCTTGACGCAGAACTCTTGGCCCGCATTGCGCAGCGCGATGAACAAGCGTTTCGCGAAGTAATCGCAGACCATTCTCAAATGCTGCATCGCATTGCCTATCGGATGATAGGACAGCCTCAGGAGGCCGAAGATATTGTACAGGAGGTGATGCTGAGATTGTGGGATCATGCTCCGCGATTGTCGCAAAAGGTCAACGGCGCAATCAGACTTGGCGCCTGGCTCAAGCGCGTGGCCGTGAATTTGGCGATCGATCGACTGCGGGTTGCCAAACGTGCATCTGGTGAAGAGGTGCCAGAGCAGGAGGATGCGGCCCCGCTGGCAGATCGCGAAATGGAGGAGCGCGAGGAATCAAACGCAGCGCGTAGTTTGGTCACCGAACTGCCTGAAAAGCAGCGCGCAGCGATCGTGCTCACCTATTACGAAGAATTGCCAAATTCGCAGGCGGCCGAAGCGATGGACATGAACATCAAAGCTTTCGAGTCTCTCCTGTACCGAGCAAGAGGCGCTTTGCGCAACGCATATAGAGAGCGAGAGGGAGGGACAGCGCAATGAGCACAGATCCAATCCCATTCGATGAGAAAATGAAGAGCGTGCTCGATCAATACACGGTACCTGACATGTCTGCAGATTTTGCGGACCGGGTGGTGGATGCAACTGAAAATCGTGCTCGACCGCTACCGCAATTGCGACCTGCGCCATCTCGGCGCTGGCGTTCGGGCAGGCGCGTGCTTGTTGGTGTATTGGCTGCTGGAGCCTTGGCAACAGCGGCAGCCGCGACAGGAGTTTTGGAAGAGCTAGGCATTGAGCTTCCTGCCGTTGAAGAAGTCTGGTCAGCAGTCACTTTTGAGGAAAGGCCAGAACCACTTCAGCCTGTTACAGAAGAGACTCCTGCAGATCAGCACGAAGATGCACCACTAATTGAGGGGCGCATCGACACGCCAGAGGAACTAGAAGAGGTCTTTCGGCGGGTCGATGAGGCCGGTGATATCCGGCGCGAAAACCGGAGAGACCGTGTGGACCAAAGGATCGACAACGCAATCGAGCGTCGTAGTCGGCAAGGTTTGCCATTACCGAGCGCTGAACAAGAGCAGCGGCTGCGCGACCGCTTAGAGCGGTTCCGTGAGTGGTCTGACGAGCGCCGCGAACGGCGCACTGAGGATCGGAGGGATGAATTGCGCGAGACTCTAAAGGAAGAAGGCACTCTTGCGCGCGAAGACATTATCCGTGGCGAAGCGTCCGATCGATCTGTCGCTGAGCGCGTTCGCCGGTTCCGTGAACTTCCCCCGGAAGAACGCCGAGAGCGGATCCGTCAGTTCCGGGAGCAACGCAGAGCAAATCGGGGTCTACCAATTCAGCAAGAACCTCAAGTGCTCGATCCCGCTGAGGAAACTCAGCCGTCCGAAGACCCGCCATCTAACTAGAAATGTTTTTCGTTCCAGCGAAGGGTTTCTTATTCTCGCTCGTCATACGAGTGTCAGCCCAACGGGAATGGTGGAGCCGGGCAGGCTGGCATCCGAAGATTGTGACACGACGTTTATGAGGATGATGAAGATGAAAACGCCAATTACAGTTGTCGCACTGGCCACCCTTGCTGCAACAGGTGCTATGGCTCAGGAGCAAACTCGTACCCGTAGCTTTGATGGGCCCAATGTCAGCTCGACGACCACTACTACCGTAAATCCCGAAACCGGTATAGCCACGCGCGACCGCACGACAACCAATCTGAACAACGGCAACACTGCGACCAGTAGTGCTGTCCGCCAGCGAACAGAGAACGGCGCTACCGTTGACGTTGTCCAGACGGGCCCACGCGGCAATACACGCTCGCTATCGGGTGAACGGGTGATCGGCGCAAGCGGTTCGACGTTCGAAGGTACGGCCACGGGACGCCAAGGAAACACATTCGGTGTCTCTGGCGAGCGCACTCGCGATGGTCGCGGCAACCGCACCGCTACTCAAAGCGTAACCAATTCAGCAGGTAAAACCGTTGGTTCGCGCTCCCTGAGCCGTACGCGAAATCAAGGTACTATAACTCGCAGTACATCACGCAGTCGTGCGCCTGGTTTCCGACCCCGGCGGCCGCGGTAAAGGAACTCAGTTCGGCGCTGCGCAGGCCATAAGCCTCTATCGCCCCCACGGTCGGCTTGCAGTTCGCAATTTATGGCGCCGGATATCGTGGCCAAGCTTTTTGCATGGCTCGATAAAGGAAGGGCACGGAGTAATGACCCGCTTCGTGCCCTTTCGTTTCACTATCACTGCGGTTGCCCAGTTCGATTTGCCCTAGCCGCTTCGCGCTTTCTCATGATGACGGATTACTTCATCGATTATGAAACGCAGAAATTTCTCGCTAAATTCTGGGTCTAAATCTGCTTCCTCAGATAGCTTTCGAAGCCTTGCGATCTGGCGTTTTTCTCGTGCTGGATCGGCAGGTGGCAATGTCACTTTCGCCTTATATTCGCCCACGGCCTGAGTGATACGAAAGCGCTCGGCCAGCATGTGAATGAGGGCTGCATCGATATTGTCGATGCTCTTGCGATACTTTGTGAGTTGAGGATCGTCAGACATATGGTGCAAACCTAACAACAATTCAGCGCTTGCCAAGCAGCGCACAGTGCCCCAAGGCGCTTTTATGACTGCAGAAGTAGTTCCTCTGCCGCGCAAAGAGCCAACACTTGAGCCAATGCTGTCACTTACGGCAAACGGCATGAACTCTGTCAATTCCGTCATCCTGGAACGGATGCAGAGCGAAATCCCGCTCATTCCTCGACTAGCTGGGCATTTGATTTCTGGCGGCGGAAAACGCTTGCGGCCGATGCTTACCCTCGCAGGGGCAGAACTGGTCGGATATCAGGGCACGCGCCACCATAAGCTTGCTGCTGCTGTTGAGTTTATTCACACGGCTACACTTCTCCATGATGATGTAGTTGATGGGAGTGAGCTGCGGCGGGGGAAGGCGGCGGCCAATATCATTTTCGGCAATCCGGCGACCGTGCTGGTCGGCGACTTTCTGTTTAGCCGTGCGTTCGAGCTGATGACTGAGGATGGATCCCTGCGGGTCTTGAAAATCCTGAGCCATGCGAGCGCTGTTATTGCTGAGGGCGAGGTGTCCCAGCTGACTGCTCAGCGTCAGATTGAGACCAGCGAAGAGCGCTATCTCCATATTATCGGTGCAAAAACAGCGGCTTTGTTTGCCGCTGCCAGCCAGATCAGTGCGGTTGTCGCGGAATGCAGCGATGAAGAAGAACGGGCTTTGGAGGATTATGGCCGCAATCTCGGCGTCGCGTTCCAGTTGGTCGATGACGCTATCGACTATGATTCGGACGCGGCCGAGATGGGCAAGGATCAAGGCGATGACTTTCGTGAAGGTAAGATGACGTTGCCCGTTATTCTCGCCAACGCGCGAGGTGATGCAAAAGAGCGTAAGTTCTGGAAAGACGCAATCTTGGGGCATCGCTCTTCAGATGATGACTTGGCGCAAGCAATTGCCCTAATAGAAAAGCACAATGCCCTCGAAGATACGCGGGAAAAGGCGCGGCACTTCGCCCAGCGGGCGATTGATGCGATCTCGATCTTCCCCGACGCCAAAGCTCGCGCTGCGATGGCAGAAGCAGCGCAATTTGCAGTCGCGCGCGGCTACTGAGCACGCTAGCTAGGCGGGCGTGACGCCTGATCTTCCTATACATGAAGTGCTACCCGAATTGCGGGAGGCATTGCTGAACCAAGGCGCCGCCGTGCTGATCGCACCCCCAGGAGCCGGCAAGACCACTGCGGTGGCGCCGGACCTGCTTGGCCAAGCCTGGTGCAAGGGCCAGATTATCCTAACGTCGCCTCGCCGAGTGGCCGCGCGCGCCGCGGCAGAGCACATGGCGGAAGTGTTGGGGGAGAAGCCGGGCCACACCATCGGCTTTGTGACGAGACTCGAATCCAAGGTTTCTCGCCACACAAGAATTGTGGTGATGACGGAGGCCATCCTCCTTAACAAGTTGGTCGAAGATCCCGAATTGAAAGGCGTTTCGGCGGTTTTCTTTGACGAAGCGCATGAGCGGCATCTTGATAGTGATCTGGGGCTTGCCTTGACGCTTGAAACCCGCGATCTGCTGCGTGATGACCTACGTGTTCTCGTGATGTCGGCAACCATCGATGGGATACGCTTTGCAAAATTGCTGGGTGAGAATAGCCCGGTGATTGAGAGCAAAGGGCGTAGCTTTACACTCGAAATCAAATGGCTTGGCAGTGACCCAGTCCAGCGGATCGAAGATCAAGTGGCCAGCGGCGTAATGGCAGCCTGTGCGAAGGAGGAAGGTGACATTCTCGCTTTTCTTCCCGGGGTCGCAGAGATTGAGCGCACACGCGAGAGGCTTGAGGCTAAGCTACCCGATGTCCCAATTTTGCCCTTGCACGGCCAGATTGAACCCCCGGACCAACGCATTGCGATTAAGCGCGATCCGAGTGGGCGGCGGCGTATCGTCCTTGCCACTGCGATTGCTGAAACTTCGCTAACGCTCGATGGGGTTTCGGTTGTGGTCGATAGCGGGCTCACCCGCCTTGCACAGTATGATCGCACGTCGGGTACAATGCATCTTGTGACCCGCCGCGCGTCTCAGGCGGCGGCTGATCAGCGGGCAGGGCGCGCTGCAAGGCAGGCACCGGGCGTCGCCTATCGTTTATGGGAGCAGGGCGGGCATCTGGGCCGCCCCAAGTTTGCACCTCCTGAGATTGACACCTCTGATCTTGCCGGGCTCATGCTGAAGCTTGCCCGGCGCGGCGTATGTGATCCTTCCGAATTGCAATGGCTTGATCCGCCGCCGCCCGCGTCAATCGCGGCTGCTCGCGCGCAGCTGGATGCATTGGGAGCCATTGATCCCGCAGGTCGCCTCACTGATCTGGGCGAGCGTATATCGGTCATGCCGATGGCTCCTGATCAAGCAGCGGCTCTGCTTTATGGCGCTCGTGCGGGATGTGTTGAAGATGTCGCGCGGCTGGTGATGTTGCTGCAGGAGCGCGGGCTGGGCGGGCGCGGCGAAGATCTTGCGCAGCGCCTCACTCAATGGAACGGCGATAGGAGCAAGCGCGCCAGCAGAGCCGCGCGGACTGTTAACGGTTGGTGCACGCGAGCGAGCCAATTGATCGAGGATTGGGACGCGCTTGAGCTCGAGCCAGCGGAATGTCTGGCATTGGCAAGGCCCGACTTTGTGGCGCGGCGGCGCAACAGAAACGGCGAGCATTGGCTTAGCGTTGGCGGGCGGGGGTTTCAGCTTGATCCGGCATCGCTGCTCGCTCGCGCTGAGTGGATTGTAATTGGCGATGCACAAGGTCGGGCCAAAGCGGCAAGAATCACAGCGGGCCTGGAACTTGAAGCATCACAAGTGGAAGTGATTTTTGCCGAGTCCATTCAGGAATCGACCATAGCGCGTTGGAATCCAGAGAAAAAACGGGTTGAAACGCGGCGAGAGCGGCGTCTGGGTGCGATTTTGCTTTCCGGTGGTCCTGACCCGAACCCCGAACCTCAAGCGATTGTGGACACTCTTGTGGAAAAGGCGCTGAATGACTTGGTGGCAATTTTCCCGGCAGGCTTTTTCACCCGTGCACAGTTTGCTGGTCTGAAGGTATTGGGACCTGAGAATTTGAAGGCTGACGCGGCTATTTGGCTTGCGCCATTGTTGGTGGGCCGACGCGATCTCGAAATCCCATCTGGGCGCTTTGCTGAAGCAGCTTTGGGCTTGCTGGATTGGAAGGCACGTCAGACATTCGATAAAAGCGCTCCAACTCAATTCATTTCGCCTGCAGGGACCAATCACAAGATTGACTATGCTGGAGACGACGCACCCTGTGTGGAGGTGCGGGTGCAAGCGCTATTCGGGCTCGATCAACAGCCGATGATTGGCGATACGCCACTGTTGCTCAAGCTAACGAGCCCAGCGGGACGACCGATTCAATCCACCCGCGACCTGCCGGGCTTTTGGCGCGGATCATGGGCCGATGTCGCAAAGGATATGAAGGGTCGTTATCCCAAGCATCGTTGGCCTGAAGAACCCTGGAAGGAAGTGGCTAGCCTTCGCACGAAGAACGCTTTTAATCACAGGTAACGCGTCCATGATCTACACTTTGGCGAGATTGCCCACTTTCGCATGCTTGAAATCTTAAACTCTCACCGCCATATGGCCACTCGGGAGTCGGGTGGACGTTTGCGTTCGCTCACCGGGTCAGGTCCGGAAGGAAGCAGCCCAGGTGGATTGCGGCGGGTCGCTCGGCTCCTTTTTCTCACAATTCCCTAGCAGAGCGTCATGACAAATGAGCCCCAAGCGCCTAGCTTGGCGGGCGATGAGTGATTCCGATCCAGAACTGCCTGAAAGTGACGTAGAGGACAGCCCCAGTGCAGCCGAGCTTGAGGCAGCGGGGCAGAATTCCATGTTCGGCGGTGATGATATGAGCGCGTCTGCAGCGCAACCGACTGTTGAGCTCAGCGCAGCGTCCGCATCTACCCCAGCTGTAACCAATCAACCTTACCGCGTGCTTGCCCGAAAATACCGCCCGCAGACCTTTTCCGAGCTGATCGGCCAAGAGCCGATGGTGCGCACTCTTGGCAATGCCATCGAGCGCGACCGGTTGGCTCATGCGTTCCTGATGACTGGAGTAAGGGGGGTGGGCAAGACCTCGACAGCGCGGCTGATTGCCAAGGCATTGAATTGCGTCGGGCCTGACGGGCAGGGTGGTCCAACGATTGACCCCTGCGGTGAGTGTGAATATTGCACCGCCATAGCAGAAGGTCGCCATATTGATGTGATCGAGATGGATGCGGCTTCCCACACCGGCGTCGATGATGTGCGTGAGATCATCGAGCAGGTGCGTTACGCGGCAGTGTCAGCGCGCTACAAGATTTATATTATAGACGAAGTGCACATGCTTTCGCGCAATGCCTTCAATGCTCTCTTGAAAACACTCGAAGAGCCACCCGCGCATGTCAAATTCTTGTTTGCAACCACCGAAGTGGAAAAACTGCCCGTAACGGTGCTTAGCCGTACACAACGGTTTGACCTGCGCCGTATCCCGGCTGAGCTCTTGCAAGAACATTATGCCAATGTATGCCGTCAGGAAGAGGTTGAGGCAGAGGCAGAGGCGCTCGCCATTATCGCGGCGGCAGCAGAAGGATCCGCGCGCGACGGTCTCTCGATCCTTGATCAGGCGATTGCTCATGCGGATATGGCCGCAGAAGCGGGCAAGCCACACGTCACTCTTGCTATGGTGCACGAAATGCTTGGACTCGCCGATAAGGGTGCGCAGCGGCGGATCTTATCGCACTTGCTCTCAGGTGATGCAAAGGCGCTTCTTTCTGGTGTAGATGAGCAATATGCGCTGGGCGTGGAGCCGCTCGCGCTCGTTCGCACGCTGATGGATCTGGTTCATCAGATCACGGTGGCGCAGATCTCCGGCGGTGAGTCAGAGGCAGCAAGTGAAGAGGAGCGTAAGGCTTTGGCGGAGTTTGCAGCAAAGCTTGGTGCAGCTGAGCTTCACCGTCTGTGGCAATTGCTCCTCAAAGGCCATGATGAGGTGCGCCAGGCACCAGATCCGCTAGTGGCGCTTCAGATGGCGCTTTTGCGAGCGTTGCATGCAGCTGAGTTGCCTGACCCTGGTAAGCTCGCCAAGCGGATCGAAGAGCTCGCGGCCAGCGGCCCGGTTTCTGCCGCTGCTCCAAAGGAGGAGGGGGTAGCTGCTCCGGTGGCAAGCGCTCCAGCCAGCCCACCGCTTGATTGGCACGAACTGGTTGACCGACTGGACCGCAACGGGGCGATGCATGTTGCGAATATCATGCGAAGCAGAATGCGTGTCATCGAGCTTGGATCCGAGCGTCTTATCTATCAGCAGGCTGATGATTTCTCTGATGATCCTGGACCAGAGGTGCGCGACGCTCTGTCAAAGCTCACCGGCAAACGCTGGCAGGTCGAGCGAGGAAGTGGCGAGGCTCAGCCGAGTTTAAAGGAGGCACGAGAGGCGGAGGCCAAAGCAACACAGGATCGCATTCGCGCCCATCCGTTGGTACAAGCAACACTCGAAGCTTTCCCCAAAGGCGAGCTTATTGACCCCGACGACAACGCGACCCGCACAGCAAGCGCGGGTCGCAGCTGGAGTTAACAAAAGGATTTATTCCTATGAAAAGCATGGAAGAAATGATGCAGGCTGCTCAGCAAGCTGCGGAGACCATCCAAAAGCAAATGGGCGATATGCAGGTTAAACTCGACTCGATTGAGGTCGAGGGCCAGGCTGGTGGTGGCCTCGTCAAAGTGCGCGCTTCGGCGAAGGGTCGCATCCTCAGCGTCACGATTGATGACAGCCTGATGAAGCCAGAAGAGAAGAACATCGTTGAAGATCTCGTGACCGCCGCCTTTAACGATGCGCGCGATAAAGCCGACCGCGTGTCAGAAGAACAGATGAAGGAAATGCAAAGCGGTATGGGTCTGCCGCCGGGCTTTAATCTGCCGGGGATGGGGTGAGGCGCGAAGCAACCAGTACCCTATTGCACCGCTACACGATCGCGATTTGACCTGGTCAGGTTTCTTTGCGACCGAAGCCTCGTGCTGTGTTTGCAGCTTTGCCGTTTGATTGCTTCAGACCAAGGTCCTCTTTCCGGTTCATATAGCGAGCAAAAGCCTCGTCAGCGTCAAAGTTGGACGCAGGTGGGATGTCTTCAACCTGTGTCGTTTCCAAAGCCAGGTCGTAGTTCGGTTTGTGCTTGGATTCTTTTTTGAAAACCACTCCGACAAGCTTGATGATTGCAAAGAGCGAGGCACCGAAGATAGCAATTGAGATGAAACTCTCTTGGATGAACCAGATTGCGAGATCCGACGCGCTCATTGTTCCGAAGCCAAGCCCCGCCAGCTCGAGATGGAAAAACACATTCTCTGCTGCCTTGTACGCAACCAACAGAAAAACAAGAATTCCGATCTTGGGTAAGGCGTTTGCCATCTCTAATCTCAACTGTGTTTGTGCCCAATAAGATGAAAACGCTAGTTCAAGGGGCTTGAAAAGGCATTAACAGCATCAACAGCTTTGTTGGACAAACCCGTTGCGACAGGCAGGGATGCTACCCATATTCCAACAAGCGGCGCGCCCTAATGGCGGCCTTGGATTATACTTAATGACTCAGAGCTTCCCCCTTCTCCCTCTCCGCGACATTGTCGTTTTTCCCGGTATGGTCGTACCGCTCTTTGTCGGGCGCGATAAATCGGTTGCTGCGCTTGAAGCGGCGATGGAGGCGTCCAAAGACATCTTCCTACTCGCCCAACTTGATCCGGCTTGCGATGATCCCGAAGGCGACGACCTTTATGACGTGGGCGTGGTGGCGCAGGTGTTGCAGATGCTCAAACTGCCCGACGGCACGGTGCGTGTGCTGGTGGAAGGGAGTGAGCGTGCAAAGCTCACATCCTTACGCAATGAGAGCAATTACGTGCTATCAGAAGTAGAGCCGTTCGAACCCGAAACAGTCGCTGGAACCGAGGTAACGGCGCTGATGCGCCAGGTAACTGATCAGTTTGGCGAATATTCAAAGCTCAACAAGAAGATGGGCGAGGAAAGCAATGTCGAACTCGCTGACATTGACGATGCAGGGCAGCTGGCGGACACAATAGCTGCTGCACTCAGCGCCAAGGTTTCTGACAAACAGTCGCTGCTGACTGAACCGAGTCCGTTAAAGCGGCTCGAACTGGTCATGGCCTTTATGGAAGGCGAGCTTTCGGTCCTACAGGTCGAGCGTAAAATCCGTGGGCGCGTGAAGCGCCAGATGGAGAAAACCCAGCGCGAATATTACCTTAATGAACAGCTGAAAGCGATCCAATCAGAACTCGGTGGGTCGGATGATGGCGAGGGCGATGAGATCGCTGAGCTTACCGAGAAGATCGAGAAGACCAAGCTTTCGAAGGAAGCCCGCACCAAAGCGAAAGCTGAGCTCAAGAAGCTCAAAGGCATGCAACCGATGAGCGCTGAAGCAACGGTTGTACGCAATTATCTCGACGTGCTGCTGGGTCTACCCTGGGGTAAGAAGAGCCGGGTCAAGAAAGACATAGCCAAGGCACAAGAGATCCTTGATGCGGATCACTATGGCCTTGAGAAGGTAAAGGATCGCATTATCGAATATCTTGCGGTGCAGGCACGCACCAACAAGCTTAAGGGTCCAATCCTGTGTCTGGTTGGCCCTCCGGGTGTCGGCAAAACCTCTTTGGGCAAATCCATCGCCAAAGCCACCGGCCGCGAGTTTGTGCGCCAATCGCTGGGCGGCGTGCGCGATGAGGCTGAGATCCGTGGGCATCGGCGCACCTACATTGGCTCTATGCCGGGCAAGATCGTCAACAATCTGAAAAAGGCAGGAACTAGCAACCCATTGTTCTTGCTTGACGAGATCGACAAGCTTGGCCAGGATTTTCGGGGCGATCCTGCCTCAGCACTGCTTGAAGTGCTTGATCCCGAGCAGAATGACAAGTTTCAGGATCACTATCTCGAGCTCGATCTCAATCTATCTGACATCATGTTCGTGACTACCGCGAACAGCCTTGATCTGCCTCAGCCGCTGCTCGACCGGATGGAGATCATCCGTCTTGAGGGCTACACTGAGGATGAAAAAGTTGAGATTGCGCAGCGCCACCTGCTAGAAAAGCAAGTCAAAGCGCATGGGCTTAAGGTAAACGAGTTTGCGCTTACTGAAGACGGCCTGCGTGATCTGATCCGGTACTATACGCGCGAGGCAGGTGTCCGGACGCTTGAGCGCGAGATTGCTCGGCTGGCACGTAAGTCGTTGCGCAAAATCCTTGAGAAAGAGGCAAGTTCGATCACGATCACGCCTGAGAATCTGGGCGAGTTCGCCGGTGTGCGCAAGTTTAAACACGGCATGAGTGAAGACGAGCCGCAAGTTGGCGCGGTGACTGGTCTTGCTTGGACCAGCGTAGGCGGCGAGCTTCTAACTATTGAAAGCGTCACGACCCCAGGGAAGGGCGAGATTAAAACCACCGGTAAGCTCGGTGATGTGATGCAGGAAAGTGTGTCTGCGGCTTTCTCTTTTGTGAAAGCACGCGCTCCGCAATACGGTATCAAACCTTCGCTATTTCACCGCAAGAACATTCACATCCACTTACCGGAAGGCGCTGTGCCCAAAGATGGGCCTAGCGCGGGCATCGGCATGGTCACCTCGATCGTCTCCACCCTTACAGGCGCAGCGGTTGATCCTGACATTGCGATGACTGGAGAAGTGACCCTGCGTGGCCGGGTTCTGGCCATTGGTGGCCTCAAGGAGAAGCTGCTCGCAGCGCTTCGCGGCGGCATAACAAAGGTGCTTATTCCAGAGGAAAATGTAAAAGATCTTGCCGAGATACCTGATAATGTCAAAGAAGGCCTTGAGATTGTCCCTGTCGCCCATGTTGATCAGGTGCTCGAACAGGCCTTGATTGATCGGCCTCAGCCGATTGAATGGACCGAAGCGGATGATCTTGCGTCGCAGCCAGGTTCTCAAGTGCTGTCGGGAGGGGAGCCTCCAACGGCGCACTAGTCCGCAAGTGCGGGGTTCGAGAATCGAACTGTTTGGCGAACGAACTATGCAGCGGCCTGAACGTTGTTGCATAGTTTGCAGCAGCCTGTGACGCTTGGTTTGGGCATCGGTTCATCGCAAAAGGGCAATTCTGGCTGATCTGATTGCCGACTTTGCCGGTTTTGTCTTTGACAGCTCACCAAAAAACGGCTCAATTCTCGCGTTATCAGGGGGCGATTCACTCTAACTATCGTCAAAAGAAATAGGGGTACCAGGTAATGAACAAAAATGATCTGATCGGCGCTGTTGCTGAGACTAGCGGACTTTCAAAAAGCGATGCGGCGAACGCTGTAGAAGGTGTATTTGACGCAATTCAGAAAGCTCTTGCTGATGGTGACGAAGTGCGACTGGTCGGGTTTGGTACCTTTGCTGTTGCGAAGCGCAAAGCATCCATGGGACGCAATCCACGCACGGGTGAGCCGATGCCGATCAAGGCCTCGAACCAGCCTAAGTTCAAAGCGGGCAAGGGTCTGAAGGACGCTGTCAACTGAACACAAAGGCGTGCCCATCGCACGCTAAAACATTCAATCCGGTTAGGCTGAATCTTGTGGGCCCCGCTCGGTGAAAACCGGCGGGGCCTCCCCTTTTGGCAACGATCAATGCGAGTTAGTACATCTGGATATTACAGCAGCCGGTTTAGCGCGAAAGATCAATCAGCGCTGTAGGAGCTGCTTTGGTGCGTGGGGAAATCTCCCATTCCAGGCGCTGGCCATTTGTAGCCACAGTTGCTCCTTCATCGGTGTTGTTGGCTTTGATTTCGCCGTCGGTCACGATGGTGAAAGTGCCTTCAATTGCGGGGATATTAGGCATTTCATCGCCATTTGGAGCCTGACTTGAAAGCGCTGCGAGTCCGCCAAGGCCAGCCATCCCGCCTATCATGGCGCCCATCGGATTGGTGTCATTTTGCTGCGGCGCAAAGCCGGGAGCGTTGATCCTTAGAAGAGCGTCATTACGGAGGAAGACCTGGACGAACGGATTGGTGGTTGGGAAGCCCTCGAGAACTGGGAACATGAAGTCATGGCCAAGCTCTCCACTCACTGAATAGCGTACGTCAAACACACCATCGCCCTTATCGATCACCTGCTCCCAGCCGCGTTGTCGGCTGAGCAGTGCAGCCAGCTCGGCAGCTGCTTCGGGATCACTGGGATCAATGCCGCCCATAATCGCGCCCATTTGCTTCGCTTGCTCTTGTGCTTCAGCGGCGCGGATAGGGGCATTCAATTCCCACACTTCGCGTTGCTCCGCGAGCTCCGCCTCGGTACACTCACGTACATCATAGCCATTTTCACTGTAGCATTCCTCGGGCTCGAATTCTTCACTGGTCGCGCCCATTTTGGCAAGGCCTGATAAACCAAGGAAAAATATCTCTCCCTCATAAGTGAAGGTGAAACGGTCATCTTTGGTCAGAACAAGTTCAGAGGTGAACTTACCAGGTGTTACGAAGCAGCCGGTCAGCAGCAGGGACAACCCCGCGACCAGAGCGGTTGCAAAACTGCGCACTGAGGTTTGAATAGTCATGATGTCTTCCCCCTGAAATTTGACCGTCACTCAGATGAACGGGTCGCTACGGCATATAATGCAATAGCTGCTGCATTCGAAACGTTAAGACTTTCGATATTGGACGAAATTGGCAGGCGCGACAAAGCATCGCAGTGACCGGCAATATTATGGCGCATGCCTTCACCTTCTGCGCCCAGAACAATGGCCAGAGGTCCGGTGGTTAGGCATTCTGCCAGGGTTGCGTCGGCTTCACCGGCAAGCCCGATGCGCCAATAGCCTGCCTCTGCCAGCTCATCGAGTGCGCGTGCCAAGTTCACAACCCGCACCCAAGGGACGGTCTCAAGCGCGCCTGATGCCGATTTGGCCAGCACGCCGCCTTCGGGTGGGGCGTGGCGATCCTGAGTAATGATGCAGGCGGCACCGAACGCTGCCGCCGAACGAAGAATTGCGCCAACATTATGCGGATCAGTTACCTGATCGAGAACCACCACTGGGTTGGCAGGGGGACCCGTTGTAACTTCATCAAGAAATATATCAGGCAGAGGCTCGCACTCTAGTACGAGGCCCTGATGCGGAGCATCTTTTGCAACGAGTCGCGCTAGGTCGCTGACATCAGCGTATTCCACCGGAAAGTCTGGTGGCAGTTCGCCGTCGAGGCTCTCGATACCTTCGCGTGTCGCCCACAGCTTAAGGTGTTGACGTACGGGATTTTTGAGTGCCGCTTCAACCGGGTGGCGACCCCAAAGTCTTACATTGCCAGATGTGGCACGGCCCGAGCCGCGGCCGCCTTTCATCCGTCCGGCGCGTCCTCTAAGCGCGCGTTTACGATCACCTTTTGCCATATTTGTTCCGCTTCGACTGTAAGCCCTTATGCGCCTGTGCCAGCAGCCCCATTGACAGGCAAGCGCCGCTTCGCCAAAGGGTCGCGTCTCGGCAGTGAGGGCTCAGGCCCAAGCTCATTGAGCTGGCACCAAAAGCGGTGCCCAATTCAAGGCCCAAACGTGGACAGGTGGCCGAGTGGTTAAAGGCAGCAGACTGTAAATCTGCCCGCGCAAGCGTACGCTGGTTCGAATCCAGCCCTGTCCACCATCGGCCTCTCTAAAACACTGGTATTAAGTGCTTTTTTATTTTTTGCGAACTTTTTAAATAGGTTCGCCACCGCCGTGTCTGCCATATCTGCTTGGCTTGCCTTTTCAGCGTAGTGAGCAAACCCCTGATCGGTCTTGTATCCAGTCACCGCGCAGCCTTGTAGTGCGGTCGCATCCGACTCTCCCAAACGGTTGGTCAAAGCTCGCCGTTGTTTGCAGGAGAAATCGCAATGGACTGCGCGCACGTCTCGGCCGCTATCTGTCGCGCATCAATTCCGGCAAGTGCCTCGCCGATCAGTATGATCGCAGGACCATCGCCCAGCGCCGTTCGGGCGGCAATCGGTAGTACGTCCAGTCGAGTGAAAAAGCGCTGCTCATTGGGAAGGCTGACATTCTCAACCAGAATCACCGGCGTTTCCTTGGCTAGGCCTGCTTCGATGAGACCCTTCGCGATATGCGGGGCAGAGCCTTTCCCCATGTACACTGCAATTGTCGCTTGCGGATCGGCCAGGGCTGCCCAGTCCAACTCCGGTACCGCGCCAGCTTTGGTGTGCGCAGTGACAAATGTAAGCCGCCGGGCAAGGCCGCGTTTGGTAAGCGAGGCCGCAAGCGAGGCTGACGCCGCGCTTGCGGTGGTGACGCCGGCGCAGACTTGCACGGTAACTCCACGGTCCTGGCAGGCAGTGATTTCCTCTTCAGAGCGGCCAAAGATGGAAGGATCACCTCCCTTGAGGCGCACGACGCGCTGACCTGACTTGGCGGCTTTTATGATGAGGTCGCAGATCAGCTGCTGGGGCGCAGAGTGTCGGCCTGCCCGCTTACCAACGGATTCAACCACGGTTCCCGCCGGGATAAGGTCAAGGATTGCTCGACTGACCAATGCATCATGGAGAACTACATCGGCCATACCAAGAAGCCGCTCAGCTTTGCGGGTGAGAAGATCGGGATCGCCGGGCCCGGCACCCACCAGCCAGACACTGCCCTTTGGAAACTCACTCATTCGGCTGCTTCCTTCATGTCAGTGAGTGCCTCTTCAAGCATGCGTGCAAGAGCTGGCCGGCATGATCCGCAATTCGTCCCCGCTCGGCAGGCTGCGCCGATTGCGGGTATAGTGTGTGCACCATGCGCAATTACGGCATTGATTTCGAAAGAACCAACATCGTGGCACACACAGACAATCTCACCGCGGTTTGGACGGGCTTTACGCGGGCGTCCGGCGAGGAGAGCAGGGGTATCCTCGATCTTTTGGCCAAGCTGTGCGGCAACCCAGTCTCGCTGAGGAAGATCGCCTCTGCACGTGATGAATAGTGCAGCCTCCAAAAGGCCGTCTTCATCTCGCACGGCAAAGCGCTCCATGCCTTGGCCGGGGTAGCTGACCTCGCTCACAGCACCATCCGGCAGGAGGCCAGCAAAATCGATCTCAGCATGGCCAGCGAGCTCATAAAGCCAGCCATGTTCAACGCGGCTGCGCACCCAAAAATCGCTTGCCGTCATGTCCCTGGTCGAGCGCGTGACGAGAAATCCACGCCACGCGGGTTCAATTGCTTCGATGCGCGCAGACGTGTCTTTAAAACCAGGTTGGCCAGAAATGGGATCCGTGTCAGCGCTCGCAAGCAAACCGGTACGGCCCGCGCTAGCGGTGATATCGGTCCAATGCATCGGCACAAATAGCGCACCGCGCTGCTGGCTTGGAGAAAGGGTCGCTCGAAACATGCTCGAGCCTTGTGGCGTGCTGACCTTAGTGAGGTCTCCTTCAGAAATGCCCAGCTCTTCGGCATCCTCTGGATGAACCTCTACTCGCGGCTCGCGTCGGTGGTGGGCTAGCTTAGGGCTGTATCCGGTGCGGGTCATAGTGTGCCACTGATCGCGGTAGCGGCCGGTGTTGAGACGCATGGCATAAGCGTTTGATTTCAGACGCGGGAGAGTGGGCCTCACAGCGACCAGTCGCGCTTTGCCAGATGGGGTCGGATAGTCGAATGCAAGCGGATGCTCGCCGCCCCAGCGAAACGGCTCCATAGCTTCATACTCGGTATCAGACAGCTCAGCCCAATTGGTCATATCAAGCTTGCGCCCATTGCTGACCGAAATCGATGTCATAGCGCAATATTCACGGAAAACAGCTGCTGGAGTGTTGAAATCGAAAGCGGTCTCGAATCCCATTGCTCGCGCGACATCGGCGATTATCCGCCAGTCGGCGCGCGCTTTTCCCGGGGCTGGGAACAGGGCACGCTGATGGCTCACAAGTCGGTCGGAATTGGTGACGGTGCCATCCTTTTCGCCCCAGCCAAGAGCGGGTAGGCGAATATGCGCAAAGCGGCATGTATCTGTGTCTTCGAGCACATCGGAGACGACAACCGTCTCGCATTTTGCCAAGGCTTCGCGCACGCGCCGAGCGTTTGGCATCGAAACAGCTGGGTTGGTTGCCATCACCCAAATGAACTTGATTTCTCCCCGATGCATTGCCTCAAACATGTCAACGGCTTTGAGACCCGGGCCTTTGGTCAGGCGGTCAGTTCGCCAGAAGTCAGCAACAGCGCGCAATTCATCGTCGGAAAAGCCCATATGGCAGGCGAGCATGTTGGCGAGCCCTCCAACCTCGCGCCCGCCCATGGCGTTCGGCTGTCCGGTAATGGAAAAAGGTCCTGCGCCGCGCCGGTTGATGTGGCCGGTAGCAAGATGGAGATTGATAATGGCGTTGCCCTTATCGGTCCCGCAGCGCGATTGGTTCGCGCCTTGACTGAAGAGGGTGATCATGCGCTCTGACTTGGAGACCATGATGGCAAGTGTAGCGAACAGTTGCGGGTCAATACCGTGCTCTTTGCCGCGGCTTTCCCAGAAGCCATCAGGCACCTCGCAAGTCTGCGAAACCCTCACATGATCTACATCCTGCGTTGCCAAGAGAGCATCGAACAGAGCTACATCCCCGTCAGGATCAACCGGGATATGGAGATCTGCGCGCTCGGCAGTCTCCGTGCGGCGCGGGTCAATCACGACGAGCTTGGTGCCATTTTCCTCGCGCGCTCGTTCGAGCCGCTGCCAAATGACAGGGTGACACCAAGCCGTGTTTGAGCCGACCAGCAGGATCAAGTCCGCATGATCCAGATCCTGATAGGTACAGGGCACGATATCTTCGGCAAAGGCACGATTGTGCGCGGCCACTGCGCTTGCCATGCAAAGCCTGGAGTTGGTGTCAATATTACTCGACCCGATAAAGCCCTTCATCAGCTTGTTGGCGATGTAATAGTCTTCGGTGAGCAGTTGCCCTGAAACGTAAAAGGCAACGCTATCGGGGCCATGTTTGTCGATTGTCGCTTTTAGACGCGAGGCCACTTCCGTAGTGGCACGGTTCCAGCTTACACTGGTCTCGCCAATCATCGGGTGTAGCAAGCGACCTTCTAGGCCAACCGTCTCGCCCAAATGCGTTCCCTTTGAGCACAAAGCTCCCCGGTTTGCCGGGTGGTCGACATCGCCCATGATTTCGACCGAGCGCTCACCCGTGACTGTCGCCTTGATGCCGCAACCGACACCGCAATAAGCACAGGTTGTTCTGATCGATCCCACAGCGCTTTATCCCTAAGCGGCTTCCCGCGAAAGGATCGCTGCTCGATCGAGCCAGATAAGTTCGTTTTCTACCTTAAGCGGGATCGTCGGCGTGCAGCCTCTATCCTCACCCAATGCCTCGCCGGATTTGAGCGAGATTCGCCAGTTGTGCAGTGGACATGACACGCTGTCGCCGTGAACAATTCCTTGCGATAACGGTCCGCCTTTATGCGGGCACTTGTTCAC
>JBCDKX010000011.1:0-30232 GCA_038746055.1 Pseudomonadota bacterium
GTGGAAAGCGCCTGAGTGATCGCCGTCCACGCCAATAATAATGCGCCGTGACGGCCCTTGTGTTCACGCGCGGGTTGAAGCGCGTCAAACCCAGGCCAATCGGGCAGAACGCAATGAGCTGAACTTTCAGCACTTAGCCATGCTTCAATTGCGTTACTGGTATGAACAAAATCCCCAGGCAGTTGACCTTTAGCACTGATCGCCAACAAAGCTGCAGACGCCTGCCCAATTGCGCAGGCGCCGACCTGCAATCCAATACGGGAGACCCTTCCGCTGGTGTCCAAATCTACACCAACACTTATAGTGCTTCCGCAGGTCCTTGAGCGTTCCTCAGCGCAGTGGGCAAAATCCTGAGTCAAAGGATAATCGGCAAGGCGCGTAGCCAGTGCAAGCAATTCCGGCGTGTAAAGTGAAGTCGCCGATCGATCCGCCAAGGCAGCTTTAACCCTCGCCACTTTCGCCGTTACTGCGCTCTCCCACCAGTTTTTCTCGCTGGTCAGAGATCATTTGGACGAGCTCGCGTGAAAATGCATCAGCAGCTGGATAAGTCCGAGCCTGCGCAATCCAGTCTGGACGTCCTTTGTAACCCCACACGGTGTCAAAACCGAGGACCAGTAGCGAAAAGGCAAAAATCACGATCAGAGCACCTTTGATCGCCCCAAAGCCAAAACCAAGAACCCGGTCAATCGGCCCGAGAAATGAACCGCGAGATGCTTCACCAACGTTGCCTGCTATCAATTTCATGGCTGCGTAGGGAATGAGCAGCAGCAAGGCGAAAGCCAAAATTCCTGCGCCAGGATCAAGATCATAAAACCCCAGCAGAAACTCAGTTAGATCGCCATGCAGATAGTAGACTGAAAAGGCTGCCAATATCCAGGCTGCTAAGCTTAAGACCTCTTGCACCAAGCCCCTTAGAAATCCGCCAATCGCCGCCACCGCGACTATAATGAGAACGATTATGTCAAACCCTGTCATATCGATCTTCGAATTATGCGTTCTCCATTACGTGGTCAACGAGATTG
The DNA here is from genome assembly GCA_038746055.1 of Pseudomonadota bacterium. Taxonomy (GTDB): domain Bacteria; phylum Pseudomonadota; class Alphaproteobacteria; order Sphingomonadales; family Sphingomonadaceae; genus Erythrobacter. Next base: position 1,023 of record JBCDKX010000011.1, read on the forward strand.
GAAAGTTGCCCCAGACCTTTATAATCAGGCTTCGATGAACCGGTCTTGGCATCCGATGGGCCGTAGCCCTTTGCAAAGCCTAGTTTAGTCGCTTCGCGCAATCGAAGTTCGGTGTGAGCAACGGGACGAATTTCACCCGCAAGGGAGACCTCTCCGAACCATGCCGATTTTTGTGGTAAGGGCCTATCTGCCAAAGCCGACACAAGAGCTGCTGCAACAGCCAGATCCGCGGCCGGATCAGCAAGTCGGTACCCTCCAGCAATATTGAGATAGACTTCAGCGCTTGAAAAATTAAGACCGCAGCGCGATTCAAGCACGGCAAGCAACATTGCCAGGCGGCCATTATCCCATCCAACTACGGCACGCCTAGGTGTCGCGCCAGATTGTAATCGCACGATAAGTGCCTGTATCTCGACCAGCACCGGCCTGGTTCCCTCAAGCGCTGGGAAAACCGCGCTGCCTGCCAATGGCTGATCCCGACCTGAGAGAAACAACATGGAAGGATTTGATACTTCTTCCAGTCCTGCGCTTACCATTGAGAAAACACCGATTTCATCCACTGCGCCAAAACGGTTCTTGAGCGCACGAAGAATACGATATTGGTGGCTTCGTTCGCCTTCAAAGCTCATCACCACGTCGACCATATGCTCAAGCACACGCGGGCCAGCGATGTTACCGTCCTTGGTAACATGGCCCACCAGCACCAGTGCAGTGCCAGATGCCTTTGCGTATCGGATCAGCTCCAAGGCGCAGCCGCGAACCTGACTTACAGTTCCTGGGGCGCCTTCAATCGTGTCGGAGTGCATGGTTTGAATGGAGTCAATAATGAGCAGTGCAGGAGGCTCTGCTTGTCCCAGCGTCGTTAGAATATCTCGCACCGAAGTTTCTGATGCTAGCTTGATTGGAGCATCAGCCACACCCAACCTTTGCGCCCTTAATCGAACCTGGCCGGCGGCCTCCTCGCCGCTGACATAGACGACTTCATTGCCGCCGCGTGCAATTGTTGCTGCAGTTTGTAGCAGTAAAGTAGACTTCCCGATCCCAGGATCGCCGCCCATCAAAACTGCTGAGCCTGGCACAATTCCCCCACCCAACGCCCGATCGAACTCTGCCAGTCCCGTCGACTTGCGCACGGGTAACTCCGCTGGCCGGTTGAGCGGCACGAATTCGATACCCCTGCCCCCGCTAGACAAATCGTGTTTTTGGGAAAATACCGTGGCTGGCACATCCTCGGTGAGTGTGTTCCACTCACCACAATCCCCGCATTGTCCTTGCCAGCGCGGAGTCACCGTTCCGCAGTTCGCACACAGATATCGCTTCTTTACTTTGGCCATGGGTTAAAACTGTAACCAGAACATTTGCAGAACGCAATTGCGAAGTGTGACAATCCTCGCCATGGAGGTGTGGCAATGCGTCAAAAGGAACTTCGCCTCGCTCTAGTCTGTTACGGCGGTGTTAGCCTTGCCGTCTACATGCACGGTGTGACCAAGGAGATCTGGCACCTGGCAAGAGCAAGCCGCGCGCATCTTGATGGCGAAGAAATTGGTGGCGTTGCGGGCGTTTATCGTAAGCTTCTTGAACAGATTGAGGATGATCATGGCCTGCGCCTTAGGATTCTTCCCGACATATTGACTGGGGCCAGCGCCGGAGGGATTAACGCTGTTTTCCTCGCTCAAGCGCTTTACTCCGGGGGATCGCTTGAGCCGATTACAGACCTTTGGCTCAAGAACGCCGATGTCAGCGAGCTGACGGCATCTGAAGCTCGGCCGGTTTGGCGTTTTGCGAAGTTCTGGGCGCAACCACTTGCGGATTGGTTCCTAAAACGCAGCGGCAATGCTGTTGATGACAGCGTCTCTCCAGAGACGCGCAAGGAGGTTCGCGACAAGGTCTCTTACTTGGTGCGAGGCCGCTGGTTTGGGCCGCCGTTTTCGGGCGAGCGCTTTTCAGAAATGTTGTTCGAAGCTTTGGAAAAGATGGAAGACGAGGGGCACGGTCCGGTCCTACTGCCGCCGTATCATCCGATAAACCTATTGGTCACAGCAACCGACTTCAGAGGTCACGCAGAATTGTTGCGTCTCAATTCCCCTGCTGTAGTTCAGGAAACCGAACACAGAATGCCCATCGCATTCGATGCTATTGCACCAACCGCAGCCGGCGAACAAATTGCAGATCGATTGGAGTTGGTTCTCGCTGCTCGGGCAACAGCGAGCTTTCCAGGGGCCTTTCCACCGCTCGTGCTCGACGAAATCGACCGACTGGGAGCCTATCAAAATCATCACTGGGCCTCACGTGGAAGTTTTCTTTCGCGTGTAATGCCCGGCCACATGAATGCTGGCACCGTCGATCAAGTCGCCCTCATCGACGGTGCGGTTCTCGTAAATGCCCCCTTTGGAGCCGCGTTAAAAGCAATGGCAGGGCGCACTTCTCAGCGCGAAGTCGATCGCCGTTTTGTTTATATTGAACCCCGGCCTGATCGTTCTCCGATGACGCGCGACGTTGATCGGGAGGAAACGACATCTGAACCACTTGGCTGGTTCAGCACTATCTTCGGAGCCCTTTCCACCATACCGCGTGAACAGCCCATCAGAGATGATCTCGAACGCATCGAGAAGCAATCGCGGGATGCATATCGCCTGCGCCAGATTGTGATGGGCCTCAGACCGGAAATTGACCGTGCGGTTGAGAAGCTGTTCGGCATGACCTTCTTTCTGGACAGCCCTACCCCCAAGCGTCTCTCTAACTGGCGTGCCAAAGCTCAGCAGGCTGCGGCTGAGCGCGCAGGATACACTTTCAGCGCCTATGCTGAGACCAAGTTCAGTGTGATAGTTGATCGATTGGCGGATTTAACCCACGAGGCGGCACCGGGTCTAGGTCTTGCAGATGCTGCACCGATCGCCTCTGTATTCCGACAAAACTTGGCTAAGCGCGGGCTTGAGAGACTATGCGAAGAAAGCGGTGGTGCAAGCTTTGAAGCCATCGCCTTTTTCCGTTCATACGATGTTGGCTTCCGGATTCGGCGATTGCAATTACTGGCTCGCAGGCTTTCGCGTGATTGGGAAGTGGATCCAGAGATTCCCGATGACGCGCTCGATATCGCGCGAGAAAAAATCTACCAGATTCTTAGTCTCTACGATGGGGCAGACGATGTGAGGCAGCTTGGCGAAGGCTTTGAAGCAGTAGCATCACAGATATTTGAAAAGCCAGAGGCTGTACTCGATTATCTGGCCCGCAAGCGCCTTCCAGTTGAGCTTGATGTTAAGGCCGAGAGCTTGCTTGCGGAGGCCCTTTCCGAAATGCCGCGTAACCTGAAACGCCAGATGCTGCTCACCTACTTGGGCTTTCCCTTTTACGATGTCGCTACTCTACCGCTTCTGCAAAGCGAGCGGCTTGACGAATACAACCCTGTTAGAATTGACCGTATCTCGCCCGATGATGCGCGATCAATCCGGGCGGGAGGCGCGCACGACACATTGCGTGGCACCGAGTTTTATAATTTTGGAGCCTTCTTTAGTCGCTCATATAGAGAAAATGACTATCTCTGGGGCCGGTTACATGGTGCCGAACGCATGATCGACTTGGTTGTGTCAACGTTGGATGAAGCGATGGCTGAGAACGGGGTGCGCAGGGCCAAGCAAGATGCATTCCTCGCGATCCTTGACGAAGAGGCCAAATCCAAGCGATGCGCTAAGGATCTGATCGAACAGCTAAGGCGTGAGGTTAAGCAGCGCCTTGCCTAACTTGCGCTGTTCCAAACCGCTTCGATAAACTGATCAGGGCCAATAAAGCCGTTATCGCCCCGCTCTATATCCGCAAGCGGTTGCCGGGCAACTGCTTCTTCCAAAGTTAAGCCATCTACCTTAAGCGCTTCTACCCGACGCACGACTTCACCGATCATTGCCCGATATGCCACCAGTTCAGCCTTGTTCGACATCGGACCATGGCCAGGAATAACTTTTGTATCACTGTCAATTCGCGCAATCACCAGATCGAGCGAACGCATCGCATCATAGACATTTCCGCCTGAAGCTAGGTCGATAAATGGATAGCCGGGGATCTTGAAATAAAGATCGCCCATATGGATGACGTTGTCCTCTTCCCAAAACACAACGCTGTCGCCATCCGTATGACCCCCGCCTAGAAACATCACGTGGATCGTATCACCATTCAAATGCAGACTTACGCCTTGGGCATAGGTCACGACAGGTAGCGCTTCTGGTGGTGCTGGGGGTATTGGTCGGCCGCCGATCCCTTCCGAGCTGCCTTTCGCAAGTCGTATCCGCACATTTTCATGTGCGAAGATCGATGCGCCCGTTTTCCCGAAGTGTTCATTCCCGCCAGTGTGGTCAAAGTGCCAATGAGTGTTCACTACATAACTGACCGGCTTTGCTCCAAGATCGGCGATCGCCCTTTCGATCTTGGTGGACAGCGGAGCAAATTGGTCATCGATGATCAGAGTGTCTTCTTCACCAAAGCTCAATCCGATATTGCCACCCGCGCCAAAGAGCACAGCAATCCCCGGCGCAATCTCCTCTGCGGTAATCTCGACACTGCTAAATGCGCCCTGCGCGTTTGCACCAGTGGTAGCGCTTAGTCCGATAGCTGCGACGAACGTCAAGCTAAAAGATTTTTTCATGCGGATAGACCCTCTTCTCAAAAATCTGAATGCAACAGCAATCGTTCCACCAATCGAAACGGAAAACAATTCCTTCAGATACATCAAGGTGTCTATACCGTCAGAGCACGATATCTAGGGTTGGCAATTACACCGGCTAAGCGCCGAAGGCATCTTTCAGCTTGCTGAAAAAAGTTCGGCTCTCCGGGCATTCTTCCCCGGTCTCTGTTTCGCGAAACTCTTCAAGAATCTCTTTTTGCCGACGGTTTAGTTTGGTCGGAGTTTCGACCTTGATCTCAACTACCAGATCGCCGCGTCCACGTCCCTGTAACACCGGCATACCGGCCCCGCGCACACGCAATTGCTTACCCGACTGGATACCAACCGGAATATCAATCGAATTTGTTGAACCGTCCAAATCCGGGATATCGACAGTGCCTCCAAGGGCGGCCGTCGTGAATGTGACAGGAACGCGTGTCGCCAAAGTGGTGCCTTCGCGCTCAAACAGTGAATGCTGTTTTACATGAATGAAGATGTACAGATCACCAGGAGGTGCGCCGCGTTGCCCGGCTTCGCCTTTTCCTGCTAGGCGAATGCGGGTGCCAGTATCCACGCCAGGTGGGATTTCCACCTCGAGTGTCTGGGCTTTGTCGATCCGCCCTTCCCCGCGGCATTCGCCGCACGGCTCCTCTATTATCGCGCCTTGACCACCGCAACTTGGACATGGTCGCTCGACCACGAAGAGGCCTTGTTTGGCGCGCACTGTCCCCGTGCCACGGCACATATTGCAGCTGCGCTCGCTTGTTCCCGGACTAGCGCCCGAGCCATCACACGTGTCACATTCTTGACTAACTTCAATTTCGATTTCCGTGGTCTTGCCATGGAATGCCTCTTCGAGGGTAATCTCCATATCATAGCGCAAATCAGCTCCGCGGCGCTGACGCTGGCGTCCGCCGCCCATTCCACCGCCACCACCAAAAGCGCTACCGAAGATGGTCTCAAAGATATCGCCAATATCACCGAATCCCTCTTGTCCACCGCGAGCGCCAAAGCCTCCACCAGGTCCGCCCCCGCCCATGCCTTGGGTAAAGGCTTCATGACCGAAGCGATCATAGGCAGCGCGTTTTTGCGGGTCTTTGAGGACTTCGTAAGCTTCCCCCACCGCCTTGAACTTAGCTTCAGCCTCCGTGTCACCCGGATTACGATCCGGATGCCACTTCATCGCAGCTTTGCGATAGGCAGATTTAAGCGCACCCGCATCAACATCGCGAGTGACACCAAGGGTTTGATAATAGTCGGATGTAACCATCACAGGGCCTTTGAACCGTCCCTCCCCCTGCCGCCAAACGCGGAAAAGGGAGGAAGGGTTAGAGCTTTAATGGATCAGTCCTTCTTCTCGTCATCGACTTCCGAAAATTCGGCATCAACAACGTCTTCGTCGGCCTCTTCAGCTGCGCTGGTATCGTCACTCGGCGCGCTTTCGTTTGCTTGAGCTTCTTGTTCCTGCTTGTAGATTTGCTCGCCCATTTTCATGGCCGCCTGAGTTAGTTCTTGCGCTTTGGCGCTGATTTCTTCTGCATCATCACCTTCAAGCGCAGTCTTGGTTGCAGCAATGGCTTCTTCGACTGCTGTCTTCGTTTCAGCATCGATCTTGTCACCGTTGTCTTCAAGCTGCTTTTCGGTCGCGTGGACAAGGCTGTCCGCCTGGTTACGAGCCTCTGCGCTCTCACGACGTTTCTTGTCTTCCTCAGCAAATTTCTCTGCATCCTGGACCATTTGGTCGATGTCAGCATCCGAAAGACCGCCAGAGGCCTGAATCTTTATGGTCTGTTCTTTGCCTGTGCCTTTGTCTTTAGCTGCAACCGAAACGATGCCATTGGCGTCAATGTCAAAGGTTACTTCGATCTGCGGCACTCCGCGAGGAGCTGGAGGGATGCCGACGAGGTCAAAGTTACCGAGCAACTTGTTGTCAGCGGCCATCTCCCGCTCACCTTGGAAGACTTTGATCGTCACCGCGTTTTGATTGTCTTCAGCGGTTGAATAAGTCTGGGTCTTCTTCGTCGGGATTGTCGTATTGCGGTCGATCATACGTGTGAAGACACCACCAAGTGTCTCGATACCAAGCGAAAGCGGCGTCACGTCGAGCAGAAGAACGTCTTTCACATCGCCCTGCAGCACGCCCGCTTGGATAGCCGCACCCATAGCAACCACTTCATCGGGGTTTACGCCAGTGTGAGGTTTCGCTTCAAAGAACTTCTCAACGACTTCACGCACGCGCGGCATACGGGTCATGCCACCAACAAGGATCACCTCGTCGATCTCATCCTTAGAAACGCCGGCATCGGCCAACGCTTTCTTACAAGGATCGAGAGTTCGATCGATGAGACCGCCCACCATTTTCTCAAGATCAGCGCGGCTGATTGTTTCAACGAGGTGGAGCGGAGTCGATGCCCCGCCTTCCATACGTGCGGTAATAAAGGGTAGGTTGACCTCGGTCGTAGCTGAACTCGAGAGTTCGATCTTTGCCTTTTCCGCAGCTTCTTTCAGACGCTGAAGCGCGAGTTTATCGGCTTTCAGGTCCATATTCTCTTTCTTCTGGAATTCAGCTGCGAGGTACTCAACGATCGCATTGTCGAAGTCCTCACCGCCGAGGAATGTGTCGCCGTTCGTCGACTTCACTTCGAAGACACCATCACCAATTTCAAGGATCGAGACGTCGAAGGTGCCTCCCCCAAGATCGTAGACAGCGATGGTTTTACCGTCTTCCTTATCCATGCCATAAGCAAGCGCCGCTGCAGTCGGCTCGTTAATGATGCGAAGAACCTCAAGACCAGCGATCTCACCAGCATCTTTGGTTGCCTGACGCTGTGCATCGTTGAAATAAGCTGGAACGGTGACAACTGCTTGTGTGACCGTCTCGCCAAGATAGCTCTCAGCGGTTTCCTTCATCTTTTGCAGGATGAAAGCAGAAATCTGCGAAGGCGAATACTCATCACCATTGGCCTCAACCCAGGCATCGCCATTTTTGCCTTTGACGATGTCATAGGGGACGATCTCCATGTCCTTCTTGGTCAGTGGATCATCAAACCGGCGGCCGATAAGCCGTTTGATCGCAAACAGGGTGTTGTCGGGGTTGGTGACTGCTTGGCGCTTGGCGGGCTGACCAATAAGCCGCTCACTATCTTTGGTGAAAGCGACAATCGAAGGCGTTGTGCGTGCGCCTTCCGAATTCTCAATAACCTTTGGTTTGCCACCATCCATGACCGAGACACAGCTATTTGTCGTGCCAAGGTCGATACCGATTACTTTACCCATATTTTCCTACCTTTTAGGATATTGTTGGACACCGCGCCTTTGCGCCTCCCAAAAGCGGCGAGGCGGCTCGGCGGCTCGAATATGAGCCGGATATAGGTGCGGTTTTGCTTGGCACAAGGCACACTGTCTCCTACTTTTTGCATCATCCACAGGCGGAACGGATTTGATGGTTTGTCCCTTCTGCAACTAAGGAGCAGTAATGAAGTATGCAGGAATGGTCGTTGTCGGTAGTCTGTTGCTTGGCGCCTGCGTACCAGCAAGCGATACCAGAGATGCAACAGAAGGAACTTCTGAAGAGCAATTGGTTGAAGGCATCAATATCGCCAATGCGCGCATGGTCTTGGCGCCGGTAACGGGAAATCCTGCTGCGGTCTATTTTGACCTCACTTATGTGGGAGACGAGAGTGTCACCTTTGATAGTGCGGTGGTTGAGGGCGCGCAGAGCACAATGATCCACATCATCAGCAAGGATGACACGGGCACACACATGATGGACATGGGGCCGTTTGAACTTACGCCGGGAGAGACTCTCGAGTTTAAGCCGGGTGAGCTGCATATTATGGCAATGGACGTTTCGCCCGAAGTAGAGGCGGGAAGCAGCACCAACGTTACTCTCACTCTTTCTGATGGCACCATGCATTCATTTGATGCAGAGGTGCGCTCTGCGGGAGACGAGCGCTGAACGAGGCGTCGTCCATTTCTGCTATCAATACCGCTCCCACTGCTTGTCCAGTCGGTGGGGAACGACCCTTGTCCAAAGGGGAAGTCGCCCTAGCCCGGACAATTTTTGGTGATGCTATTGATTACGGGCCGGTCCGGATCAAACGCCGTAAGTGGTGGCCATTCCAGCCAAAGCGCATAACTATGGCACCTGACGGGCATTTGTATTTTCATCCGCTGGGGACAGCCTATTGCGATGACTTTTCGAGCGCACCGCTGCTAACGCAGGCGTTCTTTATGCATGAGCTCACCCACGTGTGGCAGACGCAGACCCTTGGCCGATGGTATCTGATTCTCAAACGGCATCCCTTTTGTCGCTATAGTTACACGCTTAGGCCTGGCATCCCGTTTAGTGCCTATGGGGTTGAGCAACAGGCAGAGATCGTGAGGCACGCTTTCTTACTGAGACATGGAGCCAAAATCGCGGGGGTCGCAGATAAATCGGCTTATGAAATGCTTGTCAGATTTGAAGGGGCAACGCTTCCTACTTAGCGCAGAGTTCACAATACGGGCTTGAACGTGCATTCCGGGCGTAAATGAAAACAGGAATTCCAGAGGCAAATGACTGATTTTGAGTTTGTTTTCTTGCTCTATGCCCTGATTCTCGGGCTTTCGATGGTCGAGCTACTTACCGGGCTAGGTCGCGCAATGGAGTATAAGTATGCGCGTGAGGCCGAACACAAAACTTTCAAGATTGGCTGGCTCACCCCGCTCTTGGCAGGCTTTGTGATGCTCGACCTGATCAGCTTTTGGCTGTTTGCTTGGGCGATCAGAGAACAAATTGCGGTCAGTTCCGCTACCGTGACTTTGGTAATCGCTTTTGCTGCTTCATATTATCTTGCAGCAAGATTGGTCTTCCCGACTATTCCGGACGCTTTCACTGATCTTGATGATCACTTTTACCGGGTTCGCAGAGTAGTGCTCGGCATTCTTATCGCCTTAGTGCTCGTCCAATGGGGCTACCTTATAAGCCAAGTGGGCTTTGAGAACATGGTGAGCAACCTGCTTACAGTAGGCCTGACGATTGTCTTACTGGTTCTTATGGGCGCAGGCATGATATCCCGCAAAGATGCATTTAACATCGTAGTACTCATAGCGCTCAATGCACGATATTTAGCCATTTACCTAATATTATAGCGGGATTGAAAAGCCAGAGCACCAAAGACAAATCTCAATCTGGTTTCTTAGCGACACCGACCATGGCCGGGCGCAGCAAGCGATCTTTGATCATCCACCCTGATTGCATTTCCTGAATGATAGTGCCTGCTTCATGATCAGCCGAAGGGATTTCCATCATCGCCTGATGCTGATTGGGATCCAGCGGCATCCCAACAGCTGCCACGCGCTCTACACCATGCTGTTTGAAAACCTTCTCAAGCTCGCGCTGGGTGGCTTCAATGCCCACCACCAGACCTTTCATTTTTTCGTCCTCACGCAGGGCATCTGGGATTGTCTCCACGGCGCGCGATAGGTTGTCCCATACGCTAAGAACATCACGCGCAAATCCGGTGGCCGAGTAATTGCGGGCATCCTGAATGTCTTTTTCCGCGCGGCGACGCACGTTTTGTGCCTCCGCCTTGGCGTAGAGAACATCCTGTTTGGCAACTTCCAAATCGTTCCGCAGGCCCTCAAGTGCTTCTGCCACAGCATCTGTGTCTTCGCTTTCAGCCTCGCACTCGCTCTGCTCAAGGAACTCCTCTGGCACACCTTTCAATTCAGCTTCGGCGGCCGCATCTTCCTGCGGCTTATTCTCGTCATTCATGTTTCTGTATTTTCCTGCGGTTTACGCGATAAGCTTGCCCAATGATCGACTAAGCGATCGGGCTGTCAAATCCACCATGGGGACCACGCGTGCGTAATTCAAGCGTGTCGGTCCGATCACCCCCAGAACACCGACGACCCTTCCCTCCAGGTCGCGATAGGGTGAGGCGATCACTGACGAACCCGAAAGTCCGAACAGCCTGTTTTCGCTGCCGATGAAAATGCGAGTTGCTTCAGCTTCCCGCGCGCTTTCGAGTAGACTAGCGACCGACTGCTTATCCTCCAAATCATCAAGCAGCGAGCGCACCCGATCAATGTCATCTATTGCCGCTTCATCCAGTAAATTGGATGCTCCGCGCACGATCAAGACCGGGCGCTCATTGGAGTCGGCGCTCCAAACTGCAAGACCACGCTCAACCAAGTCTCGACTGGCTGCGTCGAGTTGGCTTTGCCCTGCCTTTATCTCAGCGCGCATAGTCTCGGCGGCTTCGACTAATGATCGACCAACAAGGTGTGCATTGATGTAATTGCTTGCAGCTTCGAGCGATCCGCTTTGAGCAGTGTCCAATTCCAGGACGCGATTCTCAACCCCTCCGTCTTCACCAACCAATACCGCAAGAGCTCTGCGCTCACCAATATCCACAAGGCTGAATTGCGAAAGACGTTGTTCACGGGTGGGTACCAACACCATTCCGGCTGCGCCGGAAAGTTCAGACAACAAAGCACTGGTTTGTTGCAAAGCCTGCTCAACCGGGCCGCTTTCCCCAATGCGTGCTTCAATCTGAGCTTGTTCTTCCGGCGAAGGTTCAGAAACGCGCATCATGCCGTCTACAAATATGCGAAGGCCGGCATCGGTCGGCATCCGCCCAGCGCTCGTATGCGGTGCTGCCAGGAATCCCAGTCCCTCAAGCTCTGCTAAAACCGAGCGGATCGAGGCGGGCGATAAATTCAACGTTCCATCAGCCGCTAGGGTCTTGGAACCCACCGGCTGGCCGCTATCGATATATTCCTCAACCACACGCCGGAAAATATCGCGAGCTCTGGTGGTGAGTTCGGTGATGGAGGGTCCGCTCATTTGGGTAATCTTAGTGTTTGCGCTTGCGGCGGCAAGCCTTGGCTGTCAGGTGCACGCACGAAACCAACTCCGGAGTAACACATGCGCCCTTCAGGACGCGCGCCCGACGAAATGCGCGCCATCACTATCGAAACAGGTTTTACCAAGCACGCAGAAGGCTCATGCCTGATTAGCTTTGGCGATACCCGGGTGCTTTGCACGGCTTCTGTTGAAGAGCGCATTCCGCCCTGGCTTCGCGGCAAAGGCGAAGGTTGGGTAACCGGTGAATATTCAATGCTTCCACGTGCCACACACACCCGCGGCAGTCGCGAGGCTGCCCGCGGCAAGCAATCCGGTCGAACTCAAGAAATTCAGCGTCTCATTGGTCGTTCATTGCGCGCAATCATCAATTTGAAGAAGCTTGGTGAGCGCCAAATAACCCTCGATTGCGACGTGATTCAAGCTGACGGTGGCACACGAACGGCATCGATCTCCGGCGCTTGGGTAGCACTGCGTCTTGCCGTCAATTCACTTCTTGCTTCCGGCGATATCAAAGAAGACCCCATGACAGGTCAGGTTGCAGCGATATCCTGTGGTATCTATCAAGGAACGCCAGTTCTTGATCTCGACTACGATGAAGATTCTAGTGCGGATGCGGATGCAAACTTCGTCTTGATCGATGGCGGTCAGATAGCTGAGGTCCAAGCGACCGCTGAAGGTGCCACCTATGATGAGGAAGGCCTTTTGCGATTACTGCGCCTTGCCAATATCGGTTGTGATACGATCTTCAAGGCTCAGCTCGAAGCGGTAAAGTAGCTTCGATGGAGCCCGTCAAATACACCCTCACTGAGCAAGACCAGCTCGCCTTCAACATCCTTCATTGGCAAGCAAGTGTTCCCAAGGCGATTTTCTATGCCGGTCTTGCCATCTTTGGAATGGGCGTATTGGCGTATTTGATTGATGGGGCGGGTACAGTCATTTTCGTGGCCGTTGGCGGTTTGCTAGGCGCAGTGTTGGTGCTGTGCCTTGCCCGCTATGTTCTTGTCCCACGTTTTGCAAAACGGTCATGGCGGGAGTTTGCCTTGATCAAAGAGACAGTTGAATTGGCGATATCCATTGATGGCTTCTCGATGACCCAGCCGTCGGCCTATGTCGATTCCAAATGGGAGCAGATGATTGCCTGGGATGAAAACTCTCATATCTTTGCCATCTACGTCACACAGCAGCAGGCTTATATTCTGCCCAAAAGCCAAGTCAGTGAACATCATTTGAGTTATGCGCGCGATCGCCTGATCGAAAGTGGCCTTATTGCCAAAGGAACAAAGCGAAAATGAGGAAACTGGGCGGCGGCTCGCTCGTCATTGCAACGCATAACGAGGGTAAACTGAAGGAGATTTCGGCGCTGCTAGAGCCTTTTGGGATCAAGTGTATCTCCGCAGGCTCACTGGGTTTACCCGAACCTGCTGAAACAGGAAAAACGTTCGCCGAAAACGCCATTATCAAGGCGCGAGCAGCCTCTGAGGCCTCCGGATTGGCTGCCTTGGCTGATGACAGCGGTCTCAGCGTTAATGCTCTTGGAGGACGCCCAGGAGTCTACACTGCGGACTGGGCTGAAAGACAGTGGTTCGAGGGAGAGCCTGGCCGCGATTGGTATATGGCCATGGGTAAGGTCGAGGGAATGCTCCAGCAACCTGGACCGAAAACTGATCGCTCGGCAGCATTTCATTGCGTTTTAGCGCTGGCGTGGCCTGATGGTGAGCACGCAATCTTCGAAGGGCAGTGCCAGGGCGAGCTGACCTGGCCGCCACGCGGTGAGATGGGTTTTGGCTATGATCCGGTGTTTATACCTTCGGCACGCGAAGGTCTTGAGACGTTTGCCGAGATCGAACCCTCAGAAAAGCATGCAATAAGCCACCGTGCCGACGCTTTTGCCAAGCTGGTTAAAGCACAGTTTGGTCGCTAACGCCGGGCCAAGCGGCGCTGTGGTGCGATTGTCTCGCCCAGAATGTTTCCCGCTGGATAATACCGGCACACTAGAATCTCATTGTGACTATTGCTCGCCTTCGCACAGCCGACTTCTTTAGTCGTGGCCCAGACAATCTGCGTATAGTGCCCTACATCAGTCCAATCGCCTGTACGTGAAACACTGGGAAAACGGCCAGCCCGAAAGAAACGCCGTTCATCGACGAAAGCGCTGATCATCTTGGATGCTGGAAAATAGCCAGCACTTCCCATCCAAAGGTTCTCACCATTCCCGCCCAGCCGATCAGAAGGTGCATGGCGAATGGTATTCTCGTGGGCCAACTGCTCAGCCCAGCGCCGCGCTTCGTCCGCAAGATCGTCTGACCATTCGAGCGGCGGAGTGCCAAACGCGCTGCGAGCGTCATTATGACCCACAAGCCAGGCATGCTCCTCGCTTGAAAGATTGTCGTGCGCTTCAACAACACTTGCACCAGAGAGGGCAAGAGCGATGGCTCCGAAAGCGCTATGAATTGTCGCCGGGCTTCTCATGCCCTAATACCTGCCCCAACAATCGTTAACGAAAGACTGAGACGCTTAACTGTGGCCCGCGCGCTTTACATTCATTGGCCCTTTTGTGCCAAAAAGTGCCCCTATTGCGACTTCAACTCGCATGTCCGAGCAAATGTCGATCTCTCAATCTGGGAAGAAGCCCTTCTCACCGATATGCAGGCCGAAGCAAATCTCGCCAGTGGTGAGGCTCTGACCTCAATTTTCTTTGGCGGTGGCACGCCTTCGCTGATGCCACCAAGTCTGGTAGAAAAACTGCTATATGAGGCCGAGCAGCTTTGGGGCTTTGATCAAGAGATTGAAATCACGCTCGAGGCCAATCCTTCTTCGGTTGAAGCTGCAAACTTCACCGGCCTTGCTATAGCCGGAGTAAATCGGGTGTCTCTCGGAATTCAATCTTTTGAGGATAAGGCCTTGCGCTGGTTAGGACGTCTACATGGTGCCGAGGAAGCCCTGGCGGCGCTGGCCGTTGCGCAGAAGCAATTTGAAAGAGTAAGCTTCGATCTGATCTATGCTCTGCCCAATCAGTCACCAAAACAGTGGGAGGCACAACTGGCTCAGGCACTTGCAATGGGTACATCGCATCTCTCACTCTACCAGCTCACAATTGAGCCTGGCACGCGCTTTGCGACTGACGTGCGCCGCGGCGAATTTGAACCTTTGAATGACGATAACGCGGCCGAACTGTTTGAAATCACGCAATCCATGACAGGTGCAAGTAATATGCCTGCTTACGAGATCAGTAACCATGCGAAAGCTGGTGAGGCGAGCCGTCATAATCTCACCTACTGGCGCTATGAGGACTATGCCGGGATTGGACCTGGAGCGCATGGACGGCGCGGCGGGTTTGCCACCACGCGGCACCGCAAGCCGGAAAACTACCTGAAAGCCATAGACGAGAGATCGCATGGCATTGCTGAACAGCGCCAATTGGAAGTTAGTGAGCAAGCATCGGAGGCGTTGCTCATGGGATTGCGTCTTGTCGAAGGTGTTGATCTGGCGAAACTGACAACCCGATTTGCCATGCGTCGTGATAGTTTGATCAACTTCGATAAACTCATCCATCTCCAATCACTTGACCTGATCTGGTGCGAAGGCGATCGCATTGGTGTGACCGTTAAGGGACTGCCTCTACTAGACGCGATTCTGGGTGAATTGGTAGCGGAAAATCTGGTGCTTGCGTGAGTAAGCTTGAGCTAATCACCAGCTGGCGCGCGCACCTGCTCAATGCAAAGCGGCGATCTCCACATACGGTGCGCGCCTATGTTGCTGCAGCTCAGAAGCTCCTCAGCTCACGCGGTCTCAGTTCTTGGGAAGATGTGGCCCGGATCGAAGCACAAGACCTTCGTGCCCACCTCGCCTCTCGCAGAGCAGAAGGTCTGGCCAACGCCAGTGTGGCTAGAGAGCTCTCTGCTTTAAAAGCGCTGATCACCTTTGCGCGCGCTGAATGCGGCGACCCTGAACCCACTGCGCCGAGGCTTCGAGGTCCTCGCCTAAAGAAGGGGCTCCCCCGCCCTGTCACGCCGGATGATGCGGTCAACATTGCTGATCTGATTGATGGCACATCAGCAGAGGATTGGATCGGTGCGCGAGATCGCGCTGTATTGCTGCTTATGTATGGTTCAGGCCTGCGGATAGCCGAAGCACTCTCTTTGCAAGGGCATGATGTGCCACTGGGAGAGACTCTGTTAGTGACAGGCAAGGGTGGCAAACAACGCGTGGTCCCCATCCTCCCGGTGACCCAGGAGGCGGTTATGTCCTATGTCTCCCAATGTCCCTATGGGCTGGAGCGTGATCAAACACTTTTTAGAGGTGCTAAAGGAGGACCCCTATCCCAAGGGATGGTTCAAAAAGCGATGGCCAAAGCGCGCCGTGCCCTGGCGCTGCCCGATACGGCGACGCCGCATGCTCTTCGCCATTCTTTTGCGACCCACTTATTAGGTGCCGGTGCAGATTTACGTTCCTTGCAGGAACTGCTCGGCCATGCTTCACTTGGCTCCACGCAAATCTACACCAAAGTTGATGCCGCAACTCTACTAGACAACTATCGCTCCGCTCATCCCAGAGCAAAGAAGCGAGGCATTAGCAATTAGCCCAAGCGAGCCTCGATCGCATCCCAGATCATTCCCGCAAGATCGGTCTGATCAAACTCAGAAATCGCGACAATGCCGGTGGGCGATGTGACGTTGATTTCGGTGAGCCACTTGCCACCGATCACATCAATGCCGACGAAGGTCAAACCAAGCCGCTTGAGCTCCGGCCCCATAGCAGCACAGATTTCCTGTTCGCGTGCAGTCAGCTGCGTCGCCTCCGCACTACCACCCATAGCAAGGTTTGAGCGAAACTCGCCTTCGCCTGGAATACGATTGATCGCGCCTGCAACCTCGCCATCGATCAGAACAATGCGTTTGTCACCCTCCGCTACCTCAGAGAGGAATGGCTGCACCATATGAGGCTCAGGCCAGGTCTGATTGAAAACCTCAAAAAGAGCGGTGAGATTTTCACCATCAGCTGGCACGCGAAAGATCGCTTTACCTCCGTTGCCGTGGATAGGTTTCACTACAACCGCACCATGCTCTTTCATAAAGCGACGAACCTCGGTGACGGACCGCGTTACAAGCGTAGGCGGCATAAATCGACGATAGTCGAGCACCATGACCTTTTCAGGTGCGTTCCGAACGCTGACTGGATCGTTCACCACCAGCGTCTCGGCGCTAATCCGTTCCAATAAATGCGTGGCGGTGATGTAACCCATGTCAAAGGGGGGATCTTGCCGCATCAGGACAACATCAATGTCTCGGCCAAGATCAAGCCGCTGCCCTTCTCCTTTCTCAAAATGATCCCCCTGCACAGGCCTTACTGTGAGCGGAAAGCACTCAGCATAAAGCCGATTATCTGCATCAAGTGTCAGCGTCTCCACATGATACTCAAAAACCTCATGACCGCGCGCTTGGGCAGCAACCATTAGCGCAAAAGAGCTATCGCCCTTGATATTTATACTCTCGATAGGATCCATCTGGACTGCGGTCTTCAGTGTCATTTGCGTTTATTCCTATGGCATCCATGCGTTTTCGATATGATGTGGCCGCGAGCCAGGTGTCAGCAACATAACGTCGATGCGGATATCTTCATTGTCTTGCGCGTATTCATGGGCAACAATCTCTACAGCTGCTGCCACTCGGGCCAAACGATGTTCGTCTATTGCAGTCGCAAGATCAGCTTTGCGTGTACGCCATTTGACCTCAACGAAAACCACAAGACCAGCTTTGCGGGCAATGAGATCAATTTCACCCAGCTTAGTCTTGCGCCGTTCACCAATAAGCTCGAACCCTTTTTGCATCAGGAATTGAGCAGCTTGTGCCTCAGCCTCACGTCCCTTTCTATCGGCCATGACGCGTTTTTTGTTCATCTTTGCTTGAGTTCCACCGCGCGGGTATAAAGTGTTTGGCGGTCAATACCCGTTGCTTTTGCAACTTTTCCTGCAGCCTTGCTTGCACTCAGCTCGGTCAGGGCTTCTTTTAACAGCGCATCAGGATTCGTCTCAGTTTCGTTCACGACCGGAGGGCCAACCAGCAAAACGATCTCACCCTTTGGCGGATGGCTATCGTAATGAGCTCGCAACTCCATGGCCGTACCCGTGCGGCATTCTTCATGCAGCTTGGTAAGTTCCCTCGCGACCGACACGCACCGCGTTGGCCAAATTTCAGCAAGCGCCGCAAGAGACCGGGTCAAACGCGGGCCCGTCTCGTAGAATACCAAAGTCGCTTGAACATCACCCAATTCGGTCAGCAAATCACTGCGTGGCTTCTCCTTCACCGGCAAAAAACCGGCAAACATGAAGCGATCGTTTGGAAGGCCAGACAAGGTTAGTCCGGCAATTGCAGCACAGGGTCCAGGAATGGTTGTTACAGCAAGCCCCGCTTCTCTTGCCTCGCGTACCAGCTTATAGCCCGGATCAGAGATCAAAGGCGTCCCTGCATCGCTTACCAAAGCAACCGGTTCGTTACGCGCCCTCTCGATCAAATTTTCGCGGATGGCTATTGAAGAATGGTCATCGTAGCGCTGCATCCGCGTTGGCGCCCCGCAGGCCTTGAGCAGTTTTCCAGTAACTCTCGTGTCTTCACAAGCGATTAGACTAACGTTGCGCAATACATCGACTGCACGCATCGTTACATCGCCGAGATTGCCAATCGGCGTTGCGACAATATACAATCCTGCCGCAAGAGTTCTGGGTTCACATGATGATTCAGATGTTTCAGAGGATGGCGTGTTCACAACGGCCATCGTATTAAAGAGCTTTGAGGGGTCTTCAAGAATGAAGCTTAGTGTTAAGTCGGTTTTCGACATCGAATTGCTGCGTTCGCTATCGCGATTGGTGATGCGCGGCTTTGATCGACGGGCAATTGCTCTGGCCGGATCAGCTGCGTTGATTGCGGGTTGCCAGGTGGTGCCACGTACGGAGACTGTTTCGAGTGGCCTGCCCCCTTCGCCCAATCCTCAACCAAGCGCGACAGCTCTACCGAGCGATACGACTCGTCACCGGGTGGCTTTACTCGTGCCAATGGGCGGTAGCGCAGCCGCAGTTGGGCAAGCCCTCGCCAACGCCACCACCATGGCACTTATTGATACCAACGCCGAAAATGTCCGCATAACCACTTATGATACATCGGGCGGTGCAGGAGGGGCTGCGCGCAGAGCGATTTCCGACGGTAACAAGCTCATTTTGGGTCCACTGCTGGCTGACAACGTCTCTGCCGTTCAAGCCGCAGCGCGCCCGGCCGGAGTGCCTGCGATAGCATTTTCCAACGATGCCGGCGTCGCAAGCAGTGATGTCTTTGTAATGGGTCACGTTCCCGAGCAGTCGGTTGCTCGTTCGGTACGCTATGCGCGATCCAATGGCTCGAGCAGCTTTGCAGCACTTCTACCAGAAGGGGATTATGGCCAAAAGGCTTATAGCGCGCTGCAAAACTCTCTGCGTGATTATGGGGGTAATCTCGTGGGGTTTGAACGCTACGCACGGGGCAACACTTCAATCGTCGGAGCAGCACAGCGCCTACGGCAACGTGGCGGCTATGATACTGTTCTGATCGCCGAAGGAGCTCGCCTCGCCACGCAGGCAGCTGGGCAATTACGTAGCCAGGGAGCCGAAGGCACGCGGCTTCTGGGAACCGAGCTATGGAGTGGAGAGAGCGCAATAACTCGCTCAGCGGCCGTTGAGGGAGCGCTCTTTTCAGCTGTCTCAGATGGACGTTTTCGTCGTTTTTCAGACAGTTACGAGGCGCGATTTGGCTCAAAGCCTTTTCGCATCGCAACATTGGGGTATGATTCAGTTCTGCTTACCTTGCGTATCGCTCGGGATTGGCGTGTGGGTGACAACTTTCCCACGCGCCGACTCTTTGATCGCGGCGGCTTCCTGGGCGTGGATGGGGCATTCCGATTTATGCGCAACGGGGTGGCCGAGCGCGCACTCGAAGTACGCCAGGTCCGTGGCAATCAGGTTGTCGCCGTGGAAGCGGCGCCCGGTAGTTTTAGCGAGTGACAGAACAACGCAATATCGGCGCAAAACAATCAGGCCGACGCTTGTGAGCAACGCTACGCAACGCCTATATCGTCCGTATGTCTGAAGACCTGTTTGAAAACACTCCTGTCTCTAGCGGTGACTACGATTCCTCATCAATCGAGGTCCTTGAGGGATTGGAACCAGTCCGTCGCCGCCCCGGTATGTATATCGGCGGTACCGATGACCGTGCCCTCCATCACCTTGCAGCAGAAGTGCTCGACAATTCGATGGATGAGGCGGTCGCGGGATACGCGAGCAGGATTGAAGTACGCCTCGAAGAAGGCAATCGCCTCAGCATCTCGGACAATGGTCGCGGCATTCCGGTGGATGAGCACCCAAAGTTTCCTGGCAAGTCTACCCTGGAGGTAATCCTGTCGACCTTGCATTCAGGCGGCAAATTCTCGGGCAAAGCCTACGCCACAAGCGGTGGCTTACACGGTGTCGGGGTGAGCGTGGTCAATGCGCTCTCGTCCAAAACCAGGGTCGAAGTTGCGCGCGACAAGCAGCTTTACGCACAGGATTTTTCTAAAGGGCAGACGCTGGGTCCAATACATACAATCGGCGCTGCGCCTAACCGGCGAGGGACCACTGTAACATTTACGCCCGACGCGGAGATTTTTGGCGAGCGCAATTTCAAGCCCGCTCGCCTCTTCACACTCGCGCGCTCGAAGGCGTATCTTTTTGCTGGCGTCGAGATTCGTTGGAAATGTGCACAATCGCTGACCTCTGATGATGTGCCCGCTGAGGCTGTGTTCAAGTTTCCCGGAGGCCTTGCGGATCATCTTGCCGAACAAATTGGCACACGTGAATGTGTAACGGCTCAGCCTTTCACTGGGAGTCAGGACTTCTCTGACGATCAAGGGCGGGTCGAGTGGGCAATTGCATGGCCACTCTACTCCGATGGATCGACCAGCTGGTACTGTAACACTGTCCCCACGCCCGATGGCGGGACCCATGAACAAGGAATTCGCGGGGCTCTTACCAAAGCGCTCCGGTCTTTTGGTGAACTCACAGGTGTCAAAAAGGCCAAGGATATAACCGCTGATGATGTAATGACGGGCGCTGAAGTGATGCTCAGCGTGTTTATCCGCGACCCGCAATTCCAGTCTCAGACCAAAGACCGCCTGACTTCCCCCGAAGCCCTTCGCCTTGTCGAAAATGCGGTGCGCGACCATTTCGACCACTTCCTCACGGACAATATGGAGCGCGGCAAAGCGCTTTTGGGTGAGGTGATGGACCGCATGGAAGAGCGCCTCAAGCGAAAGCAAGAGCGTGAAATTAAGCGTAAGACCGCGACCAACGCGAAAAAGCTGCGTCTTCCCGGTAAGCTTACGGATTGCTCAGGCGAAGGAGAGCGGGAGACAGAACTCTTCATCGTCGAAGGCGATTCAGCCGGTGGCTCAGCCAAGCAGGCACGTGATCGCAAAACCCAGGCAATCCTGCCGATCCGGGGTAAGATCCTGAACGTGGCGAGCGCGACCAAAGATAAGATTCATGCCAATTCCGAAATTGCCGATCTCATCCTCGCCATGGGCTGCGGAACACGCAAGGACTGCGATCCGGAAAACCTGCGCTATGACCGTATCATAATTATGACCGATGCCGACGTCGACGGGGCGCATATTGCAACTCTCTTGATGACGTTTTTCTTCCAGGAAATGCCTGATGTGGTCCGCAAGGGGCATTTGTTCTTGGCTCAACCCCCACTCTATCGCCTGACTGCCGGTAAAGAGAGTTGCTATGCGCGTGATGATACGCATCGCGCTGAGCTTGAGGAAAGCGTCTTCAAAGGCAAAAAGGTCGAAGTGGGGCGCTTTAAGGGTCTGGGCGAAATGAACCCACAGCAACTCCGAGAAACCACCATGCATCCGGACACGCGCAGTCTCGTGCGCATCACCCTGCCCCATGAATTTGAGCAAAGAGCGAGCGTCAAGGAACTGGTTGATCAGCTTATGGGCCGCAACCCAGAGCATCGCTTCAATTTCATCCAGAACCGTGCGGGCGAAATGGACCGCGATATGATTGATGCCTGATTCTGAAAAAGACTATCCCAATCCGCGCGAAGAAGACATCTATGCCGGTGATCGACGGGTCTCGCGCCCAGATAGCGCATTGCCAGATTGGCACATTCCGGATGCCAAATATCGACCGATCCCGATCGCCTGGTTCGCCGCCGCCTTTCTCGTTCAATTGGTCGTCTTGTTCGCGGTCTTTATGATACTAAGCGCCCAGTCAGCCTGGCTTACCATAGCTCTGTCCAGCCTCACCACCGGAGTCATTGGTATGTGGACTTGGGAACGCGGAATGCGCGATGCATCCAGCGGATGGCAAATCGCCACTGTTTTGATGCTAATCGTACAGTTGTGCTTTGTCTGCCTCGGCGCAAGCGTCCGCATTTAAGGGATCCATTGGGAGAAGACGCTTGAAAAAGACTCTCGCAATGCTCTGTCTGGTTATTCTGGCATTCTCCGGATATGCTTCCCCAATTGTTGCTCAGAACACTTCACCCGCGGATGCCAATGCAGATCGGAGCTCTGACTTGCGCGCCAGGGCCGAACAGGTGATCGGGCTGGTGAATGGCGAACTTGAACCAGAAGAGATCTTCACAGAAGGATTTCTCAGGGCCGTTTCACCGGAGCAATTTGACGCCATCTCCCGCCAACTTACGGCGCAATTTGGAGCGGCTGTCTTGGTGGAAGACCTCGATCCACCCACTGGTACTCGTGCCGCACTGTCTGTTCGGATGGAACGAGCAATTGCCAGCGGATTTATTGGAATTGATCCCACGAGCGAGAATCGGATCAATGAGCTTCTGTTCCAATCTTTTGAGCCAACCAATGACAGTTTAGCTAAGATAGAAACTGATTTGGAACGATTGTCTGGAGAAACATCATGGTCGTTTGGTCCGCTCCATGGACGCGCTCCAGCGCTAAGCTCATCGCGTTCTGACAAACAAATGCCAATTGGGTCCACGTTCAAGCTCTATGTTCTGGCTACGCTAGCCCGGGAGGTAGCCGAAGGAAAGCGAACATGGTCAGACGTCGTGAATATCGGAGAAAGGCGCAGCTTTCCGAGCGGGATGATGCAGGATTGGCCCGAGGCAGCGCCCGTTACGCTCCACTCTCTGGCCAGCGTGATGATCTCTATCAGCGATAACACAGCCACCGACGTGCTGATCGATGAACTTGGCAGGGATGCTGTAATGGGCACGATGTTAGAAAGCGGCCACTCCAACCCAGCGCTCAACGATCCTTTCCTCAAAACCCGCGAGATGTTTCTTCTTAAGAGTGGCCCCCGGGATAGGCTTGATACCTATCTTCGCGGCAATGCTGATCTAAGACGTCGGATGTTGGACGGTATTGAAGACTTGCCGATCTCCGCAAACCAGGTGGGAGCGGCATTTGCCGGTGGCCCCATTGCGCTTGATGTAGAGTGGTTTGCGAGTGCTGACGATATCATCAGACTGATGCGATATATGCAAAGCACGGCCGATCCAGAAGCATTGACCATTATGGCGATCAATCCATCCATGAGCCAGGAACTGCGCAAAAAATGGTCTTATGCTGGATACAAGGGAGGATCAGAGCCTGGAGTTCTAAATCTCAGCTGGCTGCTACGCGATGCCGCGGGAAAGGACTACGCGTTGATCCTGAGCTGGCGTGATGACGAAACGAGCTTTGACCCAGCCAGTCTTGAACTGATTGCCCAGCGCTTTTTGTCGCTCGATCGATGATATCACGATCCGCTTAGTCGCGTCGCGCTTATAACCATTCGCGCATCACCCCTTGCGCGGCCCTCTTCCGGTCCTTATCGCGGCGCAAACTAAATTACGTTTTGAAGGAAAACTCATGAGCGAATCCCCAAATGGGACTGACAGCCAACGCTTTGAAGGCACCAGTGATTATATTGCGACCGACGATCTCAAAGTCGCAGTGGATGCCGCTGTAACTCTACGCCGACCGCTTCTCGTTAAGGGCGAACCCGGCACAGGAAAGACTGTCCTCGCACACGAGATTTCGAAGGCTCTTGGAGCCCCTCTGATCGAGTGGAATATCAAGTCAACAACCAAGGCCCAGCAAGGTCTTTACGAATATGATGCGGTTGCCCGTTTGCGTGATGGTCAGCTCGGTGATGAGCGCGTGCATGACATCAGTAACTACATCAAGAAGGGCAAGCTTTGGGAAGCCTTTACCAGCGAACAGCTGCCAGTGCTCCTGATCGATGAAATTGATAAGGCGGATATCGAGTTTCCAAACGATCTGTTGCAAGAACTCGATCGGATGAGCTTTGACGTGTACGAAACTCAGGAGCGGATTGAAGCCAAAGAGCGTCCGATTGTCGTAATCACTTCGAACAATGAAAAAGAGCTGCCCGACGCATTCCTGCGCCGTTGCTTTTTCCATTATATCAAGTTTCCTGATCGAGACACGATGGCTTCGATCATTGATGTCCACTTCCCCAACATACAAAAAACACTGGTGAAAAAGGCCATGGATATCTTTTATGAACTCCGCGAAGTACCAGGCCTCAAGAAAAAGCCGTCAACCAGTGAACTGCTCGATTGGCTAAAGTTGCTTCTGAACGAAGATATGCCTTTGGAAGTCCTCCAAGACGCTAATCCCAACAGCGCTATCCCTCCGCTTCACGGTGCACTGTTAAAAAATGAGCAAGATGTGATGCTGTTTGAACGCCTTGCCTTCATGGCTCGGCGAAACCCAAGTTAGCATAACTGCCCGTCTGAGAGGCTTATGGTGAGCAGTTAGTTCTCGCCATAGCCTACCAGGTAGTCTCCCCAGCGCCTGCCGTTGATGAATAGCGGTACGAATACAGCTCGGGTGAGTAAGAAGTTCACCCCATCGCCCTCTTGGCGCGATACCGAAATCAAGTAGGGGGCATCATTTGCCTTCGCTTTCTTGGTTGCGGGATCTTCCAAGATCCTACCATTACGGCAAGACGCAGTATCATGCGCCAAATCGCCTGTCGGCTCTGCCGAATACTTGGACATATGGGTGGGCAAAAATCCATTTAAATCGGAGCATACCGCTGCAATAAGCTGCGGATTTTCAATGGTCGATTGATCAAAGACGGGTCGCCATGTCCGATCTGCCCAATCGCTAAAGCGATTGCGATAGCGTTCCGGATTGCTGCTCTTCACCAGCTCATATTGAGTGTCAAAGACTTGTGCTTCAGTCAGCTCGCCGGAAGCGATAGCTTTCTCGACCAGATCCGCCAGTCGGTGTGCCTGTTCTTGTGTTATCTGGACCCAATGGCTGTCCTCAGGACATAGCCCCGCTTCAACCATTGACCCAAACATCTCATTCGCCGTGTCTTCCAAATCCCCCATACGTGTATGCACGACTTTGAGTTGAGCCTCGCTCTTTGTGCCAGCTCGATCGAATGTCTCAAGACCCCGTTGGACCGCATCTACATGATCGCTGATTGTGCCTGTTGCTCTTGCGATGACATCGTTTTGCTTATCCACCTCTTCAACCAGCGTTCCAACTCGTGTGATCGTTTCTTCAATCTGAGCAACAGAAGCTTTCGCCTGATCACTTGCTTGTGCACCTTCCTCCATCCGTTCAATCACAATGCTCGCTTCATCACCTAAGGTATCAATGGTTGTTGCAATCTCCTCAGTGGCGCGGCGTGTGTCGCTGGCGAGGCTCTTTACCTCATCAGCCACAACGGCAAATGTACGGCCTGCCTCGCCCGCTCGCATCGCTTCGATAGTTGCATTCAAGGCCAATATATTGGTCGTGTCAGCGATCTCTTCGATGTCTTTAGTGCTGCGGCGTACCTGCTCCATCGCGGAAGAAAAGGCGGTGACGTGCTGCCCAAGAGTATCCACCAAATCGAGCATTGCACCGATCTGTGCCAAGGATGATTGGATCAATTTAGTCCCATCATTGAGCCGCTCAATTGCTCGTTCAGATAACAAACGAGCCTCATCGCTGGCTTCAGCAACCTTAGTTTGGTCTTCTTCGAGAGCTTTGACTGTCCCTCGCAGCGCCTTGTGCTCCTCGCGCAGCGTCTTGGATGAACCGATAACCGCATCAACAATTCCTGCCACTTCGGTACAGCCTACCGTCACTTTCCCACATTTCTCTGGGATTGTGTCGAGGGCGGCCACCTTATTGGTGTCAATTGCGACTGGTTTCATAATTCGTTGTCCCCTTAACTGGGTTCCCTTTGTCAAAATATGGTTATCGAAAACTTAAGGCGTTACGCTGGCGATGGGGGTAGCAACTGCTTCATTTGACGGTTAGTAAAGCGCCTATGTTTTTCAATTTCATGGATGAGCTGCGCGAAGCGGGCATTGGCGCGAGTTTCAAGGAACACCTCACTTTGCTTGAGGCCTTGGACAAAGACGTAATCGAACAGACGCCTGAGGCATTTTATTACCTCAGCCGCGCAACCTTCGTAAAAGATGAAGGCATGCTCGACCGGTTCGATCAAGTGTTTCACAAGGTCTTCAAAGGGGTCATGTCTGATTATGGTCAAAATCCGGTCGATTTGCCGGAGGATTGGCTCAAGGCCGTCGCTGAGAAATTCCTGACCGAAGAAGAAATGGCTGAGATCGAGAAAATCGGAGATTGGGATGAGCTTATGGAAAAGCTCAAGGAACGACTGGCCGAGCAGGAGAAGCGCCACGAGGGTGGCAATAAGTGGATCGGCACTGGAGGAACATCTCCGTTCGGCAATAACGGCTATAATCCCGAAGGCGTTCGCATCGGCGGCGAAGGAAAGCACAAAAAGGCGGTCAAAGTTTGGGAAAAGCGCGAGTTTAAAAACCTAGACAACACCAAAGAGCTAGGCACCCGTAACATCAAGATGGCGCTGCGCCGTCTGCGCCGCTTTGCTCGTGAGGGTGCGCAGGATCAGCTCGATCTTGATGCGACGATTGATGGCACGGCCAAGCAGGGCTTCCTCGACATCCATATGCGCGCCGAGCGCCGCAATGCGGTGAAGCTGTTGTTATTTCTCGACGTTGGCGGATCGATGGATCCTTTTATTAAGCTGTGCGAAGAATTGTTCAGTGCAGCCACGACAGAGTTCAAAAACCTCGAATTTTTCTACTTTCACAATTGCCTCTACGAAGGAGTGTGGAAGGATAACAAACGTCGTTGGCAAGAGCGCACCAAAACATGGGATGTGCTCCACAAATATGGCCATGATTATAAGGTTATCTTCGTAGGAGATGCAGCGATGAGCCCTTATGAGATCACCCATGCAGGCGGTTCGGTCGAACATATGAACGAGGAAGCAGGTGCGCTCTGGATGAAGCGGGTGACTGACACCTACCCGGCAACCGTTTGGCTCAACCCTGTACCCGAAAAGCAATGGGGCTATTCGCAATCGACCAAAATGCTAAAGGAGCTTGTGAATGACCGCATGTATAGCTTGACGCTTGAGGGCCTCGATGATGCCATGCGCGAGCTGAGTAGGAAACAGGGGCACTGACCCGCAGTTTAGGTGCCGGTCGTTTTTACAATAGTGATTTGGACAAGTGGAGGCATCAATGCGCAAATTTACGGTTCTCCTTGCTACTTCTTTGCTGGTCGGCACAGGTTCAGCTGCGGCATCGAGCGCAGAAGAACTTTCCATTCGCCTGCAAGATGATCAGGTTGAAACTGCCAACAATGAAGAGGCTCCAGCTGTTCTGCTATTTTCTGCTCAAAGCGATAGAACCGAGCCCGACGATTGCCTTGATCGGATTACTCAGGCCCGTGAGCTCTCGGGTCAAGAGCTATTGCTCGAACGCCAACCGGCATCGCCGGAAAAGCCCTATGCGATCTATGCTGTGCATCGCGAACAAGACGGTTGCTCAGTCATGGTTATGATGGGCAATCGTAACGACATTCGTGCGCTCCCATTGGCGGCCGCAGAGGGCCCACAACTTTGGCGAGCGACGCCCAATGCTCCGATTGGAGAGCTAGGCGGGAAGTAAGGATGCAAAGTTCTCCTTAACTCCATCCAAGCGTCAATAGCTGTCTACTGCAGCAAAAAGCGCATTGAGCTGATCCCGCTCTGCCTGCTCCAATTCGGGCCGCCAAACGTCAAAAATAAGCACGAGCCGATCATTGTCGGCGCTGTTCCAAGCCTCATGCTCAACACTATCATCAAAAACCATGAGTTCACCTTCGGTCCAGCTGCTCTGACTATTGCCCACCCTCAGCGCACCCTCGCCTGGGACTATAAGCGGCAAGTGGCAGATATATCTCACATTTATCATGCCAGTGTGCGGTGGAATGCGCTTTCCGGGCGAAAGTCGTGAAAACATAGGCGTTGGTGCACGCCCAGTGATATCACACAGCGGTACCTTGCGTAGAGCCGCATAAGTGGCAGGGCACAGCTTTACGCGCTCCGGATCAAACTCACCGCGAACAGACAGCTCGAAACTCGACCAGTCGTCATTTTCAAGCATGCCATGAACATCGCCTTGAGGACGATTGGCATCTTTTTTGACATAGGCTTTGAGCTGGCTACCATCCTTAAGAAGGTTTTCGCCTTCGGCTCGAATTGCGGCCGTTTGCTCTTCCAGCGTTTGAGCCCATTTGAATATCTCACGTGGAGCAAACTCGACGTGAGCCATGTCGGCGTAGAAAAAGGTCATGGGGTTTTGAGGATATTGCCGGTATTCTGGTGGTCTCTGAACCTGACCAATCATCATTGCTAAAGAGCGAGCAAAGCGTGGATGCCAATCGCCGCGCGGATGCCCGGCGTTTTCAATGCTCAAGATCATATGGTCGACATAGCGCTGATTGATCCACTCATGCGCTGCCATGGCTCGGCTTGCATCCGCGCTGTGCCGCTGACCTTGCTGGTCGAGCAGTTGCAACGCTGCCTTGTAATAAGCATCGGCCGCGCGGTGATCGTTATCCAGCATGCGGTTGTCAGCTTTAGCAAGCATCGCGGTGGCATCGCGATTATTGGACGTTAGGCGACGGTTCGCTTCATCTTCGTCAAATGCGGGTTGTGGCCGATCAATGCTCATCACTTGATCTCAATATAGCAGATGAGGCTTCACCGCCTGGACCCAAGCTGCCTCATCAGCTGACGCGACAGCATCCAGATCATCGGGCAGCGCCGTCGGATCATCAACCCATTTGCGCAGCAACGGCCCGCCATTGATCACATCGATGGCTAGCACATCATCTGTATACTCATATTTGAAGTCCCTTCCGCGCCACAGCTCATAGTTCGGATAAAGCTGTCGAATCGCTTTGAACGCCAGGGCCTGCATACGCCAGGGTCTGAACGCATGGTGATCATAGGCTGGCCCTTCGGCATGGAGCATCACAGCGTTACACAATTCCCCTTGGTGTTTGTGGAATGTCGGCTCAAACCAGCAATCGCGCATAGTCACACCTTGGCACCAGTCAGGCGCAAGGCTGAGCATCTTCCTCATCACCGCATCCGCATCAATGTCGGGCGCGCCGAACAGGACCTCCAAAGGCCGGGTAGTGCCCCTCCCCTCGCTGACGGTTGCGCCTTCAATCATCACCGTTCCGGCATAGCAGCGGGCCATGTTGAGACTGGCGGCATTGGGCGACGGGTTCACCCAAATTCGGTTCGCGGGCCACCCATATCCATTACCAACCGCTGTGCTACCAACATCGGGCTGCCAGCCTGTCATCGACACCACTTTGTACGCCACA
>JBCDKX010000012.1:0-30224 GCA_038746055.1 Pseudomonadota bacterium
AGCTCTTTCATCAGCCCGTCGAGCACAGGGGCCTGAGCGCGATAAGCGAGCGCTGCGGAAACTGCATCAGTCGCCAGATTGCCTGAGCCGTTCCCCGCGCCACCACCGGAACCAGCCGGAGCACTTCCGCTCCCGCCATTCTGGGTAAGCCCGTCGACCTGGACGATCTTGATCGAGTCAATCGCCTCCATCGGCTTGGCGCTCTCCTTGATGACCTCAGGCAGGACCTTGAGGAGGGCAAGTTTGGTCTGGAGGCTGATCTGATCCATCGAAAGGATGTTTGCCGCCTCATTGACCGCCTGTTGACCAGCGGCCTCAACCTCGAAGCGCACCCGGTCAGCTTCGGCTTTCAGGATCTCAGCATCCGCCTCGCCCTTGGCTTCAAGCCTTGACGCTTCTGCGCGGTTGGTTGCAGCGTCTTTCTCTGCCTCGGCTTCAACCTTGATCGAGATCGCATCACGCTCTGCAACTTTCGCCGCTTCGATCAGCTCGATCTTCTTCTGGCGCTCAGCAACTTCACTTTCACGGCTGGTCACAACCTGTTCTTCCGCGGCCACCGCTAGAGCCCTTGCGTTATCGGCTTCGGCCTTCGCTTGGCTTTCCTCACGAGACTTGTTCTGGACCTCGATCTGCTGCTCTTGACGAGCGATCTCGAGTGCACGTTGCTGGTCGATCCGGGCCTCTTCGACGAGGCGGTCGGCTTCGATCTGTTGCGCATCAACCTGCTTCTTTGCCTCAATCCGAGCGGCTTCTGCCTCACGGTTACGTTCGGCCTGTTCGCGGGCAATCTCAGAGGTTTGCGATGCACGGCGGACTTCAACCTCGCGCTCTTGCTGGAGCCGCGCGTATTCGGTGTCGCGGCCGATTTCGAAGGAGCGCTGGTCTGCCTCCAAGTTCTTGCTCTCCATTTGCACGCGGGTGTCTTGCTCAATATCGTTGCGCAGTTTCTTGCGCGCTTCGATCTGCTCGGTGAGCTTGGTCAGACCCTCAGCGTCAAACGCGTTGTTGGCGTTGAAGTGCTCAATGCTCGTCTGGTCGAGACCGGTCAGCGAGACCGATTCCAGCTCAAGACCGTTCATGGCCAGGTCGTTCGAGGACACTTGCTGCACCTTCTGGACGAAGTCTGCGCGTTGCTCGTGCAGCTCGTTCATACTCATGCCAGCCGCGACCGAGCGCAACGCGTCGACGAACTTACCTTCGACCAAGTCTTTAAGCATTTCTGGCTGCATTGTGCGCTGGCCCAGCGTTTGTGCAGCCATGGCAATCGCGCCTGCGTCGGGGCGAACGCGGACGTAAAACTCGGCCTTTACATCGATCCGCAAGCGGTCCAGCGTTATCAGAGCCTCGGCATCCTTGCGCACCACCGAGAGCACCAGCGTGTTCATATTCACCGGCATCGTCTCGTGGAATACCGGGAAGACCAGTGCTCCACCGTTCATCACCACCTTTTCACCACCCACGCCGGTACGCACAAAGGCAATTTCTTTGGAGGCTCGGCGATAGAGTGTGGTCAGGAAGATAAAGATGGCAACAAAGCCGATCAGTATCAGGCCACCCCAGATTGCGAATTCGATAAGCGTTTCCATTTCTTCTCCTGTTGTTGATGCCAGCAGCTGCGTTCGGGGTCGCGCGCTGGCTTAGTGTAGGCCTGTTGCGGCCCGGTTGGATACCCAACTTCTGGCTCAATTCAGAGCGAGATTGGGGTTTTGATATTGTACGCCGTAAAAGGTCTGCCCCTCGCGGGCCGCAAGCAGAACAGTCTCCCCTTCGCGCAACACAGCTTCGGGATCATGCGGTTCGACCATCACGAAGTGCGCTTGACCGTGGCGATCGATCACTTTCGCCCGAGCTGGTGATCCAGCCTCAGCGGTGCCGATCTGAATTTCCGCTTCGCGTCGCACCAGACTATCGAGCCTTATGGCGCTGGTTTCGTCCTGGGGCATGAGGTTTGCGAGCGGGCGGGTTAGCACACCAGTTAAAGGCAATGCTGCTGTACCAGCGGCGAGAGCTGCGAGCAAAGTGGGCAGCGGTGCTCCAGTAATCGCGATCAGCGACTGCTGCCCAGCCACACCAATCGCAGCGAAGGTGAACAGCAAGACGATCAGCCACACCAAAAATGGTACGCGACCAATCCCGAGCAAGCTCATCATTCCGTCGACAAATCCGCCACCTGACGGGCCGTCAAGATCAAGGTCAATATCGACATCGCCGCTATCGAACCAATCGCCCGCGCCAACGATCTGCAGGACAGCGATAAATACGAATATCATCACTGCGATTGCGAAAGGCAGATTATGGGCCTCTAGCAAAGTCATAGAATCACCTCCTTTCATAAAGGGAGGCGGTTTTTACGAAGTTGCAGCTCGCAAAAACGCCTCCGCCTTCACGAAAAGCGGCGCGTTTCCAAATTTGTCCCATGAATGGTTTATTAACACATGTTACCTCGAAATAACAGTAAAATCGCACATGTTGTTTCAATAATACGTATGATGAACAGATAGTTCGTTGTGGTTCTTGAATTGTTGCTAATTCATCACCACGTGAAAGGCTTATTCCTCTTCGGACTGATGAAGGATCTTACAAATCCTTGCTACGCCTCAATCGTGTGATTGGCTCCGCCTCGCCCTCTGACGGTACTTCACCAGCTATAGTATCACCAGATGCGCGGTGCTCATCTTGGCACCACCTGCAGCGGCAAAGTCTTCAACCCGCCCACAAAGGTAGTGTTTGCCCGCTTTGCTTCACCCGCGATTTCGACGCTTTCAATTCGGTCTAGCAGCGCATCGAAGAGTACGCGGATCTGCATGCGGGCCAGGTGCAACCCTAAGCACTGATGGGCGCCTGCCCCGAAGGCCATATGGCGATTGGGGCTGCGACTCGCATCGAACGTGCGTGGCTTCTCAAATTGCGCGGGATCATGATTAGCGGCAACATAGTTGAGCATCATCCAATCGCCCTGTCTAATAAGCTGCCCGCCCACTTCAACATCTTCTGCTGCTGTACGCATAAAATGCTGGACCGCGCTGGTCGAACGGATTGCCTCTTCGACAAGGCCCGGGAGCAGCGAGCGATCGGCTTTGAGCTTCGCAAACTCGTGCGGGTTGCTGGCCAGCGCATGCATAGCCCCTGACATGGTCGCCGAGGTCGTATCGTGGCCAGCGGCGGCCATGATAATGTAATAGCCCGCCATATCTCGATCAGGCAGGAGCTCACCGTCTACTCGCGCATTGGCGATAACGCTGGCGACATCATCTGTCGGGTTGGAACGCCTTTGTGCCGCAATCCCAGCGAAGTAGTCCTCAAAACTTTTCACCGCACCTGCTACCAGCATCGTGATCTGCTCCGGAGTCATGTTGGCCATTCCACTGCCAGAAAGGTCAGCGTCCTGCCCGCCAAACATTTGCTGGGTCAGCATGAGCATGCGCGGCTCATCCTCTTCCGGAATGCCGAGGATCTGCATGATGACGTGGAGCGGCATGGGCGCCGCAACCAGTTTCACGAAATCAATCTCTGGACCATTTGCGATCATCTCATCGATTCGCTTGTTCGCGAGCGCGCGGATCTCATCTTCCATCTTCTTAAGATTGCGCGGCATGAACCAGTCCATTGTCAGCTTGCGATACTTCGGATGGATCGGTGCATCGAAGACAACAAGGCTATCGACAAGCATGTTGGAGCCTGTGGCCTTGCGCGAGAACTCTGTGGCTTCACGCGTGGCAAAAACGACTGGCTTGGGATTATTAAGAAAGGTCTTATTGTCCTTCGAGATCCGCCTCACATCGTCATAGCGGGTGATCAACCAGAATGGTTCGAAGACATTGTTCTCGGCGATTACTTTTCCGATGGGCATCTCTTCGCGCAGGCGATCGAACGTGTCTAACAGACCATGCCACTCCCCGTAGCTAGCGGGGGCGATGACCTCTCTGGCAACAGCCTCAGGCAAAACTGCTGGTGCACTCATAGTTCCCTCCTACCCTTGTGCCTTCGCCGCATATTCATCGCGCAACTCACGCTTGTAGAGCTTGCCATTGGCCTCGCGCGGAAGGTCCGGACGAAAGTCAAACTGTTTGGGCATCTTTATACGCGCCAGGTTCGGCGCGAGGAACTCGCGCAGGTCGGCTGCAAAATCTTCACCAGCATTGTCCATCGACATCGGCTGGACAACCGCAACAACCTTCTCTCCCAGCTCCGGGCACGGCGCACCGATGACCGCAGCGTCCATAACCTTATTATGGGTCACCAGCAGGTTCTCAATCTCCTGCGGGTAAATGTTCACGCCGCCAGAGATGATCATGTGACTCTTACGATCGGTGAGAAATAGGTAGCCCGCCTCATTCACATGACCGATGTCGCCCAGTGTCATCCAACCTTTAGGATGCATCGCCTCCTTCGTCTTGTCCGGGTCCTTATGATAACTCGGGAGAATGTCATTCTCGAAATAGATAAGCCCATCAGTGCCCGCTGGCACTTCTTCGCCGTCGGGCCCACAGATATGGAGTTTGCCATAAATCGGGACACCAACGGTGCCCGGGTGCTCTAGCCATTGCTCAGACTTAACCAAGGTCATGCCAATTCCTTCAGACCCGGCGTAGTACTCGTTGATGATCGGGCCCCACCATTCGATCATCTCATGCTTGATCGGCACAGGGCAGGGCGCAGCGGCGTGGAGCGCGCGAGCATGGCTCGAAAGGTCATGACGGCTCCGTGCCTCAGCATGAAGCTTCAGGAAACGCACGAAGTGGGTAGGCACCCATTGGCTATCAGTGACTTTGTACTTCTCGATAGCCGCCAGTGCCTCTTCAGGGTCAAACTTCTCCATGACCACAACCGTGCCGCCCAGCCGCTGAGCTGTCGACGCCCAGCCGATAGGAGCCGCATGATAGAGCGGAGCGGGGCAAAGATAGACCATGGATCCATCGGCCGGCATACCAGCACCCATAGTGGCCAAGCCCATCAAAGGGGTTGGCGCCTGAATATCTTCCTCCGTCGGAGGAGCTGGACGTACGCCTTTAGGTCGACCCGTTGTGCCAGAAGAATAGAGCATCACCTGACCAGGTGTCGGATTGGTCACTGGCTCAGCCGACTGCCCACTAAGAACAGCCACAAAATCATCATCGCCACTGCTATCAGCCACAAGGATTTCAAGATCGGGCAGTTCCGATCGGATGCCCTTCAGCACCTCAGCGAAGGCGGTTGATGTAATCAGCAACTTCGCTTCGGAATCGCGCAAAATATAAGATATCTCGGGAGCGGTGAGTCGGGTAGAGACTGGCACCAGCAAAGCGCCGCAGCGCTGCGATCCCCAGATCAGGGTGAAGTACTCCATCCGGTTTTCAAGCAGCACTCCGAACGCATCCGAGAACCCAAAGCCACGATCATGCAAGAGATGGGCGAAGCGATTGGAGGCTTCCTCCATTTCCCTGAACGTCATCTGCGCTCCACTGCCAGCCATAATCACGGCAGGATGGTCCGGGCGCGCCGCCGCATGGGCGATCGGGTGCAAGCTCATTTCTCTCTCCCTCACTCTCGCTCAGTCAGCGTAACCAACTAGCGAACAGTCTCGAGAAGCAACCTAACGCAGCTTGGCCGGTGCTCAAGCCATTTGTGGGCTATTTTGGTTTTGGATTGGCATTGTGAATAAGATTGGTCGCAAGATTAGAAGTGGTAAGAGACCAGCAGCTCAAAAAAAGGCGGCGGGAAAACCCGCCGCCCTATCTCGGACACCCTCTCCAATGTCCGGCCCGCTTCCAGGCGGGTAACTATCGCCCATGTTTACATGGGCTGAATCCGTACAGCGCGACCTATTGCCCGCCCGCTCCGATCCGGCGCCGTCCCGGTAGCATTGCGCTTTCCGTTTCAGCCACCGCTGGATCTTGTGTGCGTGCCACCATATAGTGAACTGGATTTACTGCAACCCCATCTACGCGGACCTCATAATGCAGATGGGGTCCAGTCGACCAACCGGTCGAACCCACATAACCAATCACCTCGCCTTTTTCGACCCGGTCACCAGCCGCAACCGCGAGGCGTGAGAGATGCGCGTAGCGCGTTTCCAGTTCCGCACCGTGGTCAATTTTGATGTAAAGTCCGTACCCACGCCCCCAACGCGCCAAGCCGACAATGCCATCAGCAGTCGCGTAAACCGGAGTGCCAGTTGGCGCAGCGAGATCGATACCTTTATGCATGCGCCGCCCTCCACGAACGGGATGAATACGCATGCCAAAACCGCTGGTCACTCTTGCGCCGTTAACTGGAGTTAGCGAAGGAACAGAGACCGTTGGCCGCTCATACACCGCCATCGGTTCATTGGGCTGGGGCACAGCGGCGGTGTCCAGTGATGTCCAACTGGCGAACAACTCGCGAAAACGCTCGTCGCCATTGGCGAGCGTCTCCGCCTGTGCCTCACGGATTGGGGCGGTAATATCGGCAGCAGTGTTGGCAGAAGAATTAGCGATAGCTGCGGTGGAAGGGCTTACGACAGAAATAGCCAGCGCGCACAACGCTACAGCCACTTTTGATGGGAAGTGCAGTAATGTGCTCATCTTGACCCGGTCCTAACTGGCGATTCTCACACCACTCACAGTTTACAACCACACCCGTTATTTTTTCTGGAAGAGACGGAAAGCCTCAGATGGCGTGGTTAACGCTTCAAAACCCAACACTTGGTCTCAAATTTGTAAGAAAACGTTATCGGTCTGATTGGTTAAATCGCAATGTCTTCGTAGAAAGCGCGCGATAAACCGGCTGCAAGACGCGCTGAGTCGTTGAACGGCGGCTTAACGGGTCCCCTGAAATGCTTGCGAACGAGGGATTTCCAGGCAGATTCGGGTGAATCGCTAGTTTTTTGGGCAACTTTGAGAAAATACTTGGTGCCAAAACCAACATGACGGATTTCATCGTCAAGGATTCGTGCCAAAATTTTTGCACCATGCTCATCGCCCGCTGCCTTTACTCGCTCTAGTGTAGCTGGGGTAACATCCAATCCGCGCGCTTCGAGGACCATAGGAACCACCTCAAGCCGGGCTGCGACGTCCTTTCTGGTGTCGTGTGCCGCCTGCCATAATCCACCATGAGCAGGCAGGGCACCATAGTAGCTTCCCAGGCTTTCTAACTTGCGCGAAAGCAAGGCGAAGTGCATCGCTTCATCGGCAGCGACGGAGAGAAAGTCCGATACGAACTCTTCCCCCATCTCCTTGCCAAAGCGTCCCGCCATATCGAGTGCGAGGTCAATTGCGACGAACTCGATATGTGCAAGGCTATGCCACAGAGCAATGCGCGCCCGTTCCGAACCAAACTTGCCACGCTTCGGCATTTTGTTTGGTGCCAGAAGCTCGGGTTGCTCGGGACGCGCTGGTTCGCCAGGCATCACCACTTCAAAGCTGAATGCCAAAGCACCTTTTCGCCAGCTCCGCGCAACATCACGCGTGGCAAAACACTTATCCCGAGGGTCGCCCGTCAGGAGAGCTTCGCGAATAGCTGACGCAACCGATTTCATATCTCTTAGAGAACCTTGGCCGCGGCAAGCACCTCTTCGGCATGCCCTTTGACTTTCACCTTGTTCCACACTTGCGCAATCTTGCCATCCGCTGCGACCAAATAAGTCGTTCGGACCATCCCCATATACGTCTTGCCGTACATCTGCTTCTCGGTCCAAATTCCGAGCGAGTCGGAAAGGCCGCCTTCTTCGGCGTCGGTTGCAAGAGGGGTCGCCAAATCATGCTTTGCAATAAAATTCTGATGCTTCTTTGCGCTGTCCTTCGAAATGCCGAGCAGCTCAACGCCTGCTGCGTCAAAATCGCCCTTGAGTGCAGTGAAGTCTTTGGCTTCGGTGGTGCAGCCTGGAGTGTTGTCCTTAGGATAAAAGAAGAGCACGAGTTTCTTGCCAACAAAATCTGACGGCTTGACAGTCCCACCATCGGGGGTCTCCATCGTAATATCGGGGAGCGGATCTCCAGCGGCGGGAAAATCAGTCATGTCTTAAATCTCCAAAGTCTCTTCAAATGTATGTGCCCAGCAATTGCCAACGCATCGGCGCGCAATTGCTATGTCGGCAAGAAGCTCAGCATAGCTATTGCGCCCACAGCTTCTCGCAAGGGCATTGGCGGCAGCAGGCGGCGGTTCTACCCCATCGGGCGCGAGCAACCGGCTAGCAACCAGCACATCTGTCAAAAGATCGTACGAAGGCCAAAGTTCCCGTTCGAGCAAATCCAATTTGATCAGAGCTGGGATCGCCTTGGCAAAATCTGGCGAGAGCATGGCGGGCGTATCACCGGCAAGCGCCGCTGCATAACGCAGCTGAAGGAAGTGCACGAGGAACTCCACATCCACCAATCCCCCACGCAGGAGCTTCACATCGAGCTCACCTTTGGGATGTTTATGCGCGGCCATATCGGCTCGCATCTTGAGAACATCTTCGCACAGTTTTACGGAATCGCGCGATTGGCATTGTGTTTCAGCAATCACTTTATCAACGGCTTCACGCGCCGTCAGCGAACCGACCAAAACCCGCGCACGGTTCAAAGCCATGTGCTCCCAGGTCCAAGCGCTGGAAGATTGATATCTGGCAAAAGCTTCCACCGAAACGGCCAAAGGCCCTTGTTTGCCTTGCGGTCTAAGCCTCGTGTCAATGTCATAGAGCGCACCTTGAGCTGTCGGCACGGACAGCGCCGCACTTACCCTGCCCGCAAGCCTGTTGTAATAGAGCGTTGCTCCCAATGGTCTCTCACCATCCGACTGCGCGACAAAATCGCCTAAGAACAGATAAATCATGTCAAGGTCCGAGGCAGGTGAAAGCGCACCGCCGCCCAGCCTGCCAAGACCGAGGACGACCAGCTCACTTTCTGCAATCCGACCGTGTGCTTGCGCAAATTCGGTATGCGCTGCCTGATGCGCAGCGGTGATCGCCGCCTCTGCTACATCGGATAGTGCGGCCGCGATACGCGATGGTTTATGCTCGGCTTCAAGCAGGCTGATGGCCAGAGTAAAACGCGCCTCACTCACTATTTGGCGAATGCAGTCGAGCTGTGCTTCATAGTCCTTGCGTTCGGGGCCCTTCTGCATCTGTTCCAGAGCACGAGAATAGGTATTATCAAAGTCAATCGGCTGGCGCTCAAGGAGAACGTCAAGTGTTTCTGGCCGTCGCGCAAGTTTGGCAGCAAGAACAGGTGATACAGTCAGCGCAGTTACCAGTCGGTCAACCAAATAAGGCTCAGCATTGAGCAACCGGAACAGGTTTATCGCGCTTTGCGCGCGTTCAATTATCCCTTCAAATCGCAAGAGGGCTCGCTCGGGGTCATCGCTCCTCGAAATCGCTTCAAGCAGGCTTGGGAGCAGCCGATCAAACGCTTCAATTGCCTGGGGTGAACGGATTGAAGCATGGCGTCCATCGCGCCAAGCGGCGATCCGATGAGCCAGCTCATCGGAATTGCTGAAACCCATTTTGCGAAGCATATGAGAGCGATCATCTGGCTTCGTTACAGGAGTAGAGCTGGTTGACGCCTGCCCGATCAATTC
Source organism: Pseudomonadota bacterium (assembly GCA_038746055.1). Lineage (GTDB taxonomy): Bacteria > Pseudomonadota > Alphaproteobacteria > Sphingomonadales > Sphingomonadaceae > Erythrobacter. Next base: position 9,514 of record JBCDKX010000012.1, read on the forward strand.
ATCGTAGATTGCGCCGGTCTGTTCTGTCAGTTCAGTCAACTCCACGACTAGCGCAGCACCACTTTCAAGCCCATCCAGCCATGCGACATGGTCAAGCGCCGCACCGTCCGGCAGACTATGTGTTTGGCGATCTTCCAACATTTGCAGACGGTGTTCGATCACCCGCAGACGGTCATAACTCTCGCCCAAAATACAGGAATAGCTAGCCTCAATCCGCCCTGCTGCCGCTAGCGCATCAAGTGCTGCCCGCGTCCCCCGGACGCGCAGGGACGGGTCGCGCCCGCCATGGATAAGTTGATGAGTTTGCGCAAAGAACTCAATCTCGCGAATGCCGCCCCGACCGCGCTTCACATCAAAGCCAGGGCCAGGATTCGGAGGACCTTCATTATTCTTACGAATGCGCCGGGTAAGCGCCCGGATCTCCTCGACCGCGCCATACTCCAACTTTTGCCGCCAGATAAAGGGAGCGATTTCTGCGAGAAACACCTCCCCAGCCGCAATGTCTCCCGCCGCCGCTCGGGCTCGTACAAACGCAGCCCGTTCCCATGCAAGGGCTTGTCCTTGGTAGTGGGTAATAGCTGAGGCGATTGACACGGCTGGCGGACTAATCTCGCTCGCCGGGCGGAGGCGCAAATCTACTCTTGCTACATATCCGTCGGCCGTGTTTTCAGAGAGTATTTGTACGACACTGCGTGCATAGCGCTGTGCTGCTTCTCCCGGTTCATCCTTCTTGCGGCGTGGCAAATTCTTGGGATCGTATAGCAAGATGGGATCTATATCGGACGAATAGTTGAGCTCACTCGACCCTTGCTTGCCAAGCGCGAGAGCTATCATGCCGTCGCTACGATCCTCATCCGTTCGCTCGGCGATGGCAGTGCGGATTGCCTTGTCCAAAGCGTAGTCAGCAAACCCGCTCAACTCGCTCATCACTCGGTCAAGTGTGAAAGCTCCGGCCAGGTCGCCGATGGCGAGAGCGGTGGCAAGACCTAAGCGGTGGCGCCGTAATCCTATACTAACATCAGTGTGTTCGCCGCGGATCTCTGACCATGTGAGCGCCTCTTCGCTCTGGCCTGCAGCGAGCAGTGCTTCGAGCTTTGATTGGCGATCGAGCGCTCTTGCAAGGAAGGGTGCATGGGCTCGCGCGCGCTCTAATGCGCCTGCCCAGTCAATCTTGCCCGTCTCGGCCATACACCTCACTTGGCCAAGCTGCTTGCGAGCTGCAAGGCCATCTGTAAGGAAACCAGCGCAAATATGCCTAGTTTCTATTGGGGAACGACACTTTGACCGCTCAGCCAAGGCCCATTTTGATGCCCCCCGAATGGGCACCGCAGGACTGGCTTTGGATTGGCTTTCCACACTTAGTCGACGAGTGGCCCGGCTGGCTTGACACGGCACAGGAACAGATCGCCGCCTTTGCCAATTCGGTGGCTGATAGCGGACAGGAAGTACGCCTGCTTGTCCACGATGAGGTGAATGAAGCCCGAGCCAAGTCATTAGTTAGTGATGCAGTGACACTGGAACAGCGCAGGTATGGCGACATCTGGCTGCGCGATACTGGGCCTCTGGTAGTTGCCTCGTCCGAAGGGCGTCGGGCCTGTCGCTTTGGCTTTAATGGCTGGGGCAAAAAATACCTGATGGGGGGCGATTTTGAGATTGGTGAGGAGCTTGCACGCAACGCTGGGCTACCCGTCGACAAGTCACAGATGATCCTCGAAGGCGGCGCGGTGGATGGCGATGGCAGCGGGCTTGCCGTCACAACCGAGCAATGCCTGCTCAATCCCAATCGCAACCCAGCGATGAACCGTGAGGAAATTGAGTCGGAGCTCGCGCGAATGCTCGGGTTTGATCGAATCTTATGGCTCGGCGAAGGGCTGATTAATGATCACACAGATGGCCACGTCGACAATCTGGCGCGCTTTGTGGCTCCGAACCGTTTGCTTGTGCCGGAGGCATGCGGAGGAGACGATCCGAACGCTGCAATCTATGATGACGCCAAGGCAAGAGCGACGGATTTCGGTGTTGAGGTCGTCACAGTCCCTTCTCCAGGCCTCGTGACCCGCGACGGTAAAATTGAGCCAGCCAGCTATGTCAACTTTGCGATCACCACACACTTGGTGGTGGTTCCGACATTTGGATCAACCCATGATGAAGCAGGGGTCGAAGCTATCGCGGCGCTTTTCCCGGACCGCAAAGCGGTTGGCCTGCCAGCGCACGCCGTACTCGCCGGAGGTGGCGGGTTTCATTGTGCGAGCCAGCAAATGCCCACACATCTGTTATCCATGAATTAACGCTTCGTTAGGAATTTACCGCGAACGTGCAAGAGTGAGAAGAGCAATCGCCCTTTCCCTCGGCACCATTCAAGCAGCGCAAGTGCGTCAAGCCGAACTTCTGAGCAGCGTCGTTGTTCTTGGCTGCGCTGCTGCGCTGACCTTCGCTGCACAGCCTCTCCCTCTGTAGAAGCAAAAAGCTCCAACAAAAGTAACCTTCGCAGGGTTTCGAGCGAAACTCCGATTTGGACCCATCAAGCGGAGAGTGGATTCATGCGCGCACTAACCAAGGTTCTATTGACGGCGACGGCCGTGGTCAGCGCTGGTGTGGCGCTGTTTCCAGAACGCGGGGGCGCGCAGACTTATTCAGCTCCCTCCGAACCAATTTTGATCGAATTGTTTACGAGCCAGGGATGCTCCTCTTGTCCTCCAGCGGACCGCTTGGCCAAGCGGCTGGACAAGGAAGAAGGTTTGGTGGTGATCTCACGACCAGTTACCTACTGGGACTACCTGGGCTGGAGGGACAGCCTGGCTTTAGAAGAGAACACCGAACTTCAGCGCGCCTATGCCCAGCGTGGATTGACGGGATACAATGGGGTCTACACTCCGCAATCGGTGATTGCAGGCCGCCTTGGCGAAGTTGGCTCGCGTGAGCGGGCGATGCGCAGGATGGTATCGCGCGCTGCCGCCAATGTTGATGCGGCCATTCGGGTGCGCGGTAACGAAACTCGTGGGTTTGGAATTGGGCTTGCAGGTAAGTCCGAGCGTCCTGCTGAACTCGTGTTGATGGGCGTTGATGCACAGGCAGAGATCGATATTGGCCGTGGAGAAAATCGCGGTCGCCGGATTGCGTACACCAATGTCCTAAAAGAGGAACGCAGGATAGCTTCGTGGCGAGGGGGAGCCGCAAGCCACGTTATTGAAGCGTCGGCACTCAACATTCGCGGCGCGGATCGCTACGCTGTCGTGCTGCGCGAAACAGGAGCAGGGCGGGTCTTGGCAGCGCGTTGGTTGAACTAGATCAGCTTTAGCAGCGCCGCGATGGCAGCGGCGCCAAGCACTACACCAACGCAAGCCCGCCAAACCAGGTCGCTCACTTTGCCAAATGCGAGGCTGCCTAGCCAATTGCCCAACAGGACGACAGGGAACAGAGCGAGGCCCAATACCACAATGCGCCATTGGAGCACACCAATCGCTGCGCCAGACCCGATCCCTGCCAGAGCAGCTACGCCAAACACACCAATCATGGACGCCTTGGCCGTAAGGCGCGGAATATCGCGGCCGACATAATAGGGCACCACTGGCGGTCCCGGCATCGCGGCAAAACCGGTCAGCACGCCTGCGGACAGGCCAACCGCTCCGGTAGTAATTGGTCCGGGCTGTACCGCATCGCGCTTGGGAAGAAGAATTGCGAAGAATGCCGAAAGCGCGATCAGTGCGATAAGCAGTCTTGCAAGCGGTTGAGGCGTTGCATCAAGCAGTATCAGCCCCGGTGCTGTTGCCAGCACCACCAAGCCACCAATTACAAAGGCGCTCCGTTCGGCCTCGCGCAAAATCAGGCGGATCTCGGTCAGCGCCAAAAGCCCGGCCATAATATTGATCGCCAGAACCGCTTCAACCGGAGTCAGCGCCAACGCCAAGATCGGCACCAGCAAAATGCCAAAACCAAACCCTGTTAGCCCGCGAACAAAGGCAGCACCAAAAGTGGCGAGCACCGCAATTGCGATTTGCAGCGTATTGAACGCGGCGAAGAATTCCAACGCCTAAGCAACCAAGTCAGGTGCGGTCGCCGCACCGGTTAGCATCGCAATTGCCTCATCAATTGGCAGTATCTTTTGCTCTTTCTCGCCCAAGGTGCGGATGGCAACGGTACCGTCTTCTTCCTCGCGCTTGCCAACCACCAACAAATGCGGGACTTTTGCAAGGCTATGCTCGCGGATTTTATAATTGATCTTTTCATTGCGCAGATCGCTCGCCACACGAATGCCAGCTACTTCGAGCTTGGCCTCAAGGCTGGTCGCATAGCCGTTAACATCTGAAACAATCGGTGCGACCACGGCTTGCACAGGCGAAAGCCAGACAGGAAGACGCCCGGCGAAGTGCTCAATCAGAATGCCGATGAAGCGCTCATAAGATCCAAAGATCGCGCGGTGCAGCATGACAGGGCGGTGCTTCTCCCCATCCTCACCAACGTAAGTTGCATCGAGCCGGTCGGGCAGCACGCGGTCGGACTGGATCGTGCCGACCTGCCAAGTCCGCCCAATCGCATCGGTCAGGTGCCATTCGAGCTTGGGTGCGTAAAACGCACCTTCGCCGGGTAGCTCTTCCCATTCAAGCCCATTGGCGGTGAGCGCGTCACGCAGTTCTTGTTCGGCCTTGTCCCAATCCGCATCCGAACCAAAGCGCTGTTCGGGGCGCAGGGCGAGCTTGATATCATAGGTAAAGCCAAAGTCGCGGTAGACGCTATCTGCAAGGGTGAGGAAGGCTTGCACCTCCTCGACCACCTGCTCTTCAGTGCAGAAGATATGCGCATCGTCCTGCGTGAACTGACGTACGCGCATGAGGCCATGCAGTGCACCATGCGGCTCATTACGGTGGCAACAGCCCATCTCGCCCAGCCGGATCGGCAGGTCGCGGTAGGAGGTAATGCCCTGTTTAAAGACGAGAACATGCGCGGGACAGTTCATCGGCTTCAACGCCATCCAATCGGCATCCTTGGAGATGATTTCGCCCTCATCTTCGGTGTTGGGCACCTCGTCCGGGATCACAAACATATTCTCGCGGTACTTGCCCCAGTGCCCGGACTGCTCCCATTGGCGCGCGTCCATCACTTGCGGGGTCTTAATCTCGCGATAGCCAGCGCTGTCCATTTTGCGGCGCATATAGGCCTCAAGCTCGCGCCAGATACGATAGCCTTTGGGGTGCCAGAAAACTGAGCCATGCGCTTCTTCCTGCAAGTGGAATAGGTCCATTTCGCGCCCCAGCTTACGGTGGTCACGCTTAGCGGCTTCCTCGAGCCGGACCATATAGGCCTTAAGCTGCTTCTTGTTCTGCCAGGCGGTGCCATAGATCCGGCTGAGCATCGCATTGGCCTGATCGCCACGCCAATAAGCACCCGAAACACGGGTTAGCTTAAACGCTTGCGGGTCAAGCTTTCCGGTCGAGGTGAAGTGCGGCCCGCGGCACAGATCGAGCCAGTCATCGCCCGCCCAGTAGACGGTCAATTCCTGATCATCAGGTAGCTCCACGGCCCACTGTGCTTTAAAGCTCTCACCCTTCTCCTTAAACCAGTCGATCAACTGCTCGCGGCTCCAGACCTCACGGCGCAAGGGTTTGTCTTCGGCGACGATCCTGCGCATTTCCTCTTCGATCGCCGGAAGATCATCCTCGGTGAAAGGCCCGCGCTCTGGCGGCGGCGCAAAGTCGTAATAGAAGCCATCGGCAATCGCCGGGCCAAAGGTGATCTGCGTTCCGGGAAACAGGCGCTGCACCGCTTCTGCCATCACATGCGCATAGTCATGGCGAATCAGCGGGAGCATCACCTCCTCATCGGAATGGGTGACAAGTTCGAGCTCGGCATCACCTTCAAACGCGCGGTTCAAATCGAACAGCTCGCCATCAACGCGGGCAATGCGTGCCGCCTTGGCAAGACCCGGTCCGATTGCCGCAGCAATGTCCTCCGGCGTCGTCCCCGGTTCAACTTCGCGCACCGATCCATCGGGCAGGCTAATCTTCAGCAATTGGGTCATCACTATCCCTGGCAATTCTCTTGGCAGCGCCCATGGCACAGGCCAGCGCGCGCTTGAAGGGCGATGTGGAGTTTACTTACCGATTTCGAGGAGTACACCGCGCCGCCCTGAGACCGGGCGACGAGTGCGTCTGGATCAACCCAACCGCAACCGCCCCCGGATATCCGAGGTGGTAGTGGTTGTTGTTGTGGTCAGCAGCTTGGCCATGCCGGGTTAAATAGCGATAAAAAACTATGATGTCATTAACTGACTGGGCTTGAGATCTTTGACACAACGAAGGGGCCTTCTCTTTAAAGGCGCCTTTCTTGAAAAAGATTTATTTCTCATAGGTTTGCACCCCAGTTCCGCGCGTCACGTGTCAACTTTGACAGATCGACCAAACCATGGCTCGATTTCGCCATTCCTGCATAGCATCAACACTAAGAAAGAGCCGGTCTGGTCCTGCACGGCCAATTCCACCGCACTGTCCCGACCGCATCCTATCCCGGTGCCACCATGTAGGAGAGGAACTAAGTCATTTTGGAAAGTTTCCTTGACAATAGTTGAATTTATTGACAAGGGTCCTTTCCATAATTGAAAGGGCCCTTGACCAATGACTATCTTTCTTAAAGCGCTAATTTGGGCCGGGATCATCATTTGCGCCGCAATTTACACGGGCTATGTCGGGTTTAGTGATGGAACAAGCTTTGGTGTGACCATGGGCCTTTCAGGCGCAGCTCTGGCCTCAATTCAACCCGGCTGCGGCGCATGCGGGAAAGGCCTTTTGTGATGATCGATCAAGCTGCAAAGTCCTCTGGCTTTCTTGGACGAGGTCCAATTTTCTGGATCGGCCTCACTTTCGGCACGACCGGCGCTATCATCGGACTGCTGTTGTCCGGGTCCATCGAAGGCAAGGCTATAGCCTTTTCGCTTATGCTGGCACCGCTTACCTGCATGTGCGCGGCTTTTGTGGCCATGCTCAATAAGAACAAAGCTGGAGACGGAAACTGCGTGAACAAAGGTGAAGCTCAGCGTCGCTATATCAAACGCGTCGCGGTTTTCACCTCACTCTACCTTGCTTCCTTTGCAGCGCTGACCTTTATTGATGAGCTTGGCGATCTTCCTTTCGCAGCGAAAATCGCGATTGGGGTTCTGCCGGGTCTGGCTGTGTGCGGCTTCTTCTGGGCGATTGGCAGGCTCATTGTCGAAGAGACGGATGAGTTCATGCGCATGCTGACGGTGCGCCAGACTTTGGTGGCATCTGCCCTGGCGATGAGCGCTGCCTCGGTGTGGGGCATGCTGGAGACGGCTGATCTGGTGCCGCATGTGGATGCCTATTGGTACAGCGTGATTTGGTTCGGCGGCCTGGCCGTGGGCGCAGTGGTCAACCGCATCACTTATGGCACCTGGGGGGCGGCATGAGTTGAGGGTGCAGCATAAGGAAAATCCTCGGATTAGATTAACGGAGCGCCTTCCATGAAACTCAATATACGCTGGCTCGATTGGTTTTTTGTCCTTCCAGTCCTCGCCGGGATCACTCTGGTCGCAGAAATTGACCCACCGCGCGACGTCAAACTCGTCATCAATGGTTGGGTACAAGGAGGTATGCTTCTGAGCGCAACCTTGCTGATAAGTCTTATGGTTGCGATTACTGCCGCAATTGATCGGCGGTGCAGCGAGGAATATGCATTCCAGATCTTGGCCAACGCAGCACTCGTTGCCTTTGCTTCGACTATGTTTGTCAATCTGCTTTGGGGTATCGGGGCCAAAGTGTTCGAACTGCCCGAAATAAGCGCCGAGAATCTGGTTGGCGTGATGACCCTATCTTTGGTTTTCAGTTATTACTGGTTCCGCGTGAAGGGCATCGCACAATGAAAAACCGCCTCAAAGTTCTGCGGGCTGAGCGCGATTGGTCACAGCAGGACCTTGCTGATCGATTGGGCGTATCGCGCCAGAGCGTCAATGCCATTGAGAAGGGTCGCTATGACCCTTCATTGCCGCTCGCCTTCACCATTGCGGATGTTTTTGACCTTGCGATTGAGGAGATTTTCAGCCGAGATTAAACGGTAAGAGTTCCGCTTCCTGCCTCGCTGACAATCCGTTTTGTCCCAGCAAGCTCGGTCGAGCGCTGCTTCAACCCTGCTACGAAGCGGTATTCGGTAATCGCCCGCTCCGGCGTCAGTTCCACCACCATATAACCGCGCTGAGACGTATCAGCCCAAGCGAGCTCGGCATTGTTGTCTACGATCTTTTGCGCCAACTCATGAGGAGAAATCCGCGTCAGAAAGCTCTCAAATCCAGGAGAACTGACCGAGCATACGCCGAGCTCAACGCCGACCTTCTGCCGATCCTGCTCCAGCTCAAAGCCCCACGCGTTATGGGTATCACCGGCGAGCACCAGCAAATTGGCATTCACGTCCAACGCGCCTTGGAACACGCGTTCACGCGCAGCCGGATAGCCGTCCCAAGCGTCCATATTGGTAGGCAGGCTTGCCTCCGCGGCATAGGCAAGCTCCTGCAATCGCTCCCGCAGCCATCCCGGCAGTCGTTCCGCCGCCATTTCGATTATCCCACGCGGCGACGACAGTTTGCCCATCAGCACTTGCTGTACCAGCACTTGCCATTTTGCGCCCCTTGCTTTGGACGCAGCAAACCCATCGATTAGCCATCGTTCCTGACTTGCACCCAGCATTTGCCGGGCAGGATCACGCCATGGGCCATCGCGAAAGGCACGCAGAGCGGCCAAAATTGCGCCCACCGTGCTTCTGTCTTCAATGACTTTGGTAAAGCTGAACTGCTCATCGCGACCTTCCAGCCGCGTATCCACCCTAAATAATGTCGCCAGATCGCCTACATCGTACGCTGCGTAAGGCTTATCAGAAACGGGCATCCATTCGCGGTAGACCTGCTTGGCAATCGCTTTGCGGACAGCCCATTCACCTTCCTCGTCTGGCTGGTGATTTTGCGCACCGTCTTTCCAGCTGTCATTGGTGCTCTCATGGTCGTCCCACACTGCAATCATCGGCAGGATTTGGTGCAGGCGCTGGAGATCTGGATCGGTGCGGTAAGAGGCGTAGCGCAGGCGATAATCGGCGAGCGTTATGATCTCCCCGTCCGGGAGACTTGGACGGTCAGGGTGACGCTGATCCGGTGACGGATAGTTGCCGCTGCCATATTCATAAATGTAATCGCCCAGATGCACTGCAAGATCGACATCATTTACCTCTGCAGCATGAGCATAGGCGTTGAAGTAACCAAAGCCGAAATTCGCGCAGGAGAAGATGGCCATGCGGAAATTTCCAGTGGGACCGTCAGGCAGCGTGCGCGTGCGGCCAATGGGCGATATCGTGCCTGTGGGTGCAACGAAGCGGTAGAAGTACCAGCGATCCGGTAAGAGGCCATCGGCCGTGACTTTGGCGCAGAAGTCACGTGCAGGGACAGCAGCGGCCTCGCCCCCAGCAACTACGTTCGCAAAATCCTCGCTCTCGCTTATTTGCCATTCTAGCCGTGTTTCCTGTTCACTGGCATAACGCGTCCACAGGAGGACACTGGTCGCCTGCGGCTCTCCGCTTGCAACGCTGTGGGTAAAGCCGCTGCCAAAATTGCGCGCGACAGCTGGCGTCGCTGCCGCTGCAGTCGAAGCACCTAAAGCTGCAAAAATCCCTCGGCGAGTGACGCCCGCCGCCGATGCGACGGGCGCCTCGCGTTTATCTCTGTTGTGCATGACGCCCTCTCTCTTGCGCATGTACTTGCCCTAAGGTGACAAAACTTGCGCAAAAGGCAAGCTTGTGGGCATGAATGGGCAATGACGGATACACAATTTCACGAGCTGGCAGACGGTCGGCGGATTGCGTTCAGGCACATTGCTGGCAAAGGCCCTACGCTGGTATTCCTTCCCGGCTATATGTCGGACATGGCCGGCGGCAAGGCGACGGCGATTTTCGAAGAGGCCAAGGCCACAGGACGTGGCTGCCTTTTGCTTGACTATTCAGGTTGCGGCGAAAGCTCTGGCGACTTCGCCGATGGTACGCTGTCGCGCTGGCACGAGGAGGTGATGAGCCTCATAGATGCTTATGTTGAAGGGCCGGTGTTGGTGACAGGCTCCTCTATGGGCGGGTGGCTGATGCTGCTGGTCGGTGAGGCACTTGGTGACCGGCTGGCCGGGATCATCGGGATTGCCTCCGCGCCCGATTTCACCTGGTGGGGTTATTCAAAGGAACAGCGCGCGCAGTTGGCCAACGGTGAGATCGTGCTCGAAGACAACCCCTATGGCCCAGAGCCCACCCCGACCCATCCGGGCTTCTACGCCGATGCAGAAACGCAATACAGGCTGGTCGATGAGATTCCGATCGAAGCGCCTATTCGCCTGATTCATGGGCAACGCGATCAAGATGTTCCTTGGGAAATCAGCCTCAAACTCGCCGCAGCGCTGCGTTCGGATAACGTACAGGTGACATTGATAAAGGACGGTGACCATCGCCTGTCGCGCGACCGCGACATCGCCAGCCTCCTCGGGTTGGTCGACAGCTTCTATTGACGGAACAAAGTCACTTGACCCTCACCTCATCGCTTTTGATCTTCGCATTGCAAGTTGGGCCTAACCCATCCGCCGCAAATACACTCGGCGTTCCTGATGAGCTGCGCAATCGCCCGCCAAGGCAGGAGCAGGAGCTCAGCATTGAGCAGGATCCGGCAACCCGTTGGCTGTCAGAATGCCTTGCAATGCTCCCCGAGCAGGCAGCCCGCGCCCATTCTTTGGCACAGGTGCGCAGAAATGAGAGCAGTGGGCGCACTCGCATCTTGGCCAATCATTGCCTTGGGCTTGCCGCAACCGAGCTCGGCCTGTGGGACGATGCTATTACAGCCTTCACTGCTGCACGTGATGAGATTCCTTCCGAAGAGGTGCGCGCAAAGGCCCGCTTTGGCGCAATGGCGGGTAATGCAGCGTTCGCGGCGCAGGATTTGCAGCAGTCCAGCGTTATCCTCCGCCAAGCCAAGGCAGACGCCCAAGCCGCCGCATCAGCTCCGATGCAAGCGATCGCTTCAAGCGACCTTGCGCGCGTTCTGGTCGCATTGCAGCGTGATGAAGAGGCGCTTGTCGAGCTCAACGTCGCAACCCAATTGGTTCCGGATGAGGCGGGGCTGTGGCTCTTAAAGGCAACGCTTTTACGGCGATTAGAGCGCCTGGAAGAGGCACAAACTGCGATCGAGAAAGCAAGTCAGCTTGCCTCCGCCAGTGCCCCTGTCGGGCTTGAAGCCGGCGTCATAGCGATCCTTTCAGGCCGTGAGGAAGCGGCTCGGACCAGCTGGCAGTCAGTGATTGATCTGGCCCCACAAAGCCCAGAGGCGTTGACCGCGCAAGATTACCTTGCGCAGATTGGCCCTGCCGAGCAAGCGGAGGCTCCATGACCGATTTTACACCCGAATTTTCAGTACTCGATCTTGTGCCTGTACGCGAAGGTGGGACCATCGCAGAGGCGCTTGGCGATACCAGTGTGCTTGCAACGCATGCCGAAAAACTCGGGTGCAAACGTTTCTGGGTGGCCGAACATCATACGATGGAAGGCATTGCTGGCGGAGCAACCGCAGTGGTGCTGGCGCATATCGGCAATGCGACCAGCCGCATTCGTATCGGCTCAGGCGGGATTATGCTGCCCAACCATACGCCGTTTCAGATCGCTGAGCAGTTCGGGACGCTCGATGCGCTGTTTCCCGGTCGGGTTGATCTTGGCTTAGGCCGCGCACCCGGGGCAGGGCCAGAACTACAGCGCGCACTGCGCAAAGACCTCAACAAGGCCTCGGAATATTTCCCGCAAGACGTACTCGAATTGCGCGCACTGATGACCGGTGATGTCGAGTTACCGATCAAAGCAACACCCGGTCTTGGTTCCAATGTTGAGTTCTGGATGCTGGGCTCAAGCCTGTTTGGCGCTCAGCTCGCGGCAAAACTGGGCATGCCATATGCCTTTGCTGCACATTTTGCGCCTGACCATCTCGACAGCGCGCTCGAACTCTATCGCCGCGACTTTCAGCCATCCGAAGCGCTCGATAAACCTCACGTGATGGTCGCAATGAATGTTTTTGCTGCCGAAACGCATAAGAGCGCGCAGCTGCTCGCTTCCAGCCAGCAGCAGAGCTTTGTTGCCTTGCGTAGCGGGACGCCGGGCAAACTACCGCCGCCAATTGCAGGCTATGCAGAAACGCTACCTGCTCCGGCACGCGCTATGCTTGATCACCTTGGACAAGCCGCAGCGGTAGGAACCCCGCAAAAGATACGAGAAGACATTGACGCATTTGTAAAGCGCACGCGAGCAGATGAGATCATCTTATGTGGTGCGACATTTGATCCTGAGGCGCGATTGCGATCGCTTGAGCTTACTATCGACGCATACCAAAGTGTTACCGCCTAAGGGTTTGATCGAACTTGCGCGAGGGCCCCAAACACATGTATTGGCAGGCACGATAAGAACAACCCGGCATAATATAATTACTCAACTCAGGGGCCGGGGTTCGTCAAGCCAGGAGAGGAGTCCCTCGGCGATGAATACGAAGACCGATTCGCGTTCGGTATGGCCCAATGTTAGGCAGGCAAAGAAACTGCAGAAAGCGCTTAAGCAGCATCTCTCAGCTTCGATTTTACCCGGCGAAAATCTGCTTGAAAAATCCTCCCTCGATAGTGCAGCTGAGTTTTTACTTGCTGCGGCGCATAAACGCGCACCCAAGCGGACGGTCATCACGCACGAATCCGACACGAGCGAGCGGCGTTTGCGGATCGCGATTATCAACGATGACAAGCCATTTCTGGTGGATTCAGTCGCTGCAACGATCACCGCTGCAGGCCTTAGTATCGATCAATTGATGCACCCGATCGTACCGGTAACCCGCGATAAGGATGGTATTCTGACCGGGATTTTAGGCGATGAGGCAGGCGGAAACAGAGAATCGTTGATCTATATCGAAACTCCGCGTGTGGATGCCCGCCAACGGCGCGTGCTGTTAAGCGATTTGCGCAAGACCTTGGACGATGTCCGCGCGGCAGTAAGCGATTGGCCGCGCATGCGCTCAGCCATGGCGCATGACTGTGATGCATTGGGTCAGTCCGACGAAGCAAACCTCTTGGATTGGCTCAATAAGGGCATGCTGACCCAACTTGGCCACCTTATCCGGAGCAAAGATGGCAAGGTGAGCGCGAACCTTGGTATCTGTCGCAAAAGCGCCAAGACGATCCTTGCCGACACATCCTATGATCGCGCATTTGCCTGGTTTGAGGAAGGCGGGGAGACCCGCAAGCTGCTCGCAGTTAAGGCGAACCAGCTTTCCAATGTACACCGGCGGGTACCTCTTGATGTGTTCCTGGTACCGGTCCGTGAAAAAGGGAAAGTCACTGCGCTTTCGGTCCATGCCGGTGTTTGGACCAGTGCCGCCCTTGCAACACCCCCGAGCAAGGTTCCAATGGTTAGCCAAGTCCTGTCAAACATGATGCAGAATCTGGGATTCGACCCCGGAGGCCACGCTGGAAAGGCACTTGCTCATGCCTTCAGCGCGCTGCCGCGCGATCTGATGGTCACCTTTGAGGAACAGGATATTGCTCGGCTGGCAACCGCAATGATGAGCCTGGTTGACCGCCCTCGCCCACGCATAATACTCGTACAGTCGCCCCTTGGTCGGCATGTGTTTGCCTTCGTCTGGCTTCCGCGCGACTACCTCTCGACACAGATTCGTCGTCAGATACAAGAGCTCCTCACCAAGACCACCGGGCTCGATCTCTTGAGCTGGAACCTCGAGGTTGAAGGTGGCTCTCTGGCAATGCTGCAATTTCTGCTCGATTCACGTTCGGTTGCCAAGCTGCCTGACGCAGACGCAATCGAAGACGCGCTGGCAGACCTGCTCAAAGGATGGGTCGAAGCGGTCGAAACACAGCTGGCCAAACATAATGATAGCACCCGCGTACCCGCGATTGCACAGCGCTATGCAGAGGGATTTCCACCTGGCTATCGCCTTCGGTATGGGCCAGCCGAGGCTGCGCTCGACATCGCGCAAATCCATGAAATTGCGAACAGCGGAACTCCTGACGCACGAGCATGCCGTTTATATGAATTGGCGAATGAGACGCGCGGCGATCTGCGGCTGAAAATCTACCACGTCACAGGCCGGGTGGCATTGTCCGATGCCGTACCCGTGTTGGAGAATTTCGGCTTTCGTGTGCTATCCGAAGTGCCCACAAGACTGGATGAAGGCAGGCTTGGCACCATTCATGAGTTTACCCTTGTTGCGCCGCAGGGAACGAGCAGCAAAGACCTGCTGGAACGTTCTACCCGGATTGAAACTGCTATCGCCGCAGTGCTGAATGGGCAATCGGAGAATGACCCGTTCAATCGTCTAGTGGTGGCCAATGGGCTGGGCGCACAACAGACCGTCTGGTTGCGCGCGATCTATCGTTATCTTCGCCAGACCGGCGCAAATTTCACGATCTATCCGGTGGTAGATGCCCTCGAACACGCGGGCGATGTCACGAGCGCGATGATCGAACTGTTCATATCCCGTCATGACCCTGACTTTAAAGGCGATAGGTCGGCAGCGGCAGAGGAAGCGCTTGGTACGTTTAACCGGGGCCTCGCTAAAGTCAGCGCGATCAATGATGATCGCCTCCTGCGCCTCTACCGTGCCGTGATTGATGCCATCTTGCGCACTAATGCTTTTGCGCCTGCGGCTGAAGAAGGACTGGCGTTCAAGATCGATTCCAGTCTGGTACCCGGCCTGCCCAAGCCTGTACCGTGGCGCGAGATTTTCGTCTATTCGCGCCGGGTTGAGGGCATTCACCTGCGGGCAGGTCCAGTCGCTCGCGGGGGCTTGCGCTGGTCAGATCGCCGCGACGACTTCCGCACCGAAGTCTTGGGGCTCATGAAGGCTCAGAAGGTCAAGAATGCGGTGATCGTGCCAACCGGCGCAAAGGGCGGATTCTATCCCAAACAACTGCCTTCACCAACGCAAGACCGCGATGCTTGGGCGGCGGAGGGCCGCGCCAGCTATGAGATCTTCATCCGCACCCTGCTCTCGGTCACGGACAATATCGTTGTTGGCGAAGTGGTGCACCCGGAAGCAGTGCGCGTCCATGATGGCGAAGACCCCTATTTCGTGGTCGCCGCTGACAAGGGCACCGCAACTTTCTCCGATATCGCCAATGGCATTGCCGAGGACCAAGGCTTCTGGCTCGACGATGCCTTCGCCAGCGGTGGCTCCAACGGCTATGATCACAAGGCGATGGGCATTACCGCGCGCGGAGCCTGGATCAGCGTCCAGCGGCACTTCCTCGAAATGGGAATTGACGTGCAGAAAGACGCGGTGCGGGTGGCAGGCTGCGGCGATATGTCGGGCGATGTCTTCGGCAATGGCATGCTACTTTCCAAAGCAATCAAATTGGTCGCTGCGTTTGATCACCGGCACATTTTTATCGACCCTGATCCTGCTCCAGTCGGCAGCTGGAAAGAACGCAAGCGCCTCTTCAACCTGCCGCGTTCAAGCTGGGAGGACTACAATCCGCAAATCATCTCAAAAGGTGGGGGTGTCTATTCCAGGGCCTCAAAGAGCATCAAGCTCTCAAAGAAAGCTCGCGATATGCTTGGGGTTGAGGAGAAGGAGATTCAGCCCGATACGCTGATTTCTGCGATCCTCAAGGCTAAGGTCGATCTCTTGTGGTTTGGCGGAATCGGAACCTACATCAAGGCCGAGGAAGAAAACCATATCGAGGTGGGCGATCCTGCCAACGATTCCCTGCGGGTGAACGCAGCAGAAGTCGGAGCGAAAGTCATCGGCGAGGGCGCCAATCTTGGTGCAACGCAAGCCGGGCGCATCGCTTATTCGCTCGCCGGTGGACGGATCAACACCGACTTCATCGACAATTCAGCAGGCGTCGATTGCTCCGATAATGAAGTCAATATCAAGATAGCCCTTGCCTCAGCCACACGCGGCGGCGTGATTAGTGCCGCCAAACGCAATGCGCTGCTTGCAAAAATGACAGACGAGGTCGGCGAGATCGTGCTCGAAGACAACCGGCTACAAGCGCTTGCGCTATCGATCGCTGAGTCCGGAGAAGCGGCCGCAAGCGCCTCATACATCCGTTTGATCGAACAATTGGAAGAAATGGGCGCGCTTGACCGACGTACCGAAGGCCTCGGTGATAGCGAAAGCTACACCCGCCGCGCTGCCGATGGAAAGGGCCTGACCCGACCGGAACTTGCGGTCATACTCTCCTCGACTAAACTCGCCTTACAGGATGCCATTGAAGCGAGTGGCCTGCCGGATGATCCTTTGCTTGCGAGCAATCTCATTGCGATGTTCCCCAAGCCGATGCAAGACAAGTTCCTTTCACACATCCGCGATCACCAATTGCGGCGTGAACTCATTTCAACCGATCTTGCAAACCGTATCGTCAATCGATTGGGCCTCATCCACGCCTTTGAGTTGCCTGAAGAAGAGGGCGTGCGCCTGAGCGATGTAGCGGCGGCCTTTGTGGTGATTGAACGGCTGTTCGACCTCAAGGCTTTGTGGGCTGACATTGATGCCTCAACCATGCAGGAGGCGGCCCGAATTATACTGCTTGAGCGATTGGCCGCCGCCGTTGGTAATCTGATGTCGGACGTGCTGCGCACAACCGGCGGCCGGGTCGAGGCCGGTGCTATGGTCGAGAATTTGGCGGAGGGCGTAAGGGCACTTTGCCTGCAACGTTCTGATCTTCTCACCGGCGACACGCAGGAACGTTCAAGTTCCCTGCGTGCCGATTTCATCGCTCGGGGAGCACCTGCCGATCTGGCGAGCCGGGTCGCGGATTTGTTCGACTATGATGGCTCGATTGGCCTTGCTCATCTGGCATTGAAGACTGGGATTGATCCCGCCGAGCTCACCCGTGCGTTTGGCGCTATTGGTCAGCGGATCGGGATCGATTGGGCCCAAGGCACTGCAGCGCATATGTCACCATCCGATGTTTGGGAGCGCCTTCTGGTCGACGGTCTTGCTCGCGATTTTCAGCATATGCGGATTGAGTTCCTGCGGCGGCTTACCAGGCAAAAATCGGGTAAGAATGACCCCCAGGGCGCAATTGTCGCTTGGTCAGAAGTGAATGCGCCCGCGATTGCACAATTCCGTTCAATGATTGCACGGGCCAAGAATTCACCACCAGCCACACCAGCAGCGCTGGCCCAGATTGCCGCTCAAGCACGCAACTTGCTGGAGCGTTAGGCCAGTCGCTTCTCTCTTGACGTGGGACGCCTTTTTGGGCGAACGCGCAGAATATGATTGAACAGGGACCTTCCTCGACATCTGCCGATGTCGTGATCGTCGGCACTGGCCATGGCGGCGCGCAGGCGGCCATCGCGCTTCGTCAACATGGGCATGAGGGGTCGATTCTCATGATCGGTCGCGAAGCGAACCCGCCCTATGAACGCCCGCCCTTGTCCAAAGAATATCTCGCTGGCGACAAAACTTTTGAGCGAATTATGATCCGGCCAGAGAAGTTCTGGGCAGATAAGAATATCGAGCTGCGCGTTGGCAGCGGAGTTGCAGCAATCGATTGGATGCGCCATTCGCTTGCCCTCTCTGATGGATCAGAAATCGGCTATCGTAAACTGATCTGGTCGGGTGGCGCTGATCCACGCCGATTGAGTATTCCAGGAGCCAGTCTCAAGGGCATTTTCTATGTCCGTGACAAGCGCGATGCCGATGGCATGATGGCGGCGCTCGAGGCTGGGGCCAAACGCGCCGTCGTGATCGGAGGCGGCTATATCGGGCTCGAAGCAGCAGCCGTCTTGCGAAAGCTCAAGTGCGAGGTAACGGTCGTCGAGATGCAGGATCGCTTGCTCGCCCGCGTGGCAGGCAAACCTATCTCGCAATTCTATGCCGAAGAACACGCTCGGCAAGGCGTTGAAATTCGCCTGTCCGAGGGCGTTTCGGAAGTCTTGGGCGAAGACGACACAGTCACTGGCGTAATGCTCGAGAGCGGGGAAACCCTACCGTGCGACATGGTGATTGTCGGCATCGGCATCGTGCCTGCGGTTGGGCCTCTGATCGCGGCCGGGGCGGCAGGCTCTAACGGAGTGGATGTCGATGTCTTTTGTCGCACCACGCTGGACGATGTTTTCGCGATTGGTGACTGCGCTGCCCATGCGAATCCTTTTGCAAATAGCGCGGTTATCCGGTTGGAATCGGTGCAGAACGCCAATGATATGGCCACAACGGCGGCTAAAGCGATCATGGGCGAAAAAGAACCTTATCACGCGCTCCCGTGGTTCTGGTCCAATCAATATGATCTGAAGCTTCAGACCGCTGGGCTCAATCTTGGCTACGATGATACAATTGTGCGGGGCGATCCCGAAGCCCGCAAATTCACCGTGATTTATATAAAAGAAGGCAGACCAATAGCCTTTGATTGTGTGGGCACCATGAAGGACTATGTGCAGGGTCGGAAGCTGCTGGAGAACGGGCCAGATAAGATCGACCCCGCGATCCTTGCGGACACCAATATTCAGATCAAAGAGATGATGTGAGCTGACTTTGGCGGCGCAGGCACAGGACAATCTGCCGATGCTGCGAGGTATCAAGGTCGTCGACCTGACCAGCGTCGTCTTTGGGCCCTATGCGACCCAGATTTTGGCCGATTACGGCGCTGAAGTGACTAAGATCGAGGCACCGGGCGGAGATGTTTACCGCTATGCCGCCAAGCCTTCGCGGACACAGGGGATGGGACCAGGTTTCATTGCTCTCAATCGCGGCAAGAAGTCGGTGTTGCTTGACCTTAAGCAGGACGCTGGCGTCACGAAGTTGCGAGAACTGCTCAAGCAAGCCGATGTGTTCGTGCATAATGTGCGTGCTGACGCGATCGGGCGGCTCGGGTTTGGCTACGAGGATGTGAAGGCCCTCAACCCCGAGATCATCTATGTGCATTGCGTAGGATTCGGCTCGGATGGTCCTTACAGTGGCCTCCAGGCATATGATGACGTCATTCAGGCCGCGACCGGCACGACGTCTCTTCTATCACGAGCCGATGGAGATGAACGACCGCGTTATCTGCCATCGTTGATTGCTGACAAGGTGGCTGGGCTTCATGCCGCCTATGCAACCCTCGCTGCGATCACCCATCGCCTGCGCACCGGGCGCGGGCAGTTTGTTGAAGTGCCAATGTTTGAAGCCTTTGCGAGCTTCATGATGAAGGAACATCTGGACGGGCACACCTTCGAACCTCCCAATAATGGCGCTGGATATGGCAGGCAGGTAGACCCGGACCGACAGCCGTTCCAAACCAAGGACGGTTGGATCAGCATAGTTCCCTATGTCCTGTCGCATTTTCCTCTGGTGATTGACCTGCTGGGCGATGCAGAGATGGCAGCGGAAGAGCGCTGGAAAGACCCCGGCACCGTGATCCGTTCGGCGCCGGAGCTCTACAAGCGCATCGGCGAGCTCACGCTGACGAAGACGACTGATGAATGCGTTGAGATCTTGCGCGGTGCCAACATTCCTTGCATGCCCGCGATTGACCTTGATGATGTCATCAATGATCCACATTTGCACGAAAGCGGCTTTTTCGAAAGGTCAGAACACCCTTCCGAAGGACCACTCTATCAGACACGAGACCCCAATCGGTTCAGCGACTGGCAACCCGGCGAACTTGGGGATGCGCCGCTTTTGGGTGAGCATAATCAAGCGGACTAGCTGCCGTAAGGCGACTTTTGGCCCATCTTGCGGCATCAGCCACCGCCGGGTCGGGATCATCCAACAGCGCTACAACCGGGGCAATCAGCTTCGCATCACCGCTATTGCCTGCAGCGTAGAGGCAATTGCGCACGAACCTGTCGCGCCCGATCCGCTTGATCGGAGAACCTGAGAAGAGCGAGCGAAAACCACTATCATCGAGTGCCAGCAATTCTGCCAAACGCGGTGCAGTCAGCTCAGCGCGTGGGAAAAACTCCCGCATTGTATGCGCAGTTGAAGCAAACTTGTTCCACGGGCAGGCGGCCAGACAATCATCGCAGCCATAAATGCGATTGCCCAATGCCTCGCGGAATTCTTCGTCCACTGGGCCTTTGTGCTCAATTGTGAGATAAGAGATGCAGCGCCGCGCATCGAGCTTATAAGGTGCAGGAAAGGCCTCAGTGGGGCAGGCATTTAGACAAGCCCGACAGCTACCGCATTGATTGCGTTGCTCGTCCGCAGGGGTAAGCTCCAGCGTCGTGTAAATCGCACCCAGAAACAGCCAGGAGCCATGTTCAGGGCTCACCATATTGGTGTGCTTACCCTGCCAGCCGATCCCAGCCGCCTGACCCAACGGCTTTTCCATCACAGGCGCGGTATCAACGAAGACTTTCACCTCAGCGGCCGGTTCTTCGGCAATCAACCAACGGGCAAGCGCTTTGAGCTTCTTCTTGACCGTATCGTGATAATCCTTGCCTTGCGCGTAGACCGAAATCCGAGCGTTGCTGGGATAGGCTTCAAGCAGCATGGGATCATTGGCCGGCGCATAGCTCATGCCAAGCGCAATGACCGAGCGCGCCTCAGGCCACAGGCTTTGCGGAGAGCCGCGTTGCTCCGAACGCGTCTCCATCCATTCCATCGAACCGTGGCGCCCCTCACCCAGCCATTCTTCCAGCCGTTCGCGCCGCAACGGATCTTCACCCGCACTGGCAATCCCGCAGGCGACAAAACCAAGCTCGCGCGCAGCATCGGCCAG
>JBCDKX010000013.1:0-30052 GCA_038746055.1 Pseudomonadota bacterium
CCACGAAGTTGGTGGACCGGACACCCTGTCTTTGGACGAGATCGACACGCCCGCGCCCGGCAAGGGCGAAGCGCTCGTCGCGGTCAAAGCCTGCGCGATCAATTATCCCGACACGCTGATGATCCGTGACCTCTACCAATTCAAGCCCGAGCGCCCCTATTCGCCCGGTGGAGAGCTGGCTGGCGTGATCGAAGCGGTCGGCGAAGGCGTTGAAAACGTCAAGGTGGGTGACCGCGTCATGGCTGGCATCGGCAATGGGGGGTTGCGCGAAAAGGCCATCGTGCCAGCGAACCGCATGTTCCCGGTGCCGGACGGGGTCCCGTTTGAAAAAGCGGCATCGCTGCTGATGACCTACGGAACAACCATTCACGGTCTTAAAGATCGCGGCCATATCAAAGAAGGCGATGTTGTGCTGATCCTTGGCGCGGCGGGCGGCGTGGGCCTCTCGGCGGTCGAGCTGGCAAAAGCCTATGGCGCGCGCGTGGTCGCTGCGGTTTCGAGCGAAGCCAAAGGCGATGTCGCCAAGAAAGCGGGCGCGGACGAGATTGTCATCTACCCTCGCGAAGAGATGGATAAGGCCGCGTCCAAGGAACTCGCCAACGCGTTTAAAGCGGCCTGCGGACCAAACGGCGCGAACATCGTTTACGATATCGTCGGAGGGCAATATTCCGAACCCGCTCTGCGCTCAATCGCGTGGGAGGGCCGTTTTCTTGTGGTTGGGTTTCCGGCCGGTATAGCCAAGATGCCTCTAAATCTCACGCTGCTCAAATCCTGCGATATTTGCGGGGTTTTCTGGGGCGCTTTCACGGCCCGCGAACCCGCTAAGTTCATCGCGCAGGTGCAAGAGCTTTTCCAGCTTATGAAAGAAGGCAAGATCGATCCCCTGGTCTCCGAAACCTTCCCGCTCGAGCGCGCGGGAGAGGCCATCGCCAAGCTGGAAAATCGCGAGGCGGTGGGCAAACTTGTCGTGACCATCGATTAAAGGGGTAGCGAGCAAGGATAGGCTTGCCGCTGCAAGCGCGGCGGCCTATTTCGAGAAGCCTATCTTTTTCGGAGGACGTAATGACCGACTTCAAGGATCGCGAACGGGCGGAAGAAGCCAAGTTTGCGATGGATGGCGAAACCGCTTTCCGGATCGCCGCGCGCCGCAACCGGCTGCTGGGTGAATGGGCGGCGGGCCTCATGAGCCTGACCGTGGAGGAAACCGACGCTTACAAGAAATCGGTCGTGCAGGCCGACTTCGAAGAAGCGGGCGACGAAGACGTGATCCGCAAGCTTTTGGGCGATCTCACTTCAGCGGGGACCAGCGTGACCGAGGCCGATATCCGCGCCAAGCTCGACGAAATGGCAATTGAGGCCAAACGCCAGCTGATGAGCGAAAGCTAAACGCACCGCACACCCCTGGAGAATTCCGATGCCGATGAAGGGCGAAGACATCGTTGCAAGGATCGAGGCTGAATTGCCCGGCGCGCAAGTCGAACTCACCGATTTGGCGGGCGATGATGATCATTGGGCCGCGCGTGTGACCGCTCCGCAATTTGCGGGCAAAACCCGCGTGGCGCAGCACAAAATGGTCTACGCCGCCTTTGGCGACAAAATGGGCGGCGAACTGCACGCCTTGCAAGTGACAACCGTGGTGCCCAAATAGCTGTCAGACAGATAGGCGAACGGCTTAGACCATACCCTTACACCCTAACCCAAAAGGCCGAGCATCCATGGCTGATATCAACGAACGCATTTCAACCCTTGTCGGCGAAAACGACGTGGTCCTTTTCATGAAGGGCACACCGCTCTTCCCGCAATGCGGTTTTTCCAGCCGGGCGGTGGCGATCCTGGACCATGTCGGCGTCACTTATGAGAGCGTCGATGTGCTGCAGGACATGGAAATCCGCCAGGGCATCAAGACCTTTTCCGATTGGCCCACGATCCCACAACTCTATGTGAAGGGCGAGTTTGTTGGCGGCAGCGACATCATGATGGAGATGTTCGAGGCGGGCGAATTGAAACAATTGATGGACGACAGCGGCATCGCTGCACAGGCTTGATCCCACACAGGGGATCGCTGATCCCTTTTGTGCCCAACGTTAGATCAGACAAAAAAGAAAAGCCGCTTTGGGTGACCAAACCCAAAGCGGCTTTCTTTATCACGGGGAGGTGAGACCAGAGACCAGAAAGATCTCACCTCATCTGAAGACCACTGGGTCGGACACTTAATATGCACCGTGCGTGCCAAACGCACACCCAATCCGCTTTTCAACGATTTATGTGGTTAAGAGAATGTCAGCTTTGATCTAGGTGTAAAGCAGACCGACATCCAATCACACCGTAAAGCCCAGGTCGGATCGCTAAGAAATCGGCAATCGCATGTACGCTTGTCTTGGCAAGCGCGCGCCGTGCGGCCATCACGACGCGATGAGCGATTCCTCCGCATCCCCGTCTTCAGCATCGTCGCCCTCCCCCTCACCGTCAGCTGAAGGAATTCCGGCCGCCACCATCATTATCTATCGCGCCTGCCCCGATGGCGGTGCACCGCAAGTGCTTATGACCGTGCGCTCGCGCACTATGGCTTTTGCTGGCGGTATGGCGGTTTTTCCTGGCGGGCGGGTCGATCCGGCCGATTTCGAGCTAGCGGCCAGCGTTGCTGAACAAAGCGGCCTTGCTGTGGACGAAGCCGCGCACCAGATTGCGGCGATCCGCGAAACGCTCGAAGAGACCGGCCTCGCGCTCGGATTGCAAGGCGAGATCACCGCCGAGACCGCTCGGGCCGGCCGGGCTATGTTAGATGAGACCAAAGCTCTCGCCCCGGTGATCAGGGCGTTCCACTGGGAGCTCGACTTTGATCAGATCGTGCCCTTCGCTCGCTGGTATCCCAAGAACGAAAACCTTAGCCGAGTGTACGACACGCGCTTTTACCTGGCGGACTTGGGAACCGGCGCGGTTGAGGTCTCAATTGACCAATCTGAAAACACCAAATTATTCTGGACCAGCGCGCAAGCCGCGCTCGACGCGGCCGAGGCGGGCGAGATTAAGTTGATCTTTCCGACGAGGCGTAATCTGGAACGTCTGGCCCTGTTCGCAAGCTTCGCCGAAGCGCGCGCCCAGGCAGAGGCTATCCCCGTCAAGACCATTATCCCGCAAGTGGATGAAAGCACCGGCGAACCGATGCTTACAATCTTGAAGGACGCTGGTTACCCAATCACCGCCGAAGCGCTCAACAAGGTGGCGCGTGGATAAGGTTCAGGCTTAACGGCGGCCGGTGTACTGGCGCCGGTTCGGTTCAAAATTCACCACCCGATAGCCGCGCTCCGCCATTTCCTTGCGATAGTCGTATTTCGCATCGGCCACTTCGCGGCGATATTCCTCCTTGGCGTCAACCCGATCTTCGAAGTCGGTTGCACGCTTAAGATCGCTGCGCAATTCGCGCTTGGCTTCGCTGAGATCGGTCTTGTAATCCACCCACCAGGGATTGCTGTCGTTATTAGGCGAAACGCGCGTCCCGCGTTGGCCGTCCACCACAATAGTCGGATAGTGATCCGCGCTCGCGGCAACAGGAGCAGCAAGAGCAGTGAAAGCGACGAGCGAGGCGAGGATGGGGCGCATGGGGTTAATCTCCTGTGCTGGTTGCAGCCGCCGACTACATTTGTGATCCCAACCTTAACAGGAGCGGAATGAACCGCGCCAAATGTGCGCGAGGGGCGCTTAAAAATGGGCCCAAGGACGGACGAGACGCGGAAACGTCCCACACGCCCGCCGCCCGTCATTTGCCCTTAAAGTCGGGCGCGCGCTTTTCAATAAAGGCGTTCACGGCCTCTGTGTGATCGTCCGACCGGCGGGCGAGCAAAGATTGGTCACGATCCATAAAGCTTGTCGCAAATCCGAGCGGCTGCGCGCAGGCGTCGATCGCCTCCTTGGCCATGCGCACCGCCAACGGCGCAAGAGCCGCGTATTGCGTAGCCAGCTTCCGCGCCGCATCAAGGGTCTCGCCAGGCTCTGAAACACGGTCGATAAGGCCCCACTCGCGCGCTTCCTCGGCCTCAATTTTGCGCCCAAGGACGATCAACTCCTTAGCGCGCGAAGGACCAATAAGAGCGACGTGCCGAGGCACGGATCGCCAGCTCATATTCATGCCGAGCGGGATTTCGGGAAGGCGCAAATGCGCGTTGCGCGCCATAATCCGGTGATCGCACGACGCCGCTAACGCCAACCCACCACCGATGCAGAAACCTTCGATCGCTACGATTGTAATCGGTTCCAGCTTTGCCCAGGCATCGCACATTTCCGGACCCAAACGCAGCGCGCTGCGCTGCTCAACGAGCCGCATAGCATCCCGCCTTTGCAATTCCGGATCGGCAAGGTCCGCGCCCGCTGCAAAGACGGTCGCGCCGGTCAAAATGACGGCGTTGACTGATGGTTCCTCGCGCAAGACTTCTGCAGCGAGCTTAAGCTCGCGCATCGCTTCGATTGAGAGCACGTTGAGCCGATCTCCGCGATCAAGCGTCACTTCGGCGAGCGGGCCGGACCGCGCAATCGAAACGCACGCTCCAACCCTTTCCACCTGCGGCGTTCCATCGGCCATACGCGGTGCTCTCCCACGCCTCTGCTAAACGCTTGCCATAGCAATTTCATCGCCTTTCCAAGAGAGCGTCAAGCAAGGGCTGGCGCGCCCAAGCGAAGCTGCGTCGAACCAATTATTTGAAACTTTACAGGAGTGGGAAGAGCAACTCAACGCGCTTGAGATTGACGTTGAGGAGTTTGGCCTATGACGAAGCCTCGTCCCTCAAAGGCTGCTAAGGCATTTGGTTCTGCATGCGCAGCACCGAAAAGCAAGTCCAAGCCCTTTTCTATTCGTTTGTCGGATCCAGAACGAAAAAAGCTAGAGCGTGAGGCGGGCGCGGAAGCTCTTGGTCCCTACATGCGCTCCAAGCTCCTCGGCCGCTCAAACAATCGCCAAGCTATCGCTCGCATTCTTGCGGCGCTGGGCTCGTCCGATTTGGCTGCCTCCATGCGCGAGATCGCCCAAGCTGCGCAGGCCGGAGCGTTAGAGGATTCCGATGATCTGCGCTTATCGCTTCAAGCGGCCTGCCTGACGATTGAGAAGATGCGCGCTGATCTGGTGCGAGGGCTTGGCCTGAAGGTTCGGGACTAAGCCATGATCTTGGTCGGCAATTCTCGCGGCGGTGCGCGTGATCTCGCGCAGCATCTTATGAAAGAAGAGAATGACCATGTGCAGGTCCACGAGCTGTGTGGGTTCATTTCGCACGATTTGGACGGCGCTTTTCAGGAGGCCTATGCGGTCAGCCGGGCGACCAAGTGCAAACAGTTCCTGTTTTCGCTGTCGCTTAATCCACCTGCCGATGCGCAGGTCTCAACCGAAGACTTTGAGCGCGCCATCGATCAAAGCGAAAAGCGACTAGGCCTAGAAGGCCAGCCCCGCGCTATCGTCTTCCACGAGAAAGAAGGCCGTCGCCACGCCCATGCAGTGTGGTCGCGCATTGATGCCGATACGCTGACCGCGCGCCAGATGTCGTTCCACAAGATGAAGCTACAAGAGGTGAGCCGCGAGCTCTACCGCGAGCATGGTTGGCGCATGCCCGAAGGGCTCGCCGACCGATCCAAGTCTGACCCACGCAACTACACCCTTACCGAATGGCAACACGCCAAGCGTGTCGGCAAAGAGGCTGGCCAGATCAAAGAGGCGTTCCAGGACGCATGGGCTATTTCAGACAATCGTGCGTCGTTTGAACATGCGCTCAAGGAACGAGGCTTTTGGCTGGCAAAAGGCAGCCGAAGCGCCTTCGTTGCCATCGACTATCACGGCGAAATCTATTCGGTCCCCAAACAGGCCAAGGTTAAAGCCAAGGCCGTGCGTGATCGGCTTGGCGATGAGGATAAGCTTCCATCGCTTGCGAAAGCCAAAGAGACTATGGCGCGTGAGATGGACGCCATGATTTCACGGCTGCATGATGAGCGATACGAGAAGGCTGCGGCGCTCAAAGCCGAACACAACCAGCGAAAACAAGCCATGATCAATAAGCAACGCCGCGAACGGGGGGAGCAAGATCGTCTGAGGATCGAACGTGAACAGCGCGAGCGCTCTGAGCGACAGGCGCGCTTCCGAAAAGGGCTTGCCGGGCTTTGGGATCGCCTTCGCGGCGAGCGCAATCGCATCGCAGAACGCAACCGTTTGGAAGCTATGCAAAGTCAGCAGCGCCACAAGACCGAGCGTGATGTGCTGATCTTTCGCCAGTTGAGCGAGCGACGAGCGCTCAATGAACGAGCAAAGCACCTGCTCAACAAAGTCAAAGAACAACAGCGCGAGCTGGAGAATGACAGGCAACACATAGGCCAATTGGCACAAGCTAATGAACCGCCAGGGCCTAAACGCCAAAAGCGGCTTGGTTTGCCACCGCAGGGTCAATCGCCTCCGCGCACCTCACAATCCATCCTCCGCGCCGCTTTTGACAAATCCGCTGAGCGCAAGCGAGGCCGCCGGGATCGCTCGTCTGATCCGGCTCGCAAGCGACCAGACGGGGACCGCGATAACGGCCCCAGCCTTGATCGGTAGCTATGTGGGTATCAGGCGGCTTCGCGCTGCTCTTCATGATAGCGTTCGACGCCAGCCAACCGCGCGCGTGCAATCTCGCAATACCGCTCTTCCAGCTCAATGCCGAGATAACGGTGATCGTTGAGCGCGGCGGCTACCGCGGTGCTGCCAGAGCCCGCGAACGGATCAAGCACGATGTCACCCGGCTTTGAAAAGCCTCTCACCAAAGGCGCAATGACGCTGACAGCTTTTTCGGTCGGATGGCGCTTGTTGCCAGAATACTCCCATGTCTGCACATCGCTGATGGGCTGCTGCGGTTTGGGTGGCCATCCCTTCGCCAACACAAAGGCGGATTCATGTCTGTATTGGGTGTGACCGCTGCGCGAGGCGTACGACTTAGGCCAAACGATATGCCCGATCGTCTTAAACCCCGCCCTCGCCCATGCGCTTGAGAACTCATCAATAGCGTTCCAGCCGTAAAAGCTGATGCAATAGCTATCGGGCTTAAGCACGCGGTAGACTTCATCAAAGACAGGCAGGACGCCATCAGGGTTGTCGTCATTGGCTAGCGTGCGCCCGTCTCTGTCTTTGTATTGGCACAGATACGGTGGATCGGTGATCACAAGATCAACGCTTCCGTCTTCGATCTCTTTCACGACTTCGTTCGCGTCTCCGCATAGGATTTGATTGGGTTCCATGGGGTTTTCCTCCTTTGGGTGTGGGTTGCTCATGCAACCCTGCCCATCGGCTGAGATCGGGGTGTGCAAACGGAGGGGGAAATCGACGGCGGGCGCACAAGCGCAAGCGCGGAGCCTCGGGAACCGTCTATTTTGCTCGAAGTGCGCTCAGGGGCTGGTCCCTAAGCCCAAAAAGAGACGCGCCGCGCCACGCGGCTCAATATCCCGCGCAAGGGATTGACGCCCGAAGGGCCGAGACAGCGATAATACTAGCTCGGTGTACGAAAGCCCGGTCCCAACGGGATGCGCCCAGCAATCAGATGACCGAATTGCGCCCTAATCCAAGACGTAGCGACCCCAGATCTTAGCACCTGAAAGCGGACGCTCTAGCCGACCGCAAGACATTCAGTTCCCCGCTATCTAGGACAATGGTGACCGTCTTGGGAGCGGTCAACCGGGCGTGCTTCGGCCTCGCTTTGCCACCGCATTGGAACCGCCTAACGCGAGGGATGTTTCATTATCGGGATCACGTTTGGGGAATAATCCATGCGGCGAGCCCGACCCGTTTTGTTTCCGCTGGGCGCTTTGGCACTTTGGCTTGGTGCGGCCAGTGCACAGCCTGCGATATCCGATAGCGGCAACACCACTCTTGCAACTGATCCGACATGCATTCCGGCATGGGACGGTTTTGGTGCAAGCGACGAGCTTCCCAGCACCATTCACGCATCCATCCGTGCGGATGATGGCTTTGTTTATGTTGGTGGGCGAGACGGGTTGTACCGTATTGAAGGCGGTACCGCGCGAGCCTGGACACCCGACTTCAGCGATCAGAACGCCCTGCCGGCTGGGCGCATCGCCGCGTTGGAGCAATTCGGTGGCGCGTTGTGGATCGGCACGGCGGCTGGGCTTGCCAAACTTGACCTGAAATCAGAGCGAATAGAGCGGATCAGCCTCCCGCTTGGCGAACAAGGACGACAGGCGGTTCTCGCTCTCAAAGCCCATGGTGACACGCTTTTCATCGGCACTACAAGCCAAGTCTATGCCCTGGGATCGAGCGCAAACCCAAAGGCTCGTTTGATCCCGGTCGAAGATGGTGATCCATTTAAATCAGTCTACGCGTTCGCTGAAATCGACGGCGAACTGATCGTAGCCAGCGACCGGGGTTTGTTCGATTATTCCAACGAGGGCTCACTGTCATGGCTTGAGACCCCAGCTGGGCGTGCGCCCGTTCTTGGTCTTGCAACCCATTCAGATGGCGGAGTCTGGGCTTTAGGTCGCGATCGTATCCTTGCCCCTGCCAGTGGAGCTGCAAAGGCATGGACGGCGCTTGGACGAGAGGAGCGCCCCGGCCTTCCTGCTGCGGAATTCACGGCGCTCGGATTTGATGAGATGGATCGGCTCTGGCTGGGGAGCCGGGACGGACTCTCGCGCTCTGCCGATAACGGGGCGAGCTTCGTCTCATGCCGGCGCAGTGTCGAAGCCGATCGTGATGAAGGTTTCTCCGTGGCCCATCTCAATGGCGCGCTGGGCGGGTACATGTTTCTTGGGTCTTACGGTCGCGGTGCCACAATTGCGCCTTTGCAAACCTACGTTCGCCGCATTGTCCCTGGTGAGAGCTTCAATCCCGGCCTTCCGGCGGCACCCATCTGGAGCACGGGCAAGCTGCCCGATGGACGATTGCTATTAGGTACAACGCAAGGTCTGCATGTCGAGCGGACAGTCTCATCGGGAGACTTTCGCGAGCTTGCGCCAGAGGTGCTGCGCGCCAACCGGATCTTTGCCATAGCTCCGCGCGGCGATGAGGTGTGGGTCGGGACCAATCAGGGCCTTGTGCGGATAGGACCCGAGGGAATGGGGGTGGCTGTTCCGCTGTTGCGCGATGCGACAGGCGATTTGGCTCCGAGAGTATTTACCGTCAAACACACAAAGGCCCACACTTTGCTTGGCACCAGCAGCGGAATGATCGTCATCGATCCACAGAGCGGCACTCCCACGCAGTTCTATCGGACTGATGAGAAACACAGCGCCATCACCGACGCAGCGCAGGTCGACCTTAACGGCAATCGGGTTTGGTCGATTGACGCGGAGGGAGATCAGGTTCTTGCCACGGGCGAAACGGGCACGTGGGCCATTGATCTGGCGCGCGGCGAGGTGATCGCGTCGACGGATAAAGCCCTTGCCGAGGGTCAATTCAACGCGGGTCGGATCTATTCCATACTCGGCCAAGGCGATGGCACCGTCTTGCTTGGCACAGAGGCCGGGCTTGTCGAAACGAACCGGGAGTTTTCAAGCTTCAAGAGCGTTACCTCGATCAACGGCATGGGGCTCAAATCGGTTATGTCGTCCGGGCGATCAGCCGATGGGCGATTATGGATCGGGGTCGCGGGAAGCGGCGTGTTCCACCGCATGCCGAACGAGCCATCGTGGCAGCACATGGCGCGATCGGATGGGCTGATCACAAACGGTGTGAGCCAATTGGGGCTCTCGTTCCCAGATGACGGATCGGCGATCGTCTCCAACGCTACGGGCGCTTCGATCATTGCCCCTGCCGCCATGGCGCGCGCGCCGTTCGATCGGTTTCACTTGCAGGCCTCTGAAGTGCTGCGCGGCGAACCCATTGCAACCGGACAAGTCTTTTCAGTCGGACCGGAACGGCGCGATATGCGCATTCGCTTCATGGTGCCCGAGCTCTTGGCGACAGGCCAATACCGGGTCGAGTACACGCTGACACAGGGTGGGCAGGTGTTGCAGGAATCCAATGTCCCGCTGAGCGAAGACCTCATCTTCCCGCGGCTTGCGATTGGGGAATACCAACTCACAGGGCGCCTCGCTTCGGCCTCCGGCGTCCATTCAGAGCCGTTAATGCTAGAGCTCGCAGTCGCTCCTTTCTGGTGGGAGCGGCAATCCACCTATGCTGCGCTGTTCTTTCTGTTCGCTGCGGCGGTCGCGGGGTTGTTCTGGTTCCGCGCCCGCTCGATTGAGCGCAAATTCCAGATCATCGCGGATGAGCGCCGACGCATTGCGCACGAATTGCACGATTCCTCACTGCAAGACCTGTTCGGCGCGCAAATGCTGGGGCGCTCGCTTAAGGTTGATGGCTCACAGGATGGAGCTGAGGGGCAAAAGGATCAGGTGCTGGGCCTCTTGAAGTCAGCCACCAGTTCGATGCGTGAGAGCGTGATGACGCTGCGCGAAAACCCGGATACCCCCAGCCTCACAAGAGCGATTGGCGAGTTTGAGCCGCCCGCTGCCTTGTTACGCGAGGTCGATATCGATTTTTCTGAAGATGGCCCGCACTGGTCAGTGGGCAAGCACCGGCGCTTCTTCGTCGCGCGCATTGCGCAAGAGGCGATCAACAACGCCGCAAAGCATGCCAAGGCCTCGCGCATTTCGACGCGGCTGAATTGGTCGCGCTGGAACCTCACCATTGAAGTTGAGGATGATGGGAACGGCTTCGACCCCGAGGGCCCCGATTATCGCGGCGGCCATGGGCGCGAGGCGATGATCTGCATGGCGCAGGCTGTCAGCGGCAGGTTAGAAACACTCTCGGCGCCTGGCCATGGGACTACGATCCGCTTACAAGTGCCGCGCTTCGCTCTGTGACCTAGCCGAAGGTTTGGTGCGAACGCCCGGCCCACCCGATAGATTCGCACCTTAAACCACAGCGAAGCGCTTTATGATCCAGCCCGATTCTTCCATTTCTATCCTTGTTGCAGACGACCACCCGGTCGTGCGTCAGGGCCTTGCTGCAATCATCGACAGCGCGCATGACATGCGCTGTGTTGGGCAGGCGGGCGGCGTGGAGGAGATCGTTTCGTGCTGGTGCGAGATCAAGCCTGACGTTGGTTTGTTCGATCTGCGCATGGCCGATGGCGATGCGGTCTCAGCGATCACACGTGTGCGCCACAGCGACCCTGATGCGAAAGTGCTGGTTGTCAGTTCGTTTGATGGCGATGAGGAAGTGTATCGTGTGATCAAAGCCGGTGCGCGCGGCTATCTGCTTAAAGACAGCGAACCCGAAGTAATTCAGGACGCCATTCGCGCCATCAAAGCGGGCCGACGGTACATGCCGGTGGAGCTTTCCGCGAAGCTGGCTGATCGCGTGGTCACAACCGACCTATCGCAGCGCGAAGTCGAGATCTTGCGGGCGGCTGCCTCGGGCCAGTCTAACGCGCTGATCGGGCAGCAGTTGGACGTGTCGCTTTCGACGGTGAAGTTTCACCTCAACAACGCTTACTCAAAGCTCGGTGTTTCCTCGCGCACGGCGGCGATCTCAATCGCGGTCAAGCGCGGCATTATCGTACTCGATTAGGCGGTTGCTCAACCCGCTCCTGGGCCTGACCGATAGGCTAGGTCTGCGCCTGACCGTCCCTCCGTAACGAATCACTGCATTGGGAGGCAAAAGGCTCGCAGGCAAGCGGAGTAACCACCATGACCAAATCAGCCAGACGAGCTTTCACTGACGCGCTCGATTTCCTGTTCGGCGTGGTGCTCTTCGTTGCTTTCAAAGGGTGACCGGGCTTGCCCGCCATCCTCTCCCCCGAATGAAGCAAGGATCCCAAGATCATGACCGATTACACCGACATGCTCACCCCCGACAACGCTGCGATTGCGCTGATCGATTTCCAGCCCGCAATGTATCAGGGCGTGCAGAGCCATGACCGCCTGACCGTCATGCACAACGTCCAGACGCTGGCGAAGGCCGCCAAACTGTTCAACCTGCCGACGATCATCACGACCGTTGCCAAGGATAGCTTCTCAGGCCCGTTCATGCCGGAAGTGACCGACATGTTCCCGGACGCTGATATCATCGATCGCACTTCGATCAATTCGTGGCTCGATCCGAACTTCCGCGCTGCAGTCGCTGCGACGGGACGTAAGAAGATCATCATCTCCGGCCTTTGGACCAGCGCGTGTGTCTCCTTCCCGACGCTCGACATGCTCAAAGAAGGATTTGAGATCTATGTCCCCACCGATGCCTGCGGCGATACTTCCCCCGAAGCGCACGAGCGCGCCGTTGAGCGCCTGATCCAAGCCGGTGCGGTGCCGATCACGACGTGGCAAACTGTGTTCGAACTCCAGCAGGATTGG
The DNA here is from genome assembly GCA_038746055.1 of Pseudomonadota bacterium. Classification (GTDB taxonomy): domain Bacteria; phylum Pseudomonadota; class Alphaproteobacteria; order Sphingomonadales; family Sphingomonadaceae; genus Erythrobacter. The sequence continues at coordinate 12,313 of JBCDKX010000013.1, forward strand.
GCTCGTCAGGAGACCTATGACGGCGTCATGGACATTCTTTACGATCATTCGCCCTATGGCATTCAGGTCCGATTCTCGAAGTGGGCGCTGGGTGAGCACGCCAACGAAGGCGGCGCCTAAGTCCCCCCGAACCGGGCGCGGCGAACCTGTCAGTCTCCCCGAGCCGCACCCGGTTCACCCCTTTTCTTAAAGGCGCACTCCTACATCGTTCGGTGCAGGGGGCGCTTCGACCCCGGTGTCTAGTGATGTCCCAGCCGATCGCTCCTGATGCACCCGCCCCAGCTTCAAAGGCCGCTCCCAAAGTGGTGTCCGCCTGGGCTCCCTTTGGCCAGCGCGCTTTTGCCCTGCTGTGGACCGCGACGCTGATCTCGAACATTGGCACTTGGATGCACGATGTTGGCGCGGGATGGCTGATGACAACGCTCACTCCGTCCCCCGCAATCGTGGCGCTGGTGCAGGCCGCAACGACTGCTCCGGTCTTCCTTTTTGCGCTCTTTGCCGGGGCGCTTGCGGACCGATTGGATAAGAAAGTTCTGCTGCTGGTCGTCAATGCGGTGATGGCGATTGCTGCGGCGCTGATGGCGCTCAGCGCCCAAGCAGGTATTATGACGCCAGCGCTGCTGGTCGCGTTCACCTTTGCGCTGGGCGCGGGCGCCGCCTTTATCGCGCCCGCATGGCAGGCGATTGTGCCCAGCCTTGTTCCGCGTGAGGCGTTAAGCCCCGCGATTGCACTTAACTCGATGGGGATCAACATCGCGCGCGCCATTGGCCCCGCGATTGCGGGCTTCCTCATCGCCGCGATTGGTCTTGCAGCTCCGTTTTACGCCAATGTCATTAGCCTGCTGGTGATTATCGCCGCCCTCTTAGTCTGGAAGCCAGCGCCTGCGCCCGAGCGCACCTTGCCGCCTGAGTCGATCTTTGGCGCGATGCTTACCGGGCTGCGCCATGCGCGCCACAATCCCGCGCTCAAAGCGACTTTGCTGCGTGCGCTGGGCTTCTTCTTCTGCGCGAGCGCCTATTGGGCGATGTTGCCGCTGATCGCCAAAGGCGTTCCCGGTGGCGACGCGCAGCTTTATGGCATCCTGCTCACGAGCACGGGTGCAGCAGCGGTGGGCGGTGCATTGTTCCTGCCGCGCCTCAAAGAGCATTTGAGCGCCAACGGCCTCGTCAATCTGGGCACGCTTGGCACTGTTGGCGCGCTGGCGCTGTTTGCGCTGGTTCCGGCAGTGTGGGCGGCGGTGCTCGGATCGCTGCTGGCTGGGGCGAGCTGGATTGCGGTTCTGACCTCGCTCAACGTCTCAGCGCAGACATCGCTGCCCAATTGGGTGCGGGCGCGCGGGCTCGCTGTGCTGCTGATGGTGTTCTTCGGCTCCATGACCGCTGGTGCGACCGGGTGGGGCCAGGTGGCTGAATTCGCTAGCGTCAGCTCGGCGCTGCTGGCGGCGGGAGCGGGTTTGCTGCTCGCCTTGCCATTCATTCGCAAGGCTGAGTTGGGCCAAGGCGAGAAGCTCGATCTGACGCCCGCCGCCCACTGGCCCGCTATGCCGGCACTTGGCGAGGGTGAAGATGACCGCGGCCCGGTGCTGATTACGCTCGAATATGCGATCGCCCCCGCAGACGAACACGCCTTCCTCACCGCCCTGCATGCGCTCAAGGATGAGCGGTTTCGTGATGGTGCGTTTGACTGGGGTGTGGGCCAAAACTCGGATGATCCCACTCGCTGGACTGAGTGGTTCATGGTCTCAAGCTGGCTTGAGCATGAGCGCCAGCACCAGCGTGTAACAAAGCACGATCGCGAGCTGCAAGATGCAGTTCGCGCCTTCCATCGTAGCGATGCGCCGGTGCGCGTCACGCATCTAATCGCCCCCAAACGCTGAGGTTTGTCATGTCGCTTACCCGCACACTGCTTGGCTTTGCGCTCGCGCTTGCCATCGGAATTGTCTGCCGCCTCTTCAGTATCCCGCTGCCTGCGCCGCCTGCCATTATCGGCGCGCTGCTTGTGGTTTCGATGACGATCGGCTTTCTCATGACCGACTGGGTCATGACCCGCCGCGAAACTGAGGAGGTGGGGCAATGAGCTCTGCCATTCTCGGAATCTTGCTCGGTCTTGCAATCGGAGCGGGCTGCCGCTGGTTCGACCTTCCGCTGCCCGCACCACCGCGGCTTACAGGTGCGCTGCTCGTGGTGTTCATGACGCTGGGCTTCCTTGGTTGCGACTATGCGTTGTCGAGCGGGCTCTTTTGAGTGGGATCGATGCGATGAGCGCAATGCAAGCAAGGGACGCGCCCGAGCAAATTTGCTCCGATGGCTGTTGGGCGCTGCGCGCACCGCTCGCCGCGCTGTTCGCTTTCAGCGCGCTCACCAAGCTGTTTGATCTTCAAGCGGGCTTTGGCGAGATGGCGCATTTCGGCTTGCCCGCTTTGGTCCTGTTTCCGCTGATTGCGTTTCAGTTCGGCAGCGCTGTAGCGCTTGTCGCTGGCCTGTGGCTGAGACCTGTCAGCCTCGCGCTCGCCGCCTTTGTGCTGATTGCCAGCATCATGGCGCACAACCCGATCACTGCAAGCGAGTTTGATGTCCGCCAGGCCACGGTGTTTCTGGAGCATGGTGTCATCATCGGTGCGCTTGTCTGGCTCGCCGGGCGGCCGGCATCATGAAAGCGTGTCTTGCATCCCTCACGACACTTGCTCTGTTTGCATCCCCTGCGATAGCCCAGGACAATACATCTGACGCGGAGGGTATCGACATCGAGATCTCCGGCGTCCTGCGCGAACGCTTGACCTATATCGATAATGTCAACTTCGCCCCCGAAAACGAGGACAATGGCTGGTTTCTGATCCAGCGCGCGCAGCTCACGGCTGATGCCACCCTTACTCCCGATCTGCGCGCGCGCGTCACGCTTCAGAGCGGTGTACTGGAAGGCGATGCGTTTGAGCCGATCCAGCGCAATGATCTCGATATTCAGGAGGCCTATCTGGAGATTGGCCCTAAAAACGCCTTTGTCCGAATTGGACGGCAGGAAGTGGGTCTGGGTTCCTACCGTCTCGTCAGCAATCGCGACGGGACCAATATCAAGCGCACTTGGGACGGCGTTCGCGGGGTCGCGACACTTGGCGATTTTACAGTTCAGGCGATGGCGCTCAGCGAAGTTGTGGTCGAACCCGAAGGCGTATTCAACGACCCGATTGCTGAAGGCGATACGCTTGCTGGCGTCTATCTCACCGGTCCTGCGCCGATTGGCGAGTTCGACGCCTATTTCCTCTATTCCGGTTTCGATGCGCGCCGCACAATCGAAGGCACGGACGAACAGGACCGCTACACGATCGGCGCGCGCTGGTTCGGGGAGAGCGGCCAGTTGTTCTGGAATATGGAAGGCCTGTACCAATTTGGCAGCCATGGCGATATCGACATTTCTGCATGGTCGCTCGCGACCAATACTGGCCTTCGGTTTGAAGACGCGCCCTGGAAGCCCGAGATCATGCTCTCAGCCAATATTGCCTCGGGCGATGGCGAGAATGGCGATGGGACTTTGGGCACGTTCGACGCGCTATTTCCGCGCGGGAATTACTTCTCGCAGGCGGCGATACTGGGTCCGAGCAACTTCACCAACATCAATCCGTCTGCGCGGCTAAGGCCCAATGAGGATATAGAGCTGTTCGCCGACGTCAATTTCTACTGGCGGCTGGAGGAAGATGACGGCGTCTATGGCCCGCCATTCATCCTCCTGCGCGCGCCCGGCGGCTCGGATGCGCGGTTTGTGAACACCTCAATCTCAGCCGGAGCAAGCTGGCGAGTGAGCGAGCAATTCGACCTTGCGCTGATCGGAACGCACTCCAATCCGGGACGCTTCATTGAAGAGACCGGTCCTGCGGCGAACATCAGCTTTGTCGAATTCACCGCTCAATATCGGTTCTAGCCCCCACGCAAACCAATCAGGAGAGCAAATCTATGAGCTGGAATGAGGGGGAAGGCCCCAATTGCCCCGATGCCGAGGGCTCAGGCCCGGTTGAGACGCTGATCGTCCCGCGCGCCCGTGATCTGGGCGGCTTCGAAGTGCGCCGCGCGCTGCCCTCGCCGCGGCGGCAATTGGTCGGGCCGTTCATTTTCTTCGACCAAATAGGCCCGGCTGAGTTCATCCACGATGGCGGCATTGATGTGCGCCCGCATCCGCATATCGGGCTCGCTACTGTGACCTATCTGTTTCAGGGCGAGTTCCAGCACCGCGACAGCCTTGGCACCAATCAGATGATCTATCCGGGCGAGGTCAATTGGATGGTTTCGGGCAAAGGCATCACCCATTCTGAGCGGACCAGCCCGGAAACGCGTGCGGGCCGTCACTCGCTTTATGGCATCCAGACCTGGGTGGCGCTGCCCAAGGAGCATGAGGACACCGATCCCAGCTTCGAGCACCAAGGCGCTGACGCGTTGCCCTTGATCGAGGATGGCGGCGCGAAGATGCGCTTGATCCTCGGCAATGCCTATGGACAGCGAGCGCCGGTCCAAACATTCTCTGAGATGTTCTACGCCGATGTCCGTCTTCAGCCTTGGGTAAAGCTACCGCTTCCCGACAATCACGAAGACCGCGCCCTCTATGTGCTCGAAGGCGAGATCGTGGTGGCGGGCGACCGTTTCGAAGCAGGGCAAATGATGGTGTTTCGCCCGGGCGATGCGATCACGATTGAAGCGGGCGCACAAGGCGCACATTTCATGGCTCTGGGCGGCGAGACCTTCAGCGAAGGCCGCTACATCTCTTGGAACTTCGTTTCCTCTTCGCAAGAGAAGATTGCAGCAGCCGAAGCAGAATGGCGCCGAGGCGATTGGAAGACTGGCAAGTTCACTCTGCCTCCGGGTGACAATAAGGAATTCATCCCACTCGACTAAGTGGTGGGCAGTTTTCCTGCTTGCAGCGCCAAGACCAGCCTGCACCCTGCGCAGGCTGGTCTTGTGTCATCTGCTGAGCGCGAATGACCTGCCCGAATGGCTAGGTCATTACCTATTGCATGGGCTGGCGCGCGAAGGCGCGGGGGCAGGCACAACGCCTGTGTCCACCCCACCGATTCCCCAGACCTCACTGCAAAGGACCCCCGCGATGATAGCCCCAAGCGCTCCGAAAGCAGACACGATCCTGCACAATGCCCTCATCACCACGATGGACCCCGCGAAGCCCGAAGCGAGCGCGGTTGCGCTCAAGGATGGCCTGATTTTTGAAGTCGGCTCGGACGAGGACATTATGCGGCTAAAAGGCGCAAGCACCGATGTGATCGACGCAAAGGGCCAGCGCGTCATTCCCGGCCTGATTGACAGCCACACGCATATCATCCGCCAGGGCAACAATTTCGCAATGGAGCTGCGCTGGGATGAGGTGCCCTCACTCGCTGATGGACTGCGCATGCTTAAGGCACAGGCCGAGCGAACGCCTGTGGGCCAGTGGATCCGCGTTGTTGGCGGCTGGTCTGCTGATCAGTTTGCCGAGCGGCGTCTGCCCACGATCGAAGAGATCAACGCGGTGTGTCCGGACGTGCCCGTCTATGTGCTCCACCTCTACGATCGCGCATGGCTCAACAAGGCCGCACTGCGCGCGCTGGGCATTGATGAGCACTTCTATGAGCCGTTCGTGTCGGGGCGGTTGGAGCGGGATGAGAATGACAAGCCTACAGGTCTCGCGCTGGCGCGCCCCAATGCGCAGCCGCTCTACGCCTTGCTCGACCTCGCGCCCAAGCTTGATTTTGAGCAGCAGATAACCTCGGCCAAGCATTACTTCCGCGCCTTGAACGCGTTGGGCCTGACCTCAGCGCTTGATTGCGCGGGCGGCTTCCTCAACTATCCCGACGATTACGGTGTCATCACAACGCTCAATAAGCGCGGCGAACAGACCGTGCGGATTGGCTACCAGCTGTTTGCACAGCGCCCGCTGTTTGAGCTGGAAGACTTCAAACGCTGGAACGAAATCGTCAAACCCGATGAAGGCGATGACTTCCTCAAATGCAACGGCGCGGGCGAAATGCTTGTCGCCTCGGCCTATGATTTCGAGGACTTCTCCTATCCGCGCCCGGAATTGCCCAAGCGCATGGAGGGCGATCTTAAACCTGTGCTCGAATTCCTGTTCGAGAACCGCTGGCCAATCCGCTTCCACTGCACCTATGAGGAAAGCGCGCACCGACTGCTCGCCTGTGTTGAGGAAATGGGCCACGACAAGGGTCTCGAGGAGCTCAACTGGATATTCGACCACGGCGAGACGATCAGCGAAAAGACAATGGAATGGGTCGCGCGGCTCGGCGGCGGGATCAGCTATCAGAACCGCATTGCCTTTCAGGCCTCTGACTATCGCAGCCGCTATGGCGAGAAGGCGCTCAACGAGGTGATGCCCGTGAAAAAGATGATGGCCTCAGGCGTGCCTCTGGCCGCCGGGACTGATGCAACGCGCGTTAGCTCTTACAATCCCTGGCTTGCTATTCACTGGGCTGTCAGCGGCAAAGGGCGCGGCGGCGACATCATCTGGCTGGAGGCCAACCGCCTCAGCCGGGATGAAGCGCTGCGTCACTGGACGGCTGCGGGCGCCTGGTTCAGCCGCGAAACCGGCAAGAAGGGTCAGATCAAAGCAGGTCAGTTCGCGGATTTAGCGGTGCTCGATCGGGATTATTTCACGGTGCCTGAGGATGACATCATCAACATTGAGTCCGACCTGACATTCACGGGTGGCCAGATCGTGCATGCCAAGGGTGCGTTTCAAGATCACGCGCCGCCGCCGCTGCCAGAGCTTCCTGATTGGAGCCCTGTCCCTATCTTCGGCGCTCCTGGAGCGCGCACGCCCGGTTCACCAATGTCGTTTGCGCACTAAATTGATTGGAATCTGAGATGTGGCAGGAAAAGTCAGATGATGTTGTTCGCGGTGTCAGCACGCCGCCATTCGAACTCACCCTAATTGAGGAGGAGTAGGCTGACGATACCAATCGTGCCCGGCTCAACCGGACGAAGCGCAACATCGCCAAAACTGCAACCTATGCGATCATGCACTTCTGCGTTGCGATTGCGGTAGCGTTCGCGCTGACCGGGGATGCTCTGATTGCGCTCAGCATTGGTCTGATCGAACCCATGGTACAAACAGTCGCCTATGCGCTACATAAATATGGTTGGGCGCGGCGCGACACATCGCGCGCGCCTTTGCTTAAGTCGCAGCAATGACCGGTCTGTGTAGGTAACGGAAGAAGCAGCTTCCGATGGCTTCTGAGCTTTTTGGAGTAAACATGTCGGGAGCGCCTCATGACTGGCTTTGGGTCGTTTGCGAAATGACCGCTTTCTGATTTTCAGGAGCCAATAGCCACCATCCAGCTTACGGCCCATTTAAGCTAACAAGATATGTCCGACATTGGGGGTGAAAGCTGACATTGGAGATGCTCGATTGAGCAACCTATCGTGGGCCGGCGCTGCCCGTCCGGTTGTGAATTTTCCATTGCGATAACTGCTTCTCAGGTGCGTCTCTGTCACAGAAGGCTGCGGCCTCTCACCGCGGATATGCAAGCGCACTTGCGAGCTTGCGAGAATCTGCCACTCGATCATCCCAATGGCTCCGAGGTTTCGCCTTGTCTCTTTTGGTGTATGAAGAACGCACCGTAGTTTTGTTCGCTGCGAACCGAATCTAGGGCTCGCCAGTTGGCGGCACTAGAGTCCATCTGAGAGCCGCCAGTCCTTCAAATGCCGATTCCTTACTCAGTTCTCGCTGCAACAGGACCCAAGTAGTTTAGCAGGGCTCCATATAAAAGCCAATGCGGTCCCAAGTGTTGCCGTTCGGCGCAAAGACCGAGCAAACTCGATTGCTCTCAAGAACCACTGCAACTGCCGGTACTGGCATAACTAACCGCGTCGTAGGGTTTCTCTTATCGGAATGTGCGGGTGGACCGACAAGCATCCAAAATCTGATCGGACGCGATCAAATCGCATTCGCTTCAATTAGTATGGTTTAGCGCAACTGTCAGCGGCTTTTGCGAGGCTCCAAAGACTAGTTTGTCGAACCTCAATATTCGCCATGATTGTGGTCGATTTTAATGTATTCGGTTGGTGCGTTGTCAGGTGGTGCACCACACCCAATGATCATTTTATCCCCCTTGGCCACAGTGATGTAAAGCGTCCTTCCGGGCTGCAAACGAATGGTGCGCGACTGTCCGAGCGTCGTATCGATGCGGAAGAATGCATCCTTCTCACCGCACATGTCATTCTGCAACTTGATCCCGGATGCGAGGGTCTCAGTGGTTAGCTCATGCGCGGCGGCTTGCGAGAGTAAGGATGGGGAACCACAAAGGATCGTAGCCACGATCAGCGCCCTTAGAGTTGACATATTTTGCTCCTCAGTTTCCTTTGCCCATTAGGTCGAGTTCATGCTGGTGGTGAGCTTTGATCTCCAATTTGACGTCAGGAGGTTACTCCGGCGGGAAGTCGCTCAAAACTCAAGTTACCCCTTGAACGACTTTATCGTCTTGCCCGTTGAGCTCGGCGAAGCTCAAATTCTTGACCCCGACCCCATGCCAAACTGGCGCTCGCTTAGGGACGTCATAGACGTCGATAGCGAGCCTTCCTTCAGTGTATTCCGTGACATCGGTTAGGGTTGAAAGAGTACGAGCGTAAATCGGATAATATCGCACTCCCCAGCCCCAGGTACTACGAGAGTCTGAGAAGCAATCCGGTGAACGAATAACTCTGAAACCGTCTCTTTTGCCGACCGTAAACGAGACTGCGAAGTCAGCCTCCGTCAGATTTTCGGTTAACATGAAGCCCTTTTTCTTGAGTTCAGACTTGATGGTACGCGTGATTTTCGGCGCGAGAGTGGGCGGGATCTTGCGATCACCGTAAATCGTCATTGGTTCGTCATTGGCCCACGCAAGTGTGCGGTACCCAGCAAAACTGTGTGTTTCATCGAAATCGCTCGCGACCCGACCAGCCGTGCAAGCGCTTGCCAAAAATAGAGCGGCACACAGCGTCGCCGCACGTACTCTGCGCATAATCCATCCCCTATCCGTCCGCTATAAACCTGACACGAACGTCCAGCCTTTGGTATGCGCGCCATTTCGCCAAGCCCGTGCATAATTATCCTACAACAACGCGGAAAACCGCAGGCCCGTCACAACGACAAGAAGGACTGAATCAAAAAGGCATTCGCCACATCGACAAAGAAAGCCCCAACTAGAGGCACGATGATGAAAGCAGTGGGTGCCGGTCCATGCGCCTTGGTCACGGCAGACATATTTGCGATCGCGGTTGGCGTGGCTCCCAACGAAAAACCCGCAAAGCCCGATGAGAGAACCGCCGCCAAGTAATTCTTGCCCATGAGTGGGAACACCACAAACAAGATGAAGACGACCGCGACGATGACTTGAGCGGCCAGTATGCCAAAGAGCGGGCCGGCCAGCCCAGCCACTTCCCAAAGCTGCATACCCATCAGCGACATTGTAATGAAAAGGCGAAGAGAGAAATCAGAGATCAGCGCAAGAGCTTTAGAGCCAGTGGGCCATGCTGCATTTTTGAACACCATGGGAACGGTGTTGGTCATCAAGATGGCCACCATCATGCAGGACACAAAGAGCGGAAGTTTTAGGCCAAGCTGGGCGATTACGATGTTGAGTACGTAGCCAATGATCATCGCTATGTGGATGACGAGGATAGCCCCCATAAGATTGACGTGCGTGATGGTGGCTTCGCCTTGCTTATCCCGTTCGATGCCGACGAAGAGATCATCCTCGCTTTCCGATTTCAGATCGTAGCGAGTGAGCAGGAACTTTGCGATCGGCCCTCCCAGAAGGCTGGCGAGTACGAGACCGATTGTCGCTGCTGCGACCCCGATCTCTAGAGCATTTGAAACGCCTTGTTGCTCAGCGATGGTGGGCGCCCATGCAATGGCTGTTCCGTGCCCTCCGGCAAGCGCGGCCGAGCCCACCAGGACGCCAACACCACTAGGCTCGCCTATAGCGGCCGCTGCGAAGTATCCGACGCCATCCTGCAAGATTAGGTATGTCAGCGTGAGCACAAGAAAGATAACCAGCGGCTTTCCGCCAGCTAGGAGTTGGGCAAATCGGGCATTGATTCCGATGGTCGTGAAAAAATAGATCAAAAAGATATCGCGAGCGTTCAAGCTGAACTCGATCTCGTAGCCCAATACCAAGTAGACGCTTAAGCCTAGAAGGGACGCTATAATCCCGCCGGTAACAGCTTCGGGGATGTTATATTTCTCCAGGGCAGCAAAGAGGCTGTTCACCTTGATACCGGCGAACAGGACAATGATGGCCAGAGTTAGCGACGCGAAGTCGTCAAGTTTGATCAAGCTTGCGTCGGAGAGAGTCACAGCGGCTCTCTCATCTATGCTGCTCGGCTCTAGCATTAGAGCGATTGACGAGAACAAAGTGGCAGCTTCGTTTTGCCAAGGAGCTGGTGATCGCCCAGCCTATTCTACCCGTCGAGTCTGTGATCACGGCGATAGGTTCTGCTATTGGGTCCACCGGCAATCCTTAACAGGTTCCTATTGCTCTCCATTGAGTAGTGGGTTCATTCGCGGGGCTGCTGAGCTGTCTCAGACCCTAAAAACCAAGCTGCCAAGACCGCTCCGCTATGATCATCTACAGTCTTCCGGGTCTAGGCCAGCCTCAAAGATGCGCATATTTGCGCATAAGGCGATCAACTTTGCATCATGGAGCCGTCGCGAGATATGCTGACTTGATACTCACAGGTAAAGATCCCAAACGGCTAATGGAGAACGACTAACGATGGGCACACGATTTTTTCTCATGAGATTTCTTAACAGTTCAGAGACTCCTAATGGACAAATGGACTGAAATTCGATCAGCTTACTACGTCGCTAAATTGGGAACGATCAGCGCCGCGGCGGACGCGCTAATGCTTCACCGCGCGACCGTTGTAAGGCATATAAACCTGCTCGAAGAGGAATTGGAGGCCAAGCTCTTCCTGCGCCATCCAAGTGGATACACCGCAACGGAGTATGGCCAGCGCCTGTTCGATGCAGCGGCACGAGCGGAACAGTCCTTCGACGGCTTTCGACGGCGAATACTCGGAGAGGCCGACTCACTGTCGGGAGACTTGATCGTGACATCAACCGCAATGTTGCTGTCAACTTTCTGTCCTGTTCTTCAGCAGTTTCAGGCAGACAATCCTGACATGCGAGTGACTTACACGGTCTGCGAAGAAGTGAAGCAGCTTGCTATGGGTGAAGTGCATGTGGCTCTGCGCACAGGCCCATATCCTCAAATGGAGGATACGGTTATGCTTCCCTTAGCGTCGGTTCGCTCCGCGCTATACGCGCATCGCAGTTACATCGAGAGGTTCGGCAAACCAGAGAGCCTCGCAGACTTTAGAGATCACCGGTTCGTGTCACGGTTGCTCGACGACGAGAAATTCCCGCCGTTTCTTTGGCTGCGAGAACACATCGGACCAGAAAACGTTGTTTACATGAGCAACGATATGCTCGCGAAGTTTCAAGCGATAATCGCCGGTATTGGGATTGGCTTCTTGCCGACAAGGCAAGCCGAAATTTGGCCAGACATCGTTGAAATCTACCCGCATGATCCCTCATGGAACGTGGACTTTTGGATGGTCACGCATATGGACCTTCATCGGATGCCTAAGATCCAAGCGCTTATTGCGGCGTTTCGCAAGATGGGCTTTCTTTCGAACTATTCTGACTTTGGTGAGATCCTGCCTACGAGACCCTCGCCTTGAGATGAGCATAAACGGTGCACTAGCACGGATGATCCATCCTCTATTTACATGTTCCAGATGTTCGAGATTTGGCTTGGGAGCGTGAGCTGGGTAAGAGATCATCTATCAGCCCTTTTGCAACCTGGGTTCGGTTTCTAGATCGCCATTTGTGCCATCCCGCCGACATAACTATGGACGCAGTCACCCTGTAGCGATGCGCTAGTCAGCATGAGCTAAACGAGCAGGGTCTTCTTGCTCACGCGGCTTGATTGCGGGGAATAAGAAGGCTGGTGCAATCGAGATAGCCACGAGCATCGCGAAGTAAACCAACTCAGGGAACAACTCGAAGCGATTGGCGCCGAGTGCCCCCCCAATCATGACAATGTGCGCAAATACAGCCCAAGCAATACTTGCAAACTTCACTCCTGGTGATGCTTGCGGCACCGAGCAAAAAGCACACCAAGCCATCGGTAGAAAAACCAGAAGCGATGTTGCAACGCCAGGATTGTAGGAGAACGTTAAGATCGCAGCCAGAATATGGCTGACCGCGTTCACCAGGATGATTGCAGCCATGCACAGATACGGAAAGAAGCGATGAGGGCTCAACAAGACTGCGATGAATCCGACAAGCCAAACCAGCGACGTGTTTATCACTAAGATCGCGAGTGGGCTCAGGATCACTGTGGTTTCAGGAGCGCCCGAGGCGCTCTGCAAGAGCGCATTCACATAGGGAGAAAACGCATAGGCTTCTCCGGTCAGGTCAATCCAGTGTTCTTCAAACTGGTGGGCGATGTAAGCGACCAGCATTAGCAGGCTTAAAAGCTGCGGATCGGACTTGCTCATTGTGTCCTGCTTCAAAGCGAAAACCACAAAGAGCAGGAAGGGCGCCATAAACGTGCCGATCTTCATCCAGTGTACGACTAGAAAATCGTGCTGGCCAAGGGGAAGCCAAAGCATTGCAAATCCAAGTACCAGAAGCGCCAAATTTGGACCGCGCATGCTCATTTGCGTATTGCCCCCAATCGTCAAGCCGTCTTCAAATTCAGGGTCGAGCCCTAGGCGGAGGTCTCAATCTGTCCCAGAGATAGTCGAACAAGACACGTGTAATCTTGTCGGGCTCTCCTATCCGCCACCGTATCGATTAACATGGTTTCGTTTTTCCTGCCTCGATGGTTTGTGAGCACCCAGCGCGCAAATCCGCGCATCCTGAGCACGCGGACGATGGGTGGATCAATCTATGGTTGAACACCGGCTGTCGCGAGGTGCGGCGCGCGCGACGCTATCATCGCCGATTGCGAAAACGCGCAGGATCACAATCCCTCTTTGCGTCGACACAACCTCCACTTCTTCCGTTTGTCGAAGTGCTTTTCTTAAGCTCCTATGAGAACGACTTTCGCGACTGACCCAAACCGATAAAACTCCTCTCGCAGGTTGGTGCGACCCGCATAATTGGCTGTGTTTATCTTGTGAAATTGCATGGACCAATAGCGTTTGGGCACCCGCGCCGCGATCTCCAGCGGCTCCTGCTCCAAGTCGTAAACGCGTCTCGCATGCAAGATTCGGGACTGGCTCGCACCACTTGACGCACGGTGTCGTCCGTGCGCGGGGCAATTACCATGGTGCTATCGCCCCGATCGCCGTCCCGATAATACAGCATCTCAATGATCATTCTCGGTACTAAATACGCCAGCGCGTACTGTCTCGGTCAAGCTGATACCAATACGCCTAAAGCCAGTTAAGAGAGCATTATGAGCAGCTTTCCTTGAGACCCCATCATTGGCCGGGCACGGCATGCGCGCTGATGCGCATTTTGTGGCCAAGAATGCGCTAAGGGCCTTTCTCCGGTCTGATGATAGTAATCAACGCGAGACGAAACCAACCATTAAGGACATCAAGTGATAGAAGCTCTTGTGATTGCAGCAGCCCTGCTAACCGTTCAAGCTCCGCCAACTGGAAGGGAGCTAACGCTCGAAGAGCTCGGCACTTGGAAAAAAAGTCCGACAGCGTGCATGTTCAGATCAAGCCGTGCGGAGAAGAGATCGTTTGCGGGGTTGTCGTGTGGGCCAGCGACAAGGCGAAGCGGGACGCAGCCAAGGGCGGAACAGAGAACCTTGTCGGGACTCAGATCCTGCGTCGGTTTCGTGAAAAGGAAGGCCTTGTCTGGAAGGGTAAAGGGTACGTCGCTGACATTGGGAAGGAATTTACGGGAACGATCGAGCCACTCGACTACAACACCATGAAAGTGAAAGGTTGCGTCGCGGGGGGCTTGATCTGCAAAACACAGATATGGACCCGTGTGCGCCGGAACTCATAAGCTAGGTTCAATGAGGTATTTGGAATTTGGCTAAGAAACAAACCTAAGTAAGATGCCAAATCTTGACCTCTCCGAACGCAATAAATGGCAAAAGGACAATTATAGAGTGCGTGGAGACACCTTCTCCAAGCATTAGGCTAGGCGCGCTGGCACAACACCGTTCACAGGTATCGCTAAGCAGGCGAGGTTCTACCGAACCATCAAACGCGCTGCTTGATTGCATTAAGCCACCTCAACGCCTTGGTCCCCTCGCGTCCGCAAAATGGGTCGGAAGCGGAACGGCAGCACTTAGCCATCAGGACTGAAAGCCGACAGACGGCAAGCGGCCCAGCTCCAGTCCGTGATCGAGGACTGAAATTGGGGGTGAAAGCGGGCGCTATTAATAGCGGAGTTTTACTCCTACTGCGCTTTGCGCCAAGCGCGTAGATCGGCTCCGAAATTCACGAGCGCGTCGGTCGCCTCACTCACTCGCTTTGACCGCGTCTTATCTGTCTTGGCGGAGAGCACGTGCTGAGCCAGCATGCGTTTCTTACCAGGTGTAATGTTGCCCCAGGCAACTCGCACGCCAGTGTCTTTTTCAATCGCTCGGCTGAGAGCTTCCGGCACATCGACATGATCTTGGTCAGCAATCTTGAAGCGCATCTGGACTATGTCGCCGAGCCCAACATCCGCTTCTTGGAGCACATTTGGCGCAACGATCACGTAATTGCGTCCGTCCCCTGTCGGCATGAAAGCGTTAGCTATGGGCACGTCGGCAATTTCCCCTTCGACACGAAGGCGTGGATACTGATCGAAAGGCAGTTCTGACCGCAAGTCATCAGGCAGCATCAACACGTTGTACCAAATGACGCGCTTTACTCCGACGCCAAACCGCTCAATCGGGGCTTCGAACTCGTATGGGTAGATTGCTGACAATCAGGCGGCTTTCGCGAGGGGTTCCCCAATGTAGGTTTCGCGGCGTTCAAGGAAGCGTTTCAATCCGTCGAGGTCCTTACAGTGCATTTCTCGTGTCCAGCGGGTGATCCCGATCAGTCGCTGGATCAAGTGGAACGGCGGAGTAACGTCGTTGCGAAATGAGAGCAGCACGCGCGTGCTGTCTTCACCCATCTCAACGAGATTGAAAGTGAGGGTGGGCACATGAGGAGGTCCTTTGCTTTCGAGAGTAAAGGATACCTCTCGAATAGGCGAAAGGTTGCTCACACTCTGGTGCCCGAAACGGTTGCCCTTCTTATCGAAGAACACAGTCTGCGCACCCACTTCGCCGTCATCTCCCGCAACCTTGCATGCTGATCCAGTTTCGCTGGGCCAAGCCGACCATTGCATGAGGTCTCGCTGATATCGGATCGCATCATAGACCGATGCAGAGTTGGCCTCGATATCGATTGTTTCGACATACTCAACAACGCGC
Source organism: Pseudomonadota bacterium (assembly GCA_038746055.1). Lineage (GTDB taxonomy): Bacteria > Pseudomonadota > Alphaproteobacteria > Sphingomonadales > Sphingomonadaceae > Erythrobacter. The sequence goes on from JBCDKX010000013.1 coordinate 27,729, forward strand.
GGTGTGCAAATGAGTGCGATGAGAAGTCCGACGATCGCGCCGACAAAAAGACTGAGAATGAGCATAACACCTCCTTTGATCGACAGCCATACTATTTGACAATCAAACGACTTGTCAACATGCATTATCTGCGGCAATGTCTTTGCATGGGAGCTAGCGATGATGAAATGAGGCCAGAAGCGCCATTCGATGACTTTGGTCTGGTTGCAGCCTGCCGTCGGCTTCACGCCGCAATTGATAAGCTTGATGAGACGGCAGCCCGGGCAATTGACATCAGCAGGAACGACCTACGTTGCATCAACCTGCTTGAAGCTGGCCCAAGGGCTCCTAGTGATCTTGCCCAAGCACTTGGCCTGACGCGCGGAAGTGTGACAACACTGTTAGATAGGCTGGAAGCTAAAGGCTTTGTCGAACGCATCGCTCACCCTACAGACCGGCGAGCGCTGCTCGTCAAGCTTCAACCGAAGGTATCCAAGAATATGGCAGGCATCTACCGACCCTTTGGTGTCTCACTTGTCGAGTTGGCCAACGACTATGGTGAAGACGTAGCGACCATCCTTGCCCAGCAACTGACTGACATTGCCGACCGATGTGAGCAAGCTGCAACTACCACGATTGACTGAGGCCAAAAGATGCTAGTCACCTGATCACCCTCTTGAACTCGGACCAAGGCTGAATGCGCGATTATTTGTGCAGACGATATCAGGGAAGTATCAAGTTTGTAGCCGCAACAGGCAACTACAAGGCGAGGCTCTTCCGAATTGAAGATGGAGAAGCGAGGCCAAAGCGACTGAATGCACGTGTCATGTGCGCTTGATCTGAAAAACCCGCTCGAAACGCCACCATCTTCAGCGGATCACGAGATCCCTCGACTAACCGCCTTGCGCACTCAACTTTCTGCTGAAGTACAAATTGAGGAAGACCCATGTCATAAGTGGCCTTAAAGCGCTGCGAGAAACTCCAACGGCCCAAACCAACAAGACTCGCTAATGCATCTAGACTGGGCGGGTTTTCCAGGCTTGAGGTTATCGCATCCTCGATCACCTTCATATCTCGGATGGAGAATGCGAAGCGATGAACATCCTCAGGAAACTCAATGGAAACGTGATTGCGCAACAGATGGATCGCCATTTGAGTGCCAATGGCATCCGCAAACAGCGAACCACCCAAAATTGGTTGCTGAGCTTCGTCGGCCAAAGCCCGCATACATGCTGAAATCGCTGGGCTCCTTACCGACAATTCATCGGCAAAGTCGACTGATCCGACCGGACGATCAAGCACTTCATCAGCGACCCGTATGAGGAAATCGCCAGAAAGATAGGCATGGCGCACTAATACGTCGCCATCCCACTTCCAGCTGGATGGTCGAGAGCGAGTTAGAAGGGTCAGGTCTCCAGGACCGCAATCAGCGTCCTGCCATTTCCCTCCAGCACGCCGTTCTAAATGAGTCCCGCCGGCAAGGTATTCTATAACCAAAAAATCCGACATCGCGGGAACATCGACCTGTCGAGGACCATACTGATACTGGCGATAGCCAACGCCAGCCCAATCCAAATCGTCACTACTCGACAATAGCCTTCCGGGGATCCACTCCGGAAGTTCGTGATACTCAATCACGGCTCGCTCTCCCAAGTCCGATCAAATCACAGCAAAGACCCTCCAATCCGCCGCGATGGTCGAAAATCCGATGCGCCGACCTTCACCAAATTCAAAAGAACCTCGCCTGTGTTCAAGATCGCGCAGCGCACACGATCCAACCTGATCCTCATAAGTCGTGGTTAGCGGCGATCTGGAGAGGGATCAACATGAGCGAGCTAAAGTACGAGCTTCTTTATGAGATGTTCGCAGGCTTGGACGCGCCTATCGACGTGGGTCCAGGGCCCGAAGGTCACCGGATGGCAGTCATGGTCAATGGAGGCCATTTCAAAGGGCCAAGAATCTCTGGCAAGGTTTTGCCCGGCACTGGCGGCGACTGGCTGCGCATCCGGCCTGATGGAAGCATCGCTTTGGATGTGCGCGCCTGCGTTGAGACCGACGATGGCGCGGTCATCTATCTCAGCTACCAGGGCAGGGGACGTTTTGAGACCCCTGAGCAAATGGCCCAAGTCATGGACTTTGGCACCGATGACCCGATCAGCGGCTCTCAATACTATCTGCGGGTCAATCCCACATATGAAACGGGCTCAGAGAAGTATGCCTGGCTCAATTCAGTAATCGCCATCGGCGTTGGTGAGTTGGGCCGCGGCGGGATTTCCTACCGCGTTTACGAAATCAAGTGAGATCAGCGCTTCGCGCTGGAAGGCGCGAGGTGCGGCTTGAGGGGA
>JBCDKX010000014.1:0-29446 GCA_038746055.1 Pseudomonadota bacterium
GCGGTTGATTGTCACACCGGCATCCATCAGCTTTTGGCACGTCGCGTAAATGTCATCGACGCGATAGGCAATATGGCCGAAATTGCGGCCGCCGCCATATTCCTCTGGTTCGCTGCCATCCTCGGGCGGCCAGTTATACGTCAATTCCACCTCTGCAACTCCCTCTTCACCCGGCGCGGCGAGAAAAATCAGCGTGAAGCGACCGGCCTCAACTTCGAAGCGGCGCACTTCCTCAACGCCGATAAGCTTGAAGAAAGCCACGGTTGCTTCTGGGTCACTGATCCGGATCATGCTGTGCAGAAATTGGGGCATTTTAGTTCTGTCTCACTCCATTCATCGCAGTTCAGAAACGATTCATCGCTGAAAGCCTATTCCGAATCTCATGGGTCGCAAGCCGTACTGTGTGCATCCTGACCACAAAGGGGAAGCGAAAATGTCTGAAGAATCTGAAACCGTCATCCATAATGCATCGCCCACGTCATCGCGTGGTCTTTATTGGGGCAGCGCCGGGATTATCGCCATTGGCTTGATCGTCGGCGGCTATCTTCTGGGTGATGGCCTTCTGCGTGCACGCGAGGCGGATCGCTCTGTCACGGTGCGCGGGCTGGCAGAGCGCGAGGTGACCGCTGATCTCGCGACATGGACCATTGCCTATTCGGCTAAGGCCGAGACGATGGAAGCGGCGCAAGGCGATATTGACCGCGACACCGATGCCATTCGTACCTTTTTCACCGAGCTTGGCTTTGCCGGCGATGCGCTGCAGCCGACCGGCGTCAATGTCAGCCAGTATAGCCAATATGGCAAAACCAGTTTCACCATCAGCCAGCGGCTGCAATTGCGCACCGATGATATCGAAAAGGCGCAAGCGGCTGTCTCCAAACAATTTGATCTGGTCCGACGTGGCGTCGTGCTTCAGGATGGGTCGGGCATGAATTTCAGCTTCACCAAACTGAATGACATCAAGCCTGAAATGGTGGCCGAAGCGACCAAGGATGCGCGCAAGGCCGCCGAACAATTCGCCCAGGACAGCGGTACCGACGTCGGCACAATCAAAAGCGCGACCCAGGGCTATTTCTCGGTCTCGTCACGCGATGGCGATGGCGGCTATGGGGTTAGCGATACGCCGTATAAAAAGGTCCGCGTGGTCACTACCGTGAATTTCTATCTGGAGTAGCCGTGTCCGTGGCATCCGATGACGCACTGGCTGCCTGATCACCAGCTCCGGAATCGCTGCTTTCCATCTCTTCCAGCTGGCGCAGATACTCCTGCGCCGAAACCCGTGCAGGGCCGGGAGCGTTGATGGTCACCACCTGCCCCCATTTGATACGCGCATCCTCAATATTGCCGGTCAGCGCCGAGATAGTGCCCGCCTCTACCAATATGTCCGGGTCTTCCGGCCCTATCGACAGCGCTACATTGATATCGGCGCGGGCACGTTCGAGATTATTGAGCCGCCGCTCCAATGTCGCAGACAACAGCCAGCCCAGCGGGTCCTGAGGGACATGCTTCTGGACCAACACAAATTCCTCGCGCGCCGCCTCCAACTGGCCCAAAGCCACCAGCGCTCGTGCCCTGTCCAGATGCGCCAGGCCCAGCGCCTGCCCCTCTAAAATGCCGCTCACCAAGGCGCTGTCGAGAAAGGCAATGCTGGTCGAGGGCTGACCATCGGCAAGCGCTGCATTGGCCGCCTGCACCCAAAGATTGGCCGAGCGCTCATCTTCTGCTGCCTCGGCCTCTTGCGCCGCTTGCGCAAAGCTTTCTGCAGCATTTTGCCAGCGCAATTGTTTTGAATAGGCAAAAGCCAGGCAGTGACGGGCAAAATAGCTGCCGCCATTAGCCAGCCATTCCTTGGCATTGGTGACTCCACGCGCGGTATCATCGATCACCAGATCAAGGCACTGGTTAAACTGAGCCTCGCGAGGGTCAGGCGGGCCGACGATTTGCGCTGTAAGCGGCGATGCTGCAACCAGTCCAAAAGCCATGATGAGAGAAACGAAACGCAAAGGCACCTCTATAGAGCGGCGGGTTTACTCAACCGGTCCTGAGACCATTTCCGCCAATAGCGTCAGAATCAGACGGATATCCTGTGGTCGGGACAGGCGATGATCGCCGTCCTTGACAAAAACCGTCTGCACATCGGCTGAACGCAGCTGCTTAGCGGTCTCCAGACTATATTGCCACGGCACATCCGGGTCGGCCTGTCCATGGACAAACCGCGCCGTACAGCCAATATCAATTGGCCGGTCGAGCAAGCGGTTGGCCTCACCCGACTGCCAAAAGGCCTTACTGGTAATATAGGGCTCGGGGCCATATTCGCTGGTCTCGACCAGCTTGCCCTCACTCAGAATCGTCATCTTCTGCTCCTGGGTAAAGCCCCACATGGTGAAGTCAGGTGCCGCAGCAATGCCCAGCAAGCCCGTCACCCGGCTCGGCCGCGACAGCGCCACCAACAGCATCAGCCAGCCGCCCATGGAGGAGCCAATGACAATCACTGGCCCTTCGACCAGCCGATCAATCAACATCAGCACATCATCGCGCCAGTCGATCAGCGTTTGCGCCTCAAAATCGCCCTCACTGACACCGCAGCCGCCATAGTCCAGCCGCAGACAGCCAATGCGATGCTCAGCGGCCCAGGCATCAATCGCTACTGCCTTGCCGCCCTCCATGTCGGACATATAGCCGGGGAGGAACACCAGTGTCGGCTTGTCGGTGGCACCTGTGCGATGGCGATAGGCGATTTTGGTGCCGTCGGCGCGGGCAAGATAGGCGAGGTCGGGAATATTTGTCATGGCGAGGGCGATATGGCGCAGGCGCAGGTTTTGCAAGGCAGGGGTGGCGCGGGACGATTGTCGGGAAGTGTCAGGCGGGCTGCACTAAGTTCACAAAGTTTACACCTATGAAGCGCAGAAAACGGTGCCTCTGTTGGAGATGCCCAACAGTGTCTGGAGCGGCGGCTTTGTGAAAAGGGTTGCTCGCGAAGAACGCGAAGATTTTGAAGAGCGCGAAGGGGCCGTGCGATATACCCATCCCCTCCACCTTTAGGGGAGGGGCAGCGAGACTTGGCGCCGCAAGGCGCTTAGTCGCAGCGGGGTGGGGACTCGCCACTTGCGCCGGGCCTGTGGACCGCCATGTGCGCAAACAAGCAGAACATAGTCTCACGCGGAGACACGGAGGCGCGGAGATATTCCAACCAAAAGTGACACAAGTGACAGGGTGACGCCCTGTGATTTTCGTAAGGATTGGGCGCGGTGAAGAAATTTTCCTGTTGCAAGGCAGTGACTTAAGCCAATAGCTTGCGCCCATACAGGCAGGGTGACACGTTTCCCCGTAAATGGGAGAAATGGGCGCGGAAGATCAACGGATAGAAAGAGCCGGAACCAGAATAGCAGCAGTCGCATATGTAGGACATAGATTGCGCAGTAAGCATGAGGCATAAAATAAAAATTTAAACACCGTTGCAATTTCTGCCGTCATTCAATTCTAACTTGTTTGGGAATTCGCTGAGACCATATCATTTTAATGACTGATACTGACTCAAAAGATCGAAATGTAATCATCTTATTAGATGAGCTTTTGAATATCGATATTAATAAGACGCTTTCGAGCGTTGACGGCAGCGACCGATATGCACTTACTGCACCACTTAGAGAAGCGGCAAATACTGCAGAAGCGAATGATCAAGACGGCCAAAATAGAGCATTCCGATTTTTACATGATTTAATGAATATACATCTTCGCGCCGAAAACCCCGCGGAGCCATTCGGCCCAATATTTCAAACAGGAAGCGGTCGAAGCTGTACTGCAAGCGATTTCCAAGGCAAACAAAATGACATCATAGCTGAGTTTGCTCCCACAGTGGACGATCCCGTTCTCAGAGCACGTCTCGCCGATATTGCTTGGTACAATGATCGCAAAAAAGGCGATGTTGGGAAACTTGCAGTTGCGGCATATTGCCAAATTGTTGAAAAAAGAATGATCGGCGAGCTTCATCGAACACATGGAGAAGATGAACATATTCTCGATATGGCAGATTATTTGCAGCGTGCGATGCAAATTGCCGCAAGGGTTTACAAGAAAGGGGCCTTACCCTCAGAAGTGAAGAGGGCTCTAAAGCTGCTCTTTAATAAAGGCATTGAAACTCGAGAATATGTGGCGTTCGTAGAAGTTGCTAAATTGGGCCTGCGGTATCACATCCTCGAATGGCAAGCCGTGGTAAGTAGCGCAGAACAGATAGTCGCTAATACCGAAGGCAAGGACTATCCAATGGCTGTCCAAAGCGTCTGGAGGCTGGCTGCTCAAGGCTATGGTCTCCTCGAAGATGTAGACAATGAAAAGCGCTGTCAGAAAGAAGTCGTGCTGCAAGACCTAAAAATGCGAGAGCAAGTAGATCAAGCTTCCGCAAAGGCTCATTGGGTCCGGACTGCAATCGATAAGCTTCGCCAGTACGGCGGTTTTAAGGATTGGATTGCAGATCTCCGCAAAGAATTGCGGGAGTTGGAGGAAGCATCTTTAGATGATTTTGTACCATATTCATATGAGCTTGATGTCACCGAATTGGCAACGGGCACAATTGAGGTTTTTGAAAAGTTAACGCTCCCAGATATCCTCTTGCAGTTTGCGCTTTTGAACACTCCTATATCCAGAGAAGCGCTGGAAAAGTATGCGGATGATTCATCGGAAAAGTATATTTTTAGCAACCTTTTCTCGAACAGCTACTCTGACCGAGACGGAAAGGTAATCGCTCAAACTGGGTTCAAGTCGGCTGATGCTCAGCCTAGCCAGGATTGGTACAAGGCCAATGCTCTTCAGTACATGGAGATATATCGTAAGCAAGTTGTGGTTGGTAAGATAGAGCCAGCGCGCCAAACCGTGATGGCAAATTTCCCGCTAGAGCCGCGAAACTTTATGCCGATTATCCACCACAGCCCCTTCGTCCAGCACGGCTATGAAATGACATTCGCACTCGGTTTTGCTCGGTTGTGGCAAGGCGACTATATCTCGGCTGCTAACTTGTTAATCCCCCAGCTAGAGAACGCCATTCGCTATGTTTTGAGAAATTCAAATGAGCATAGCGCAAAGCTAATGGATGATCTCACGCAGGACGACCGATCGATTAGCAGTTTACTGATCAATATGCGTAAAGAGATGGAAAAGATTTTCGGAGTTGATCTAACTCACGAGATCGACCTCCTATTCAACTTTCGTCCTGGCCCAGCGCTGCGTCATACGATGGCCCATGGAAAGTTAACTGATGGACAGTGCTATAGTTCAGATACCATCTACGGCTGTTGGTTAATTTATTTTATGACGTGCCTGCCGCTGGTATCTCACTGGGAAAACTTGATTGCACCTGAAATTGAGGCCCAGACCTTTTGAAGAGGAATTTCTTCTCGCGCAAAGGCGCTAAGGGGTTGCGCCAAGAGGATAGCATCTTTGTTCCTTAGCGCCTTTGTGCGAGACAATTAAGCCCCTCCTCTTTAGAGGAGGGGTTGGGGTGGTGGCTATCAAACTGGCATGGCGCAAGTGGAGATTCCCCACCCCGCTGCGACTAACCGCCTTCGCTAAAGCTACGGCGCTAAGTCTCACTGCCCCTCCCCTAAAGGAGGAGGGGGTTATTGGAGCGCCATCTTTTTGCATTTTTCCACGTCCCGAAACCGACGCTAGGGAATGCTTAATCCGCCGCCGCGCGTCACCGCGCAACACCTTTTCTCTCACCAAATGCGCGGTTTTTCGGCTTTGCGCTGGGGGCGACAACTGTTAGATACCCGCAGAACACTTACCATAAGAGAGCGATGCCATGAATCTTGAGTTCACGCCCGAAGAGATTGCCTTTCGTCAGGAAGTGCGCGCCTTTATTGAAGCCAGCTACCCCAAGCATCTCGCCGATGCCGGGATGCGCGAGGATCTGCCGCGCGAAGATTTTCTCGCCTGGCATAAGGTGCTGGGCGAAAAGGGCTGGTCAGTACCGGCATGGCCGACAGAATATGGCGGCACCGGCTGGACGCCGACGCAGCGCTATATCTGGTCGGAGGAAAATGCCCGCGTCAATGCCATGATGCCGCTGCCCTTTGGCGTGTCGATGGTCGGCCCGGTGATCTACAGTTTTGGCAATGACGAGCAGAAGGCACAGCATCTGCCCGGCATCCGCTCGGGCGATGTCTGGTGGTGTCAGGGCTATTCCGAGCCGGGTGCGGGCTCTGACCTCGCCTCGCTCAAGACCACTGCGGTGCGCGATGGCGATCATTATGTGATTAACGGCCAGAAGACATGGACGACGCTGGCGCAATATGCCGATTGGGGCTTTTTCCTGTGCCGCACTGACCCCGATGCCGCCAAGCCGCAAGAAGGTATCAGCTTTATCCTTCTCGATATGAACACGCCGGGCGTGGAAGTGCGGCCGATCAAGCTGATCGATGGTGGCTATGAGGTTAATGAGACCTGGCTCACTGATGTGCGCGTGCCGGTGGAAAATCTGGTCGGCGAAGAGAATATGGGCTGGACCTATGCCAAATTCCTGCTGGCGCATGAGCGCAGCGGCATTGCGGGCGTGGCACGCTCCAAGCGTGGTGTCGAAAAGCTGCGCGAGATTGCCGGGGCAGAGCTGCTCGATGGCGAGCCGCTGATGAGCGACTTTGATTTTGCCCGCAAGGTCAGCCAGTTGGAGATTGATCTGGCGGCGCTGGAAATCACCGAATTGCGCACGCTGGCGGGTGAGCAGGCGGGCAAGGGGCCGGGGCCGGAAAGCTCGATCCTCAAGATCAAGGGCACTGAGATCCAGCAGCGCCTGACCGAGCTGACGCTGGAGGCAGTCGGCAGCTATGGCACGCCGCTTTATGGCAGCATCGCCGATGCTGGATCGAACCAATATCCTGTGGGTCCGGACTATGCGCAGCATGCCGCATCGACCTATTTCAACATGCGCAAAACATCGATCTATGGCGGATCGAACGAGATTCAGCGCAACATCATAAGCAAGATGATCCTCGGCCTCTAAGCGCCAGAGCGACACCGGAGAGAGAATAGCAATGGACTTCAACTTTACCGAAGAACAGACGATGGTGCGCGACGGTCTGACGCGCATGGTACGCGAGCAATATGACTGGGACACGCGCCGCGGCGTGGTCGACAGCGAGGCCGGATGGCGGCCGGAAATCTGGGCGCAACTGGCAGAGCTTGGCATTCTCGGCATGCCTTTTGCCGAAGAAGATGGCGGCTTTGGTGGCGGCGCGGTCGATGCCATGGTGGTGATGGAAGAATTTGGCAAAGGGCTGGTGGTCGAGCCATTTGTGCCGACGGTTGTCTGTGCCGGTGGCTTCCTTAAGCACGCTGGCAGCGCGGCGCAAAAGGAAGAGCATATTGGCGGCATTGTCGATGGCAGCCGCACCTACGCCTTCGCCTATGCAGAGCCGCGCGGGCGCTATGACTATGCCGATCTGACCACCACCGCCAAGAAGGACGGCGATAGCTATGTGCTCAACGGCCATAAGGCGGTGGTCATCGGTGCGCCCTGGGCAAGCCATTTGATCGTCACTGCGCGCACCGCGGGCGGGCAGCGGGACAAAGCCGGGGTCTCGGTTTTTGTCGTCGATAAGTCCGCCAATGGTGTGGTGACCCACGATTATCCCACAGTCGATGGCCGCCATGCCTCAGAGATCTATTTTGAGAATGTCTCGGTACCGGCGGACGCACTGATCGGTGAGGAAGGCGGCGCATTGCCGCTGATCGGACGCGTCACCGATGAGGCGATTGCGGCGCAATGTGCCGAGGCCTGCGGCGTGATGAAAGTCGCGCATGCGATGACGCTCGACTATGCCAAACAGCGCAAGCAATTCGGTGTTCCGATCGCAAGTTTCCAGGTGTTGCAGCACCGCATGGTCGATATGTACACCGAATATGAGCAGTCCGTGTCGATGACCTATCTTGCGACGCTCAAGCTCGATGCCGAAGAGCGCGAGCGCAAACTGGCGGTCTCCGCCGCCAAGGTCCGCGTCGGACAGGCAGCGCACCATATCGGGCAGGAGGCGATCCAGATCCATGGCGGCATGGGCATGACCGATGAGCTGGCTATCGGCGCCTATTTCAAGCGGTTGACGATTTTTGATTCCGAGTTCGGAAATATCGATCACCACATGAAGCGGCATATCGCTCTGGCGTGATCTTCTAGAGCATTATTGGTTTTCCGTTCGCTTCGAGCGAAGTCGAGAGGCCGGGGCGTGTGGAGAGCAGTGTCTCGACTACGCTCGACACGAACGGTATCATTGGCTTGGTTTATCCCATATCAAAGCCGCTCTAGGTGCAGAACTCAACCCGCCAGCGCTGCCTCTACCACTTGGCCCAACCGTTCTTTGCCAAAGAACATCTCATCGCCAACAAAGAAGGTCGGGATGCCAAAGGCACCGCGATCCACCGCCTTTTGCGTACGCTCCATCAGATCCTGCTTGATGGCGGTATCATCATAGGCAGCGACCAGCACTTCGCCGTCAAAACCCTCTTCAGTCATCGCGGCCGCAAAGGCTTCCTTGTCACCCATATGGGTGCCACGCTCCCACATATGCTGCAGGCCGACCTCGATATATTCGGTCAGACGTCCCTCTTTCTCCATCAGCAGCGCACCGCGCATGAGTAGAACTGTGTTGATCGGGAAATTCGGGTTCATCTGGAATTTCGTAATGCGATGCGCCTTGAGAAAGCGGCCAAATTCCAGCTGATCATAGGCCATTTTATTGGGGATATTGGCAAAGGCCATCATCGGCGCCTGATTACCGGTCAGCTTGAAGATACCGCCGAGCAGCGCCAGCGAATAGTCAAATTCAACGCCGGTTTCCGCAGTGATAGGCGGCAAAGCGCGGTGGACGAGATAGCCATTCGGGCTGGCAAAATCGAAGAGAAATTCAACAGTCTTGGGCATAGGTATAGCTCCGTTCTTGCATTGGTCTAATCGCAATATCTCATCTCCTCCCCGTCTCGCAGAGATGGGGAGGCGGCAGACGCCGAAGTCCTGAGCCCTGAGCTTGTCGAAGGGCGTAGGCGGCTGACGGAAGGGTCTGCCACAAACGCTAGCGCTGCCTTCATACCCCTCCACCACCTTCGGCGGTCCCCCTCCCCATTGCTGCGCAACAGGGAGGAATTGAAAGGCATCACCAATTTTCCTTCCAAGGTCTTAAATCAAGCTCATGCGTCCAGGCGCTGCGCGGCTGTTCGTGCAGCATGACATAGTTGGCGGCAATGGCATCGGGAGAGAGGATGGCATCCTCTTCACGCAACGCATCAACATTGGGGACATTCTGCCGAATGAAGTTCGAGTCAATCGCGCCATCGACTATGATATGCGCGACATGGATGCCTTCCGGTCCCAATTCACGCGCCATTGCCTGCGCCAAGGCCCGCAGTGCAAATTTGGCCCCGGCAAAGGCGCTATAGCCCTTGCCGCCACGGATGCTGGCGGTGGCACCGGTGAACAGGATCGTGCCCTTGCCGCGCGGCACCATATGCTTCGCCGCCTCGCGCCCTGTAAGGAAACCGGCAAAGGCGGCCATTTCCCAGACCTTGCGATAAACCCTACCGGTTGTCTCGCGTACCGGGAAGTTTACATTGGCTCCGATATTGAACACCGCGACTTCAATAGGCCCGACATCACGCTCTATCTGCGCAAACAGCTTTTCCATCGCTTCTTCATCACGCGCATCAACCGGAAAGGCCAACGCCTTGCCGCCTTCGGCCTCGATACTGCTCACCAAGGTATCCAGCGCCTCGGCATGACGCGGCCGCCGCGACACGCACATAGTATAGCCCTTGGCGGCAAAGGCCCGGGCAATGGCGCTGCCGGTGTCATCACCAGCGCCGATTATGATGCAGGCCTTGCCCGCGTTCTCTGAAGAATTAGCCATGTACTATTGCTGGCAGCTAAAGCGGTCCAATGCAAGATAAGTCTTGAATATAGACTATTGCATTTATGTCGGCCCAGTCCTTCGGCTGCCTGTATAGGCAGGCGCTCAGGATAAACTCGGCTTTAGCCGAGGCAAAGCCAACGGGATGATAGACCTCATGCAGCAGCTTGTTAGTGACATCGTAATATAAAATCATTATATAAGGTCTATGGCCAACGTACTGACCACAACGACCACTACTACCACCCCGACGCGTCGGGGGCGGATGGTCTGTGGCTGGCGCTAAATAGCCAGACTAGTGATCGACCCGCCTCCGGTTCTGATGAGGCGGGCGTCGGCTTCATCGGAACATCACTCAAAACTTCGCGACGCCAGCTTTAACCGCGCCCTTTATCATTAAGGGCATTTGTGCCAAGGCGCGGCAAGATGATGGATGAGATGCGATGACGAAGATGATCAAAATCACTCTGCCCGATGGCTCTGCGCGCGAAGTGACTTCGGGCACGACCCCTGCAGAGATCGCCGCCGATATCGGCCCCGGCCTCGCCAAAGCGGCGATGGCGGCGCGGATTGATGGCGAGGTGCGCGATATTATGCGCCCGCTGGATGCCGATACCGATCTCGCGCTGATCACCAATCGCGACGAGGAAGATGCGCTTGAGCTGGTGCGGCATGACTATGCCCATGTGCTGGCCGAGGCGGTGCAGGCTTTATGGCCCGGTACGCAGATTACCTTTGGTCCGGCGACCGAGGACGGCTTTTATTATGACGTGATGGCACCGGCCTCACGCGAACCCTTTGGTCTGGACGATCTTCCGGCGATCGAGGAAAAGATGCGCGAGATCATCAAGGCCGATAAGCCGCTGGTGCGCGAGGTATGGAGCCGTCAGCAGCTCATCGACAAATGGGAAAAGGAAGGCGAGACTTTCAAGGCCGAATGGGCCAAGGAGCTGCCCGAAGATGAGGAGCTGACAGTCTACTGGTCGGGTGAACCAGGCAGCGAAGGCGCGTGGCTGGATATGTGTCGCGGGCCGCATCTCGCCTCTACGGGCAAGCTCGACCCGCAGGCATTCAAGCTGATGCGGGTGGCCGGTGCTTATTGGCGCGGCGATCAGAAGAACGCACAGCTGACCCGAATTTACGGCACAGGCTGGCTCAACAAGAAGCAGCTCAATGCTCATCTGCACCGGCTGGAGGAAGCGGCCAAGCGCGACCATCGCAAGCTGGGCCGTGAGCTCGACCTTTTCCATTTCGAGGAATTCGCGCCCGGTGCCGTGTTCTGGCACCCAAAGGGCTGGCAGATGTTCCAGGGTCTGATCACCTATATGCGCCGCCGTCAGGAGCGAGCCGGTTATGTCGAAGTGAATACGCCCGATGTGATGGACCGCAGCCTGTGGGAGACCTCGGGCCATTGGTTCAACTATCATGAGCATATGTTCACGACGCAGACCGAGGATGAGCGCATCTTTGCCTTAAAGCCGATGAACTGTCCCGGCGGCGTGTCGCTGTTCGCGCATGGCCTGAAAAGCTATCGCGACCTGCCGCTGCGCATGGCCGAATTCGGCAAGGTGCACCGCTATGAGCCATCGGGTGCGCTGCATGGCCTGATGCGGGTGCGCCATTTCACCCAGGATGATGCGCATATCTTCTGCACGCCCGAGCAGCTCAATGATGAGAACCGCGATGTTGTCGCGCTGGTGCTCGATATCTATCGCGAGTTCGGTTTCGAGGATGTGCGGATCAAGCTGTCGACGCGGCCGGAAAACCGCATGGGCTCGGATGAAATCTGGGACGTGCTGGAAGGCTCGCTGATCGATACGCTCGATGCGATGGGCCTTGAATATTCCATCAATGAGGGCGAGGGCGCATTTTACGGACCGAAGCTCGAGTTCGTGCTGCGTGACGCGATTGGGCGCGACTGGCAATGCGGCACGCTGCAGGTCGATATGAACCTACCCGAAGCGTTCGATATCGGCTATATCGGCGAGGATGGCGAACGCCACCGCCCGGTGATGCTACACCGCGCGCTATTCGGTTCGCTGGAGCGATTTATCGGCATTTTGATCGAGCATTATGCCGGAAAACTGCCACTCTGGCTCGCGCCGAGACAGGCGGTGGTCGCGACGATCGTGTCAGATGCGGACGACTATGCGCAAGAGGTGCTGACCAAGCTCAAGGCCGCAGGCCTCCGCGCCGAAGCTGATCTGCGCAATGAGAAGATCAACTATAAGGTGCGCGAGCATAGCCTCAAAAAAGTGCCCAATCTGCTGGTTGTCGGCAAGCAAGAAGCGGAAAAAGCCACAGTCGCCTGGCGCAAGCTGGGTGAGAAGCAGCAGCAATTTGTCTCTCTGGACGAGGCGATTGCGATGCTGCTTGAGGAAGCGACGCCGCCGGATTTGCGCGATTGATCTGGCATTCATGCGGCTTTGCTGTTAGTTAAGCCGCATGAATGTTGAGAATTCTCTATTCGAAAAGGACAATGATAAGGCTTTGGCCGAAGCTGATGCACGTGCTTTGGCCGATATCAAAGCTGGTCGTGTTGTAGAGAATGACAAGGTCATCCAGTGGCTCAAGACTTGGGGCACAGAAAATGAGGGGCCGCCGCCTGCTGAATGGTTCAAGTAAACTGGTCGCAACAGGCGATCACAAATCTGGAGCTCATCCGGAATTATATCCACCAGTTTGATCCTTATGCGGCTGAGCGCTTCGCAACCCGACTGATAGACGCTGCACAAAGCCTGCAGGACTACCCAGAGCGGGGACGACCTGGCACTTTCGGCAAACGCGAACTTGTTATCGTGCGCCCATATATTATCCGCTATCAATATGATGGTGATAGTGTTCTCATAATCTCTATAAGGCATGCTGCACAAAATCGAGAATGAGTATTTTCATATCGCAATCCGCAAGAGGGCAATGATGAAAAAGACAATTATCCTTACCGCAACCCTCGCCTTGGCCCTTGGCGCATGTTCCGAGGAGAAAAAAAGCCCGTTTCTGGAAGAGGAACCGGCTGAAGCGAGTGCTCCCGAAACCGCCAATCTCAACGCCGCGCAAAAGGCCTATGCCAAGGCCAATGCACGGATGCATGCGGGTATGGATGTGATCGACGAAGATGCCGACACCGCGTTTATCCAGGGCATGATCCCGCATCATCAGGGCGCGGTCGATATGGCGAATATCGTGCTCGAACATGGCGATGATGAGGAAACCAAGGAACTGGCGCGCAACATCATAAAGGCGCAGGAAGAAGAAATCACCTGGATGCGCAACTGGCTGAAGGAACGCGGTCTGGAAGAGATCAAAGCCTCGGATCATGCTGGGCATGACCATAGTGACCATGACCATCATGATCACAGCGATCACGATCATGGAGAGCATGACCATGATCATGGCGAAGACGGTCATCACGACCATTAAGAACCTATAGAACAGCGATATTCTGGCGCAGCAATAGTGGCATAAACACCGCAATGCTGCGCCTTTTCGCTACGACCCCTTTATTTGCGCGGCTGAAATCACTACACAGTCGCCACAGTTAAAGACTCACAAGGAGATAGACCCATACGCCCGCCATATTCCCGTCGCGGACCGTCCGCGCCCCCGAAAAACGGTCCCCGTTTCAATGATTTTATTCAGTCGCCCAATGTACGTGTCATCGATGACAAGGGCGAAAATTTGGGCGTCATGAATACCGAGGAAGCGATTGAACGCGCCCGTGCGGTCGGTCTTGATCTGGTCGAGGTCTCTCCCAATGCTGATCCGCCAGTGGCCAAGTTTCTTGATGTCGGCAAGTTCAAATATGAGGCACAGAAGAAGGCCAATGCCGCTCGTAAGACACAGAAAACGCAGGATATTAAAGAGATTAAGATGCGGCCGAACATTGATGACCATGACTATATGGTCAAGATGAAGAAGGTGCATCAATTCATCGAAAAGGGCGATAAGGTCAAGGTCACGCTGCGTTTTCGTGGTCGTGAAATGTCGCACCAGCAGCTCGGCATGCAATTGCTCCAGCGAGTGCAAGAAGACACCAAGGAAGATGCCAAGGTCGAAGCCTATCCGCGCCTTGAAGGCCGCCAGATGCTGATGGTGTTGTCGCCGAAATAATAGCTGGCGACTCGCAGCCCTATAGTTAGCTATACGCCAGCAACTCTTCGGTCATCGCCCAAAGCCGTTCGGCTGCTTCGTCATCACAGGCATGTGCCTCAACATTTTTATAGCGCACCGGATTATCCGGATCGCTAGGCGCGGCGATATCGCAATCCTCGCAATATTGCCCGCCCTTGTCTGCCAACATCGGACTGGTCGCAGCCCATAATGTCGTGGTGCAGCCCTGTGTTGGCGATTTGAACATCGCCTTGGCGGCTTCCGACCAGTCGCCAGTCTCATCCTTCCACCCGAGCGCAACCATTTCCTCATCCTGCAAATGGCGTTGCAGCGGCGTGACAATACCGCCGGGATGTACGCCAAAGGCATGACCACCACTCGCTGCAAGCCGGGGATGCAGCGCACGGGCGAACAAGGCATTGGCGGTCTTGGACTGGCCATAGGCCACCCATTTGTCATAGGGTTCTTCGGTAAAAAACGGATCATCCCAGCGAATGGGTGACTGTTTATGGCCGGTGGAAGATAGCGCCACCACGCGCGGCGCATCTGTCTTTTGCAGCAACGGCATCAAGCCCTGAGCCAGCACAAAATGGCCGATATGGTTGACGGCAAACTGCATCTCCCAGCCCTGATCGGTGCGCGTTTCCGGGCAGGCCATAATCCCGGCATTGTTGATCAGCAGGTCGAGCTGGCCCCAATCGGCCACAACCTGATCGGCAAAACGCTGCACCGAGGCAAGATCGGCAAGGTCCATCACCGCGGTGGCAACATCGCCTTCCATATCGGCCAGCGCCGACTCTGCCTTGGTCGGATCACGCACCGGCACCAGCACCTTTACCCCGCGCTTCGCCAGAGCCCGCACCGTCTCCAGCCCGATGCCCGAATAGCCGCCGGTAACAACCGCCTGCTTGCCAGCCAGATCGATACCGACCAACACTTCGTCCGGTTCGCTAAACGCGCCAAATCCGGAATTGACCGGCTGTTGTGTGCTGTCTGTCATTATATCTATCCTCTCTTGCGCCGGGAGTCGCCCGATCATTGGAGAGGATAGTAATGCCCTTAGCCAATCAGTCCAACACCTCGGCCACCGATTTATAGGCATAGCCCAGATCACGCGCCACCGCCTCATAGGTGATATGCCCGTTCCAGACATTCAGGCCCTCGGCAAGATCGGGATCATGCCGCATCGCTTCTTTCCACCCGAGATCGGCAATGCGCAACGCATGCGGCAGGGTGACATTGTTGAGCGCATAGGTCGAGGTGCGCGACACAGCGCCCGGCATATTGGCGACGCAATAATGGACAATGCCGTCGACAATATAGGTCGGGTCGTCATGGGTTGTCGGGTGCGAGGTTTCAAAACAGCCGCCCTGATCAATCGCGACATCGGCTAGCACCGCGCCCGGCTTCATCGTCGAGAGCATATCGCGCGTCACCAGCTTGGGCGCAGCAGCACCGGGGATCAAAACTGCGCCGACAACCAGATCAGCCTCGGCGACGCATTCGGCGAGATTGGCGACATTGGAAAAGCGGGTTATGGCCCGAGCTTCAAAATAATTGCCCAGCTTTTCCAGCACATCGGGGTCGCGATCCAATATGGTGACATCGGCACCAAGACCGGCCGCCATCTGCGCCGCGTTAAAGCCGACCACGCCGCCGCCGATGACGGTCACCTTGGCCGGGGAAACACCCGGTACGCCACCCAGCAATACCCCGCGCCCGCCGTGCGCTTTTTCCAGCGCGGTGGCGCCGGCCTGGATCGACATCCGCCCGGCAACCTGACTCATCGGCTTAAGAAGTGGCAGACCGCCTTTGCCGGTAACGGTCTCATAGGCAATGCACGTCGCACCCGATTTGACCAGATCAGCGGTCTGCTCCGGGTCAGGCGCAAGGTGGAGATAGGTATAAAGGATCTGCCCCTCGCGCAGCATCGCGCGCTCTTGCTGCTGCGGCTCCTTTACCTTCACCACCATATCGCATTCGGCAAAGAGCTGCTCGGCGCTGCCCACCAGCTGCGCCCCGGCTTCATGATAATGGTCATCGGTTGCACCAATGCCGAGACCGGCCGAACGCTCAACCTGCACCTCATGGCCATGCTCAACCAACTCGCGCACGCTCTCCGGCGTTAGGCCTACGCGATATTCATGATTCTTGATTTCCTTGGGGGTACCAACACGCATGACGTTTGTCCTTCAGCCGGGGAGGATGACGGGACCGCTATAATCCGCTTTGGACAAATTGGCGAATCCGAAAGCGCAAGAAATGGAAATTTATGCGCAATTTTCTGAGGTGGATAGAGTAGCTAAGGTGTGCCGGATAAGGTTTCATAAAAGCCACAAAGGGAAAAAGTTTAAAAGGGTTGTGCTGTATTGTGGGAGGTGGCGATCAAATAGCTGACGCTTTGGCTGCTGCACCCTCAGCATTATTGTTTCCGTCCCCAGAGGGGACGGAGATTCTGTTGCTTGCTCTCCATAGAGATCATCAAGTGCGATTATGAACTGATAACTAGTCTTGATGCGGCCTCTTCTTTCCTTTTTCCCTTTGTGGCTTTTATGAAACCAGCATCATATCAGCTTGAGCAAAACTCGAATATTATCCCCGACAACAACGCCCTCCGCCTTACGCACCGCTGCCTTGACCGGAAGCATCCACTCCCCAGTCTTGCTCAGCGGAAATAGCGAAGTCTGCCAAACCGTATCGCCAATCTGTGCCTCAACCTTCACCGCACCCCAACCGCGCTTTTTGGGCAGGCCCAGTTCGAGCCGATTGATAACCGCCGCGTCGCTGATTGCTTGCGCTGTCTCACCGCTGATTGTCAGAAAATGCCAACTGCCCTTCCCTGTTTCCGGATGCCATATCCACAGCTCGGCCTGGGCTTCAAAGCTATCCATAGCCATTCCTGTCATCCTGAACGCGTTTCAGGATCTTCGGCAAAATAGTGCCAAGCCCATGGAGATGCTGAACCGAGTTCAGCATGACGAAGTGGGAGGCTGGTCTCACTCCCCAACCCGCCGAACCGGAACCGGAATATTACAAATATCCGCACCACCGGCAGCGATATTGAAAAACGGGTCACGGCGATTGGCACGGGCCTCGGCATAGCTGGCAAAAACATCGCCTTCGGTATTGAGATATTTAAACCGCGGCTGTTCTGCTTCGGGCAGATCACTCGCGAGCCGCACCGAGACAATCGGCACCCGCTTTGCCGGGTCTTCATAGAACCCGAGCTGCCCCTTACCGCGCGGCAGGCTGGAGAGATGTTCCATCCCCTCGATAATCCGTCCTACCAGCGCAATATTGCGATCCAAATGCCGCGGCGCATGGCCGATTACGGTATAGAGCTCGGCCCCGGTGCCGGTATCGGGCGAGAGATTACGGCCTACACCGACCATGCCGTAGCAATGGACTGGCCAAAAGTTATTGAAGAGAAACCTTTCAAAAGCTTCTTCATCAGGGTTCAACTGGTTCTCATTCCCTAGAGGCCAACCCTTATGGAATTGAACAAAAGAAGCATAGGCATCCCTCTGATGCCAGCCATCTGGATAGCTATCAGATTTAGTGGCAGTTACATAAGGAGACTCGCCACTGAGGGACGGACCTGAAACCTCTACTTCCAGTGCTGCGTCAGGATCGGTCCACCAAAGCTTCTCATGTTCTTCATGAATCGCTTCTTCGGAAGTCAAATATCCACTCTCCGGAACGACTTCCAGATCATCCGGCAGCTTCTTCACCGCACCATCGCTCTCCGGGTTATCATAATCAGCATCACCCCATTGCACGACATAATTGTCCTGCACCCGATTGACGCTGGTGCCGTCCCACCAACGCGCCGCTGCCAGTTTGCGGATATTGCGGATCCAGCCCTGGCTGAACGGCGGCGGCATAAGCTGGATAATCACGCGGCGGTCATTGCCTTGCGCGTCCGGTGCCAAATCCATCACCAACAGATCATCCGCGGCGATCGCCACCCATTCCTCAGCCTCGGCCTGGGCAACAATCTGCCCCGGCGAAGGCGCGGCCTCTTTTGGGTCGTCCTGTGCCCTAAGGCCAGAAGTGGAAAGACAGAGCGACAGCGCGGCGAGCGAAAACAGGATTTTTTGCATGGGCGCAAGGCTATGCGATTTCCCGCCCTTGCGAAAGTCTCAATTGACAGCTAAAGGCGCGCATTCGCGGACACGTGGCCGAGTGGTCGAAGGCGCACGCCTGGAAAGTGTGTATACGGTAACCCCGTATCGTGGGTTCGAATCCCACCGTGTCCGCCACCTAGTCGAGCCCGTTCTAGGAATTCCTAAATCTACGGCCCAGAGCCCCGTACTCTGCGGGCTTTGCGCATTGGCCCAGCACCGCTGAGACTATGGAATGCCGTCTCATTTCAACGAATTCAGGGAAATTCTCAAAACGCAAATTGGCCGGTGCTGAGAGGGCATTAACAGGGAATTTTGTAAATTTTCATGACTCTCCACGCGGGCGATCCTAATAAAACTCTGGAAATACGACGAAATCACCTGATTTACAGACTTCATATCAGGGAATTTTACTTCGCATATCAGGGAAATTGCCCCTGTAGATCAGGGTATTTTTATGTTCGAACAGGGAATTCAACTTCCCTGTTCGAGAAGCAACGTTTCCTGGGCTTTCCAGCATAGGGGAAGCTGGGAGGTAATGATCCGCTGCAAGGTCAGAGTGGGCGGCTGGGTTCCTTTGGCAATAGCCATCTGAATGGTGGGTGAGAGCATTGCGAGACGCATACGCCGTGCGGTGACTTGTACGCTTAGCCCATCGGCCTTAGCGATATCGGTTATTGTCTCGCCTGCTTTGAGACGTACCTTCCAGTTGATGGCTTTCAGAAGTGCGCGTTGGAGAATAGGGTCAGGATTAGTGGCTTTGGGATCGTAGACCAGCTTTAGTTCGTGTTTGCGTTTAATCAGTTCGATGTTGAACCTGCCTTCGATGGATGCCGTCGAATGAAGCTTGGAACCAAGTACTTCCTCTAGATGAGTGCGCGAGAGTTGGATGCTGATTGCGGCAGCGCCAAGAGTGATTGCGTCGACTAGCGCGAGGGTCGTTGCATGTGATCGCTCAAGCAACTTGGTTCTTACAGCTTCGAAAGACTTGATCTGCGAAGAGCTTGTTAGCCCGTCGACATCGCTGAGTTTGATCCCGGTAACGATTTGCCGTGCTGCCCAAACTGTGCAGCTTTCCAAATCAGAGGCCTTGATTCGCCAATCATGCCGGCTCGCCGTGCCCGACAAGTAATAGGTATAAACCTTGCCGCGCGGATTAGTGGTATGACGGGTCATGGTAATGCCGTCTTCATCGAACAAACGGCCCGACAGGACGCCGATGACATTGCGCCCGCCTTTGGTCCGGTTCGCCGCTTTCAACTTTGCCTGAACACGGTCCCAAACCGCCTGATCGATGATCGCCTTATGCTGGCCCGGATAGCTCGTATCCCTATGCGGGATCCGACCAATATAAATCACGTTGTTTAGAACGCTGTAGATTAATCCGCGGGTGAAGGGCCTGCCTCCAAGCATCTTACCTGTCTTTGCCTGATAACGCTTGGTGATGAGTCCTTCACGCCCTGCATGGTCGACCACTTTGGGAACGTCACCAAGTTCAAGGTATAGATCGAACACCCAGCGTATAGTTGATGCTTCGGCTTCGTTAACTTTGAGCGTTCGGCCATCGGCATCATAGCCGGTTGGAATGCGGCCGCCCATCCAAAGGCCCTTGGCTTTGGACGCGGCGATCTTGTCGCGGATGCGCTCGGCGGTCACTTCGCGCTCAAACTGCGCGAAAGACAGTAGCATATTGAGGGTGAGCCTTCCCATGCTGGTGGCAGTGTTGAAGCTCTGGG
Source organism: Pseudomonadota bacterium (assembly GCA_038746055.1). Taxonomy (GTDB): domain Bacteria; phylum Pseudomonadota; class Alphaproteobacteria; order Sphingomonadales; family Sphingomonadaceae; genus Erythrobacter. The sequence continues at coordinate 19,858 of JBCDKX010000014.1, forward strand.
TAACCGAGACGAACGAAGCTTGGGCTTCATCTAGCTCTTCGACCAGTTTAGCAAAATCGGCCAGCGAGCGGGTCAATCGGTCGATCTTGTAAACCACAATCCGATCGACCTGCCGGGTGCGGATCATCTCCATGAGCTTTTGGAGGGCGGGGCGCTCCATATTGCCGCCAGAATACCCACCATCATCATAGCGAGTGGCATCAAGTCTCCAGCCTTCATGTTCCTGGCTCTTGATATACGCCTCGCAGGCCTCATGCTGGGCATCCAGGCTGTTAAAGTCCTGATCGAGCCCTTCTTCGGAGGATTTGCGGGTGTAGATTGCGCAGCGGATCTGCGCCATCAGCTTTGCACTCCGAAAAAGCGTGGTCCCGACCAGCGGGTTCCTGTTATAAGCTGAGCAATCTTTGACAGACTGCGATAGGTCTCACCGTTCCATTCATAGCCATCCTCGCTCACGTGAACCGTATGACGCGTGCCTTTCCAGTCACGGGTGAGGACAGATCCGGATTGTACCATCGGTACGGCGGTCGCGGACCTCTCAGAAAGGCCGCGCTCAAGCGCGCGCTGGATCGCGCCTTCTGATGGTATTTTGGCAGATGGCAATTTGCAGCTGATCTCGCGCTGGATTGCATGTGCAAGCAGATGACGCATGAGTTCAGGGCTTAGCCGTGCAGGGAGCGCTTCCAGCTCGCGATCCGCACATCTTGCGCGCAGATCAGCATAGGTCAAAGAATTCAGTTGGGCTAGTTGTTCAGAAGCGGGCCGCATCATTGATCACCGCTGGCGTGAATGATGTAAAAAATGCCTTTTATTAGTCTTGGCCCGCTCAATGGCGTACTCTTCCGTCCTAAGCCTCCATAGTGCGCTACGAACAGTGTGTCTTTGCCAGTTCAGGCTTTTGGCAGCAGCTTCGATGCTGACACCACCTTTGCGCTTCATAAGGCCTGTTAACCTGGTTTTCTTGGTCATGACCTGTCTCCATTTCTACCGGGACATTGGCGTCCCACTGAGACAGGCCCCGAACCGTCAAAGGTTGAGGGCAAGTTGGCCAGATTACCTTGTAATCGAGCCCGGCTAATCGCTGACCATTGGTGCTCTTGCTGGCAGCGAAGTCAAGTCGATAGTCTCTTCAACCTCTTCGATTTGAAGCGGTGAATCCTCCCTGCCATATGTGCCTTCGCTCACCCAGAGGCCGACTGTCCATCTTGCTTCGGCTTCATCCTCTAGCCTTGTATTCCAAGCAGTGAATGCTTCGAGCGCCTTTTCATCACCTTGCAAAGCCAGTTCGCGCAGCCGCATGAACAGAAGATCGATGGTTGCGATTTTTTGTTTGCCGCTGCGTACGGTCACAAAGTGCTCTTCGCTTGCGATTTCCTTCAATATCGTCGCCTTGTTCTTGGTGCCTCGAGGCCGCCCGCGAGGATTGCCGCTTTGGCCTTCTCGAAATTGGCTTTTGGATGGAGGCTTACAATATCCAGTTTGCGCCTTCATCATCAGGACTTCCATCCGTGTTGCATTTTGTACTCAGCCAATGGATGCGTTAGGGATTGGTCCATCGGCAGACCATCATCAGGGGCGTCCCATGGTGGGGGTCCGTTTTTCTGAAGCATTGACCAGTACTCATCGACATCCCAGCGCTTGGGAAAACGCACCACCGATATATGCTTTGTGTGATTGGGCCGGCGAACAAGACCTGCATCGTCGAACATCTCGATCGCTTTTAGAAGCTTGCGGGTCGACGTGGTTTTGAGCGCCTCTTGCACTTTCTTGCGTAGGCCCGCTTCAAGTGCAGACATTTCTTTTACCTGCCCATTGGTGCGTACAGTGATTGGTTCGCTCAGTATCGAACTGGGGTCATGGGCGGGATCGCGCTCTTTCTTCTTAGGACGGCCATAGGGATTGCCGCTTTCGCCTTTCTTAAACCGCGTCGATTTGGGCGGTTTGCCATATCCGACTTCATAGTCATCAGACATCAGCCATCTCCAAAGCTTTGGCGTTAGCTGCACGGTCATCGAAAGACTCGCCGCTGCCAGCAAGTTCAGCCTTTAATCCAGTCTCGGCCTGCATCCGCTTGATGATGATGTCGCAATAGGCAGGATCGAGTTCGAGCGCATATCCGATCCGACCAGCACGATTTGCAGCGATGAGGGTGGTTCCGCTCCCTGCAAAGGCATCAAGAATGATCCCGCCGCGCTGTGAGCAATCGAGGATTGCGTCTTCGACAAGCTTGACCGGTTTGACCGTTGGATGCGTCGCTAGGTCCTCATCGCGGCTTTCACCAAAGCTGTTGATCCCGGCATACTCCCAGATATTGGTACGATACCGGCCATGCTTGCCCAGCTTTACATTGTTGATATGCGGCTTTGTGCCCTTTTTGAATACAAACACCAACTCGTGCTGTGAACGGTAAAGTGATCCCATCCCGCCATTGGTTTTAGCCCAGATGCACAGATTTTTAAGCTCGTCATAAGCCGCTCCGCCTGCAGTCAGGACTTCTCCCATATGGCGCCAGTCCATACAGATATAGTGGATTGATCCATCACACGAGCTCTGCGAGAGGTTCTTGAATGCGGTCCCAAGGAACTCTTCAAACTGTTCCTTGGTCATCTCACCCGCTGCCATCTCAAACTCGCGATGCTGCACCGCGCCAAGCCCGCAGACATGGCCAGAGATTGGAACATTATAAGGCGGATCGGTGAAAACCATCTGCGCTGGCTTTGAGCCATCGAACAGCGCCTCATATGAATTTGGCCTGGTTGCATCGCCGCAATAGAGCCGGTGTTCGCCAATCAACCAGAGATCGCCAGATTGCGTGACCGATCGGCCTTCGCTGGGTTCAGGAATAATCTCTTCGTTGGCTTCCGGGTCCATCACCAACATCGCGTCAATTTCCGCCATCTCAAAGCCAGTGATGGTAAGATCGAAATCAAGGTCAAGGCTGTCGAGATATTGAAACTCAAGCACAAGTAGTTCTTCATCCCAACCTGCATTTTCAGCCAGCTTGTTGTCAGCGATAATGTAAGCCCGTATTTGTTCTTGGCTCAGATGATCTAGGGAAAGGGCAGGGACCTTCTGGAGACCGAGCAGCTTTGCCGCTTCGACGCGTCCATGTCCGGCGATCAAACGATCGTCAGCATCTACCAGGACAGGATTAGTGAAGCCGAACTGCTCGATACTATCAGCAATCTGCCTGATCTGTGCCTTGGAATGGGTGCGCGCATTGCGCTGGGCTGGCTTCAGGTCACCAATTGATCGGTGTTCAAGAGTATTGGGAATTTGCACGCACTGCTCCTGTGTTCAGAATGAAAGTTCGTATTGTTCTCCATTTCTGAACGCATCAGAAGCCCTTGCACGGCGCGACAAATGCATTGTCTCATTAAACGGCTATCAATCGGGTTAAGCCTGATTGGAGTACCACTGAGATCTTTAGAGCTATGATTCTAAGCCAATTAAAGCAAGTAAAAAGAGCACCTTAGTTTACATCTAACTCAAAATAGTCTGGGCGCTCTTGCGGAGTGCTTTCCCGCTATGTTTTTGATCGAAACTCAAAACAGGTTTTGGACAATGGACCATAAGTTTATGATTATCGGAACGGTGGTAACGATACCTATGACAAATGCCTCTGCGTAAAGCAGCTGATCATGTCTGGAAGTCTGATTTGCGCGTCGCCGTTTGTTTTGTACTGGCTCGAAATGTCGATAATTTTTGTGATGCATTGATCCGACCTCCTTCATCAAGAGGCTAGACCAGGCCGACAAGCCGGGTGTTTAGAACTCCGCACGTACGTCAGAGCGCCGCCACCTTTAGGCGGACCCTGGACATGCGTGACGGCCACCCGGCCGAAACGGGTTCGACCGGTGTACGTGATGAGAGGTTCCAAAGCCTCACAGCGAGATTTTGCTCAGCTGCTCGCCAATGTTAGCGCGACATACAAGCGGGATCAAATAGATTGCAGAATTAGTGGACTAAATCACCAGCCTGCCTAGAGGTGCCTCGCAAGCTGGCAACGTTTTGACGTGTAAGGCGGATAGCTGCTTTGCGCCTCAATCCCGGACATGAACTCCTTCAAGATGCGTGCCCGGTAGCGGACGTTTGGGTAGGAGCGCGCGACAAGCCCGTTGTTGAAGGAGATCGACATCGCTTTTAGACTTCTTTGTCTAACCCAGGACTTCCTATCACTCTAAGCTCCACGTGAGCCTGGAATCGACCACAACGCCTGCTTGAAGATACGACTATCACCCATCGAAATATGTTTGCAGTCAGTTTTCCTTGGCTGACCTGCACTCATCCCTCACTCATCGAAAAGGACGCTAAAAAACGCTTGGTTACGCTTTTTCGCGTTCTCTATTAGGGTATCATAGCCCATAGCTTGTATGAAGATTTCTTCGTTATCACGATAGCGGAAGTGGATTTTCGGGTTCCAGTCGTTCTTAAAGTCGTGGGTCTTGAGCACGCTCAACAAGGACGGCTTGAGATCGGCAATGATGTAAGCAAAGCGACGCACCACGCCATCGAACGCAAAATGAGTCCCGTCCGTTTTTGAGATTCCACCTGCTCGAGTCGCTTGCTCAAGCGTATTTATCACCTGCAGGACAGGATCGGTCTTTTCATTTCCAAAACGATAGTCGTCTCGGCTTGGCTTCTTGAATTCGACGATTGTAATCGTCGTCCCGTCATTGTCACCAAGCACCAAGCTTTCGTCAAAGAAAGCAAGATCGGCGACCTTGTCTCCTTTCTTGCGCCTGCTTCCATGCATGGTTCTGTCACTAGACACGTAAGGAAGAAACGCGAGCGCGTCGTCGATCAGCCACAGGTTATGTTCAAAGTAGTCCTTCTTCACGCTATCGGAAAAGCGCTTGAAGACGAGATCATGGATTACGTCCTCGGGAGCGTGCTTTCCATCGTCACCATGCTTCCGTGCTGCCTCAACAAGCTCAATCACCTTTTTGCGATGCACAACATACTCGGCTAGCGCCTCCTTATTGTTGTCATCAATCTTCTTCACGATTTCAGAGATGTGTTCGGAGTATTCCTCAGCACTTTGCGCGGCTGAAGCGATTTCTTTGCTGAGATCTCTTGAGGCCCGATACCTGTGAATGGCCAAGTCGGATACGAACTGCTGGTTGGTCCAGTTGTTAGGTTTCCCCTCAACGTAGGAATAGATTGACTGGCCACGCAGCCCAAGGCGTAGAATTGGGTTCTCTCGGAGAGCCTCGTCTAGTTTTTTCGCTTGAGTTTTTTTGATCTTCTCAATCTGCTTCTTTTCGCCTTTCTGGATGACACTACTAACCGAACCAACGATCTCCTCTATGATCTTCGGACTAATGTTGATGCCTGTTCGGGCGTCATTCAATCGGTTCTCAAATGCATTGCTCCGTACAACGGCAATGACGATATAGTTTTTGTCGTTCTCATCAGTGAAGTGAGGTTGCCCGAGAATATTGGTTAGATCACGAGGCTTGCCGACAATTCGGTCTGCCGCTGCGAACAGCAGGCAATGGTTTTTAAATGACCGCGTCTTGGGGATTTTTGTCAGAGAATACTCAATCTCCTCGTTTTGCCCGTCTATCTCACAAGTGATCTTGCCCGCGTCTGATTGAACGAAGATGTCTCGAAAGTGCTGCGTGATGTCCTCTGGTTCATCATAGTCATATTTGATCGTGATCTTGGGCAACCACTTGTAGAGAAAGAAGGGCAGGAAATGGCTACCAATCGTGTCAGATACATCTTCGCGCGTTAGCTCTACGATTTGATCGTTCCACTCTTCTAACGGTGAATCGTATTCTACCCGCAATCCAAGATGCAGAAAATCGGGATCGGCGTCGTGAAAGATCAGCTCATTTTTCTTCGTGATATCGAAGCGAAACGTTCGTTTTTCCTCGTTGCTCTTGCCTTCATAGCGTGAAGAATAGAGTATTCGGGAGAAGACCTTAAAGGCGATGAAGCGGCCAAAGCCACGCCCTTTTTGCTTGAGCTTCAATCCGGAGAATGGAGTCTTGAAGGACTTGTAGTTGTCTGCATCTAAACCGACCCCGTTATCCGTAATGCCGATCAACAGCTTTGTCGGGTCATTCAGGTTGGCAATGGATATCTCAACTTCGCCTTTTGTCTCCGCTTCATCTCCGAACCTAGCTTCAATCCCATGGATGGCGTTAGATACAGCCTCGAGAATTGGTAGCAGAAGACCGTGTAAGTCAGAGGCGATATGGGTACGTTCAAGCACCGCCTCCATGTCAGGCTTAATGAGCGTATCTGTTCGTTCTTTAGTCATATGCCACTCAAATCCATCATGCGCTGAATCCTCCGATTCCGGGTTCGAACTTTGCTCCTGCGGCATGGAGAAGGTTGACGAGATCGAGCGAGGCATGATGGGCTGCAAGTGCCTCCTCGCGGCTGCAGGCTTCCTCGCCGTAGCGGATGCCCGCGCTGCATTGGATGGCAGCGATCTGGTTGTCGGCATCAATCGCGATCCCAGCATCCGCCAAGACAACGCTCAACTTCGATAGATCGTGGGTAAATGCGAAACTCGCGCCTTCGAGTACGATCGCCGCCTTGAGCACTTTCTCGGCCACCTGCAGGGATGCCCACTTCGAAGACCCATGCCGGTCGCCGCGCTCCATCAGGCATCGAACAGCGACGTCGACATCGCCGCGCGCAGAGTACATCAATGCATGGCTAGTCGATTCCAGAAGGTATGACACGGGCAAAGCCCTCTCGAAACCTTCGGCCAGGTGGCGGAGCGCATCATCGGAGAGCCGTTCGGCCCTCGAAGGCGTCATGTCCGCGACGAGCTGAACGATGTTGGCGATAACCGGCGCTCTCGAAATACCTGGCTCGGGAAGCCAATCTCGCGTGACGATGAATTCAACGCTTCCAAAAAGACGGGGCACGCGAAGCTTGTAGAGGTCCCCGTCGAGCAGAAGGACGCTATGGCCTGGACAAGGATCCTCCTTAAGGCGGTCGCCGTAATTATCCTGGTACCAGCGGTGGATCGCTTCGCTCAATTCGACGTTCTTCCGAAGATCAGGTGGCATCCGGGCCGGGTCTCCGCCGAGCGGCATGTTGAGATCGAAGCGCATCGAAACTTCGCGGGAGGCGTGGATAGAGCGCGAGGGAATGTCGACTCCCTCCATGGACAGCTTGCGATCAATATCGGCCATCAATGCTTCGAATTGGGGTCCTTGTGGCGGCGGTGGTTTCAATTCTCGCACTCCCGGATGCTCGTTTGGATATTGGTCGCTTGCTGTGACTTGTCCTTCTTAGCTGCCTTCCCAATTCTTGTCCGCTTTGTAGTCTTTCCAATCGTAGATAGTGAGAAGGTCATCGTCTAAGCTGGCTTTCACTTGGACCAAAGCGCCCATGGGGACCCATCCCATCGTGTCGTCAGGAACCATCGGGGCATACCGCACACCGTCGGTCGTTTCGAACGTTACGGCACGCCCATTGTGGATTTCGATCATCCGCCCGACGAAAGTATCGACTGTTTCCTTGCCCTTCAAAACCCAGCCTTCGAGAACGTACTGTCGACCATACTTGGTTAGCGGACCGCGAAGCAGAAAGTCGGTCAGGACATCCTGAGGGGGAGGCTCCTTTTCCTCGGCAATGGATACCTGATACTCGCGCTCACCGGTCAGGACAACTTGCACATCCCCATCAGACACTAAGATGCCAGTAACATTGAAGTTCTCGGGCTCGTAGTCGGAATCGGACCGAGCGAGTTGTGGAGCGGTACCAGCCTGCGGTGCACCGCCTTCGAATTCAGACGAAAACTCCTCAGAAAAGGAGCGTTCGCCTTCAACCAACAACTCTTGCTCCTTTGCAATCGCAGGGATTTCACCGCGTTCGATGAAAAACTCCGCCTCTGATGTGCGAAAGCCGCAGTAAGCTGCGCCGCTTTCTATACACGCCTTCGCCGTTTCAATCGCAAAGTGATTGTCGTGGTCGTCCTTAAGCATATTCGCTCCTGCAAGCGCGAGCGCCGCCATCGCTATTGTCGGGCCCGCGGCAGGATCGCGAAGTAAAACCATAAGGCGGCTGCGGAAGCTGCCTCGGCCAAGATGAACGATCTCGATTGCTTCGATCTGACCCTCGTCGAAATGAGACTCGACGAAGCGCACGAATTCAGTGCCGAGCGCAAGTGCGCGTTTGGCACTTAGACGTCCATTGGTCTCAATGAATAACTCAATCTCGCTGTCGGAAAACGGCTGCATTTTGTCCTTGTGGCCGAAAGTACTATTGCAGGGCAAGACCTCGTAAGACCGGAATCAACTGACTTCAATACAATTTGACTAGTTTTACTTCGTGGGAGCAGCATGACTGTTCTGCATTGGTTTTTTGTGAGGCGGACGGTCCGCATTCGGCCCAGTAGCGGCCATTTACATAATGGCGGTTATCGAATTTTACGGACTAGCAATTCGAAGGCTGCGAGCGCCTGAGTGCGGGCATGTCCCCGCACTGCTTGTCTCGCTGCACTGTGTTTGCTTCGGCAAAGGGGCTGCTGCGCCCCCTGTTGCATACCCCAGCTAGTGGGTGCCGCCATATTGTCTTGTCGATCGGCCTATTACAACGCTTTATTATTTTGCTGCCAGATGAGAGGTTTTCGCTATAGTGTTAATTGCTTATAAGTGATGATACTTGTTTATAGTCAATTTTTTTGTTGCAGAGGTAAGTTAAGTCGCATTAGCTTGCACTAATATTGATTCTTTTGGGGGCGTTTCATGAGGGTGCGATACTGGCTTGGGACATCCGCATTCTTCACTCTGCTTCCCGGTCTGGCCTTTGCAGGTGAGACCACCCTTTATCGCTATGATTCATTAGGTCGTCTTGTAGAAGTTACCCAGTCAGGCTCGATCAATAATGGTGTGAATACCGATATTGATTACGATGCTGCTGGCAATCGGATCAATTATGAAGTCACAGGCTCTAACGGAGCTGGGTCAGATGGCGGTGTTACCGGCGGCGTTGGTGATGGCAGTGGCGGGGGTGGCCCAGGCGGCACGCCAACTCCAACAGAAACGCCGCCATCATTTTCCGTCAATGATACTGGCGGTACAGAGGGCCAGAATATGGTCTTCACCATTACCAAGACCGGCTCGGTACAAAATAGCTATACGGTCAGCTGGTTTACCAGCAATGGCTCAGCATTAAGCGGATCGGACTATACTGCGGTTACCGGCTCGCATACTTTTAGTGGCGCACAGACGACCTTCCAAGTGAGTGTTCCGACAGTTGATGACAGTGCAGTAGAACAATCCGAAGCCTTCTACCTCAACCTCAATGGTACCAGCGGTGGAGCAACCATCAGCGATGCGCAAGGCGCGGCTATCATTTCAGACAACGATACGCCGGTAAACCAGCCACCCACAGCCAATAATGATACTGTCCAGGTGAATTGCGGCAACGGCTTTGCTTATCCGCTCAACAATGACACTGACCCGGAAGGGGATTCGCTGACAATCATCAGCGCTACTGTAACAACCGGTTCTCTTACCGCTCAAATCATTGCTGGCAGCACTGTCTGGATCAGCAATGCCAGTGCTGGTGGGGCTATCAGCTATGTCGTGCGCGATGCACCTGGAGCAACCGATAC
>JBCDKX010000015.1:0-28238 GCA_038746055.1 Pseudomonadota bacterium
AAGGCGCTCACTTTCAGGGATGTAGGTTACATCGAGCCGTAGACCTGTATCGCCAATCGGCACTTGCGCTACCAGCGGATCAGTCGCAGCCAGAACCACACCGTCTTGCGAAGGTATTGTGTTCCCTGGCTCACTGCCGGGGCTAAACACCATAAGCGCCAGCATGACCGCTGCCGCCGCTGAGGTAATCCCAGCGGTCCATTGCCAGCGCCTCAGGCGGGCCGTGATATCGACCACTTTTGCATTATCGCCCTCAGCTTTCGAGGGAGCCTGCAAGGATTGCATTTCCGCTTTGATCCGAGCCCAAACGGCATCATCAGGCTCAGCCCCGGCCATCTCATCGGTCCACGGCGCAAACCAATTGTCCCACCATGCTTTTCTGAAGGAATATTCGGGATCATTCGCCAGTTTGCCATGAGAGGCCAGCAATTCCTCTCCTTCCAGCAGGCCGAGCGCATGCTCAGCCGCAGCCATAGGATCATCGCGTTCGGCATCATCGAAAAGAGTGTTGTCAGAGCTCATACCGCTTCGCTTGCCTCCAGACAGGCGCGCAACTTTTGCAAACCGCGACGGATCCAGCTTTTCATGGTGCCAAGCGGCACATCGGCCCGCTCAGCCAATTCGGCGTAGGTGAAGCCGTCAAGAAAGGCGCTGCGGATGTGAGTCTGCGTTCGCTCATCAAGACCTTGAATACACTTGTGTATTTGCGCCGATCGTTCTGCGTCGACCAGCAAGGCATCGGCCAAGGGAGCACTATCCGGCAGCGGCACAGCCTCTTCTACTGGAACTGCACCGCCGCGCACTTTGCCCGTGCGCAACCGATCAATCGCCCGGTTGCGCGCGAACGTCGCCAGCCAGGAAATCGGGCTTGCGCGCTCTGGGTCATACCGGTCAGCTTTTTGCCAAAGATTGATGTATACGTCCTGCAAAGCGTCTTCTGCTTCTTTCCTATCACCCAAGATACGCAGACAGATTCCAAAAAGCTTCACCCGGGTTGCCTCGTATATCTCCTCTAGCGCTGCGCTTTCTCCGCCCGCTAACCGAACCATTGCAGCGCGCAGGCGTTCGCGGGCGATATTCGCGGCGGGATCAGCGCTGCCGTCAGCCATTAGTCTGTAAGCCCCGCAAAAGTGGCGTACGGATACCTTGAGACTGACCAAGTCTGTTTACATTCCACTTTGTCAAATTCCCTCACGATTAGCCCCTTGAGCACTGAGGTCCGATTAGGTCAATCCTTGCATCAATTGCAATCAGGTGGAGCTTCCTGCGCCAAGTTCCTCTCTAGGACTCTGCTGCTAATCGTAAACGCAAGCCGCACGTCCTTCACGTTTGCCTGCTGCGATGCTGCGCTCAATCTGATTGCCGTGGCGTGCCAGCCAGCCGGAAGGGTTTTTCACTGCGCGCTTTTTGGGCGAGGGCAGGGCAACCGCCATGCGGCTCGCCTCATCCGGCGAAAGGCGCGCGGCGGAATGGCCAAAATAGCGCTGGGCGCCAGCTTCCGCGCCGTAAGTACCGATGCCGGTTTCTGCAACATTGAGATAGACCTCAATAATGCGCTCCTTGCCCCAGACTGCTTCGATCCAGAAGGTAAACCACGCTTCGAGGATCTTGCGCGGATAGCCGCCATCTTGCCACAGAAACACGTTTTTGGCGGTCTGCTGAGAAATGGTTGAACCGCCTCTAATCCGGCCACCTTTGGCGTTTTGCCGAGCGGCTTGCTCTATCGCTTCTGTATCAAAACCCCAATGTTCGCAGAACTTTGCATCCTCAGCTTCGATCACGGCAAAGACCAGATTGGGGTCAATATTCTCGATCGGCTCCCAATCCTTAGTGATCGAATTTTCATCAAGCACCATGGTCGCGGTAATCGGAACGGGGATCCATTTGAACGCGATCACCAACAGCAAGCTCACCCCGACAAACCACAGGATAATCTTCGCCAGAATACGAAGGGTGATAGTGCCAATGCGTTTCATCGTGAAAGGCGTTTAGGGGGACCTCGAAAAAGACGCAATTGCGAGGTGTGGCTTGCTTGTCAGGCTTCAGCATGCTTGATTGAAGACAAGGATAATGGGAGCGAAAAATGAGATTGATCCGCGCCATGGTTACAGCCACTGCGCTCGCATTCGCTAGCACGCCTGTCGCCCTTCTGGCCGATGGGCACGGCGGGCCCCATTCAGTCGATCATCAGGCGATAAAAACTGCTGTCGAAGCCGATTTCGACACGTATCTGGCCCCACTGTTCCTGCATTTTCATCGCAATCCTGAGCTTTCATTCCTGGAGCATCAGACCGCCGCTCGTATGGCACAGGAGCTGCGCGATGCCGGTGTGGAGGTGACTGAAGGTGTCGGCGGCACAGGGGTTGTTGGCATGTTCGAAAATGGAGAAGGCCCGCTTATTCTGATCCGCGCGGATATGGACGGCCTGCCGGTGCAAGAAAAGTCTGGCCTCGAATATGCCTCAACAGCGACGCAAGTTGGTCAGGACGGAGTTGAGTATCCGGTGATGCATGCCTGCGGGCACGATGTGCATATCACATCGCTGGTTGGCACGGCGCGCAAGCTGGTGGAAATGAAAGACCACTGGTCAGGCACCATTATGTTCATCGTCCAACCTGCAGAAGAGCGCGTTGGCGGGGCAAAAGCCATGCTCGAAGACGGGCTTTATGAGCGGTTTGGCACGCCCGATTATGCGCTGGCCTTCCATGTCGCCTCGGTCCTGCCGACGGGCAAAGTCTCCGCAGCTGAGGGCATCCAATATTCGAGCGCGGACAGCGTTGATATTAAAGTGCCGGGCATTGGCGCTCACGGTGCGAGCCCGCATGCTGGCAAGGACCCGGTCTATATCGCTTCGCAAATTGTCACCGCGCTCCAGTCGATTGTCAGCCGTGAGGTTCAGCCGCTGCAGCCTGCGGTGATCACCGTGGGTGCATTTCATTCGGGCTCTAAGCACAATATCATATCTGACCTTGCGGAGCTTCAGCTGACCGTGCGCGCCAATGATGAAAAGGTCCGTGCGCAGTTGCTGGAAGCCATTGAGCGGGTCGCCATTAATGTCGGCAAAGCGCATGGCCTGCCCGATGACATGCCGGTCGAAGTCAAGGTAAGCGAGGGCACGCCGGTCACCTTTAACGATCCCACACTCGCGCGCCGTCTCAACAATGTGATCAAGCGCGATCTTGGCGAAGAGTACTTTATGCCGTTCAAGCAGCAAGGCATGGGGGCGGAGGACTTTGCCTATTTTGTGGCTGAGGATATGGGTGTGCCCGGTTACTATTTTGCGGTGGGCGGAACCCCACAGGCAGCATTTGATGCGGCGGAGAATGGTGGACCACCAGTACCCAGCCATCATTCGCCCTTGTTCAAGGTTGCACCCAAGCCCAGCGTCACTTTGGGAACGCGGGCCATGATTGCAGCGGTTCTGGATTTGGCGCCAGCGAGCTAAAGTGCTCGCACGCGTTCAGCCCAAACCACACGCCGCAGCGGACCCGGTATGCTGGTGCCGAAGGGATAACATGTGGTGAGCACCAGCAAGCCGCCGTTTCCATAAGAGCGGCCATCGATTGGATGTACGAATTCATCCCAGCGAACCGTTTCAAAATGGGTGACACGAAAGCTGGAGCGCGAGCCATCAATTCGCTCCATCTCCAGCAGATCACCCGCGCGTAGCTTTTGCACAAACTCAAAATGCGTGTCGCGATGTGCGGCGAGTACTGTCAGCGCGCGTGCGGGATCATCGATCAAGGCCGTCGGACCAAAGGCCATCGCCTCACCCGATCCGCCGGACAAGACCACATCGCTCGCCTCAAGGTGTGGCACGGTAATGCGGGCAATCGATGCAGTGTCGGCCCAGCTCCACGGCTTTACCGGCTGACCGCTTGCTAAGCTGGCGGCGAATGCGCGCTTAAGCAGGATTTGTGCAACCTCAGCCTTCACCGGAACATATAATGCCTTGGCTGTGATCGCGGCACCGCTCAACAGAAATGCTGCGATCAATATAAGGGGAAGGGCGCGCTGCCATGCTCCTTTCTCGAGAGCGCGCCCTTCAGCAGGGAACTCAAAGGACGGTTTGACGAGAGCGGTCTGCATCACGTGGTAGCCCGCTGGAGGCGGTGACCACCGGCATCGTGCAAAGACCGCTCTCGCCTCCACCACAGGCTGATAGCAGTGCCCGAGAATAGCAGGGCAAGGCCGAGCGCCAGGGTGAGCCGATATCCGGTGGAGGTGTTAGGGAGTTCCAGTTGCCGACGTTCCTCGCTATGACGGCTTGGCGTTTCGCGTTGACCGCTGGCGAATTGTACCCCGAACAGATGATCGAAGTCCCAACCCGCTGGCAGCAGCAGCGGGAGTTCTTCACGCACTAGCTGCGCGCCATCAGGACGGCTGGGCGTCTCGTCGACTGCGATCAGACTGGTGCGGCTGGTGACGAGATGGAAGTCCATTCCCAGCTCCTCAATCGAAGCATCAGCGCGTTCGTACGAGGTCTCGCCTGAATAGCGCTCGGCTTCAACTTCGGCGATGCGGCGACGGGCCCAAAGTTTGGCGACGACATCGCTTCTATTGGCTTGGGTCAGGTCGATGCTCCGGCTCCAGCGTTGGCCGTCAATAATGCCGCTGACCGTCAGCGTGCCCTGGAGATGCTTGGTACGGCCAAGCAGAACCAGTGGCTCGCCAGCATAAAGGTCAGGCAAATCACGTGGGGCAAAGTCGATATTCCCGCCTGAGACGCTCGCGGTGAGATTGGTCGCCACGGGCTTACTCAGCCGGTCGAGCAGGCGCTGCATCTGCGGCTCGGCTTCGTCGCCATAACCGACATTGGTGAAGGTGCCGCGCCCAGCCTGCGCCATGCGGCTCATCAGATAGTTGTTGGGGGCCGAACCAATACCGACCATGAAGACACGGCTGCGCGCCCGGTTCTGGCTGATTTCACGCATCATATCCGCTTCGTTGGACAGCGATCCGTCGGTGAGAAAGATGACTTGGCGCAGTGATCGCCCCGAAGCCGCGCTCTCAGCAGCGCATTCTGCAGCTCTGGTTACATCATCGGTGCGGCATTCATCCAAAGCAGCGCGCAAGGCCGGTAGCATTTCGGTGCCACCCTCCGCTTCGAGACCGTGGGTGAAGCTTTTGCCAATCGCGATGTTCTGGTCCGTTGCCGGGACAGCGCCTACAAACAGCTCGTCCATAGTGTCGTCAAAGCGAATAATGTTGAAGCGGTCCTGTGGGCGCAAGGTTTCCAGCGCATAGAGCAGACTGCGGCGTGCGGCAGCCATAGAGTCGCCAGCCATTGAGCCTGAATTATCGATCACGAAGATCATTTCACGTGGTGGTACCTGGGTGCGGGCTCGCTCCACACTGGGCGGTGTGACTGTTGCCATCACATAGTCCAGCGCTCCATGCTTTTGCTTGAATAGGCCAAGCTCGGGTACATCGCCGCCCGCACTCCAGCGCAGTTCGAAATCTTTGTTGGCGGGTACAGCTCCATCTTTGAGAGTGACCGTGCGGGTCTCGCCTTCGCCGGACACATTCACTGCGTGATAGGGGCTTGAGATCGCTTCAGCCGTGAAACCCGGATCAAGATTGACTGTTATCGAAACCGGGTTCAGGCCTCCACCAGCGCGCGCCGCCATGTCAGGGTCGGCAGTGGGAGCGAGAATATCGCTTGAGCCAGCGAGGAGTGCCGCGCGAGTGAGCGACCCACCTGCATTGGTGGTCCCCGTGACATAGCGCGGACCGACCACCAAGGGCATTCGGAGGGAGTAATCGCCCTTGATTTGGCGGATCGGAGCTTGAAACTCGATCTGAACGAGTACCGTTTCGCCTGGACCCACATTCGCGATGGAGTTCTTGAACATATTGGGGCGGTGCTGTTCGACTAGCCCCGCCTTCTGGCCATTGGCTTTGGCTTCTTCATAGATTTCGCGCGCCTGTTCCTTGGGCTTGATCTTGCCGGAGAAGATCCTGTCACCCACCACCATTTGTAAGCTGTCAACCGCGCCATCTTCGGGCAGGGGATAGAGATAGGTTGCCTCCATCCAGCCTTCTGACGTGTTGCGGAAGGCTTGGGTGACCGTCACCCGCGCGGTCTGGCCAGAAACGTTGGCGACTATATCGGTGCCCAGCCGTACGGCCGGAACACTCGTCGCCACGCCGTCACTGCTGATGCTGCGCAGCATAAGACCGCCGTCGCTGGTAGTGGGAGAGAAATTTGCGCGTTCGGCTTGCGGTAATGTTCGTAAGCTAGTGTTATGGTTTGGATTGGCTCCAGCGCGTGATCCCAGCGCCATTGCGGTCACTGCAAAAAGGGCAAGAACGCCTAACACCCCTATAACCACCAGTGCATCCCGGTTCGGGAATGTCTCTACTCCAATAGCAATTCGTCGCACGTAAGCCTCCATTCATCTCAGATATCTATTCCCATATCGGTGGGTTGAGGCGCTGTGCCACGGCCAAGAAAAGCCAATTTCCGCCACGTTGTGCGGAACGAGTGATGAGACAGTGAGGAACTGTGCGGGTTTGTCCGGATCCGTACGGCAAGGAGGAGGAAACCATGGGGTATGCGGGTGTGATTGGGGAATTTGACGATGCAGTGGTTGCGGTGCGCCTACGTGAAGAGATCGCACGGCAACGGATTTCGCGCGCCGGGTTGGCGCAAAGCGCACGGCTTTCTGTATCAACGCTCGAAAAGGCGTTGTCAGGGCGCAGGCGCTTTACCTTGGCGACGATTGTTCGGTTGGAGGAGGCGCTGGGGGCGTCCTTGCGGGGAAACGCTGTGGCCGAACCCGAAGTCACCGCCACCAACCCCATGCTTGCCCCGGCTGAGATGGGTTCCTATGCGCGGCCTGCCGTCAGGTGGATCGAGGGCGAATATCTCACCTTGCGCGCAAGCTTTGGCAGGGAGGGTGCGGTTTATGCCTATCGCACCGATATTCGCTGGGATGATGCCAAGGGGCATCTCGTATTCGCGGAGAGCGACCGGATCGACACCACCTTCGAGCAAGCAGGCTTCGTGTCTATGCCCCATCTATCGGGCCATACCTATCTGATGACGAGCGAGGCGGGCCAATACCGCATGATTATGCTGGGCCGCGCAACCCGCGAGCAGCGCATGTTTGGTCTGCTTTCAACCCTGCAAGTAGGGCAGGGTTCGCAATTGGTGCCGGTGTCTTGTCCCGTGGCACTTGTACCCTTGCGGCAAATAGAGGAGCCGGTTTTTGGCCTGGTGCACGAGGGCGACACACGGCTTCATGAGTACCGCAGCATCCTCAATACAGCGATGGGCGATGATTTTTGCCGATTGAGGGAGTGAGCTGTCGATGATTGTCGTTGCCGAAGGGATCAGTGCTGCTGGAAAAACGACTTTTGCGCGCCAGTTTGGTGAAGGCCGCTTTGTGCCTGAAATTCCAGTAAAGGGAGATTTGCCGGGCGAAACCGCCAACCTTGATGATCACGCCCGGTTTTGGACAGAACATAATGTGCGAAAATTTCAGATGGCGCTGGAGATCGAACACAAACATGGCTTTGCCATCTGCGATACTGACCCGATGAAAATCCACTATTCGTGGTGTATGGAGCGCGCAGGATTCCACTGGCCCGACAAGTTTGCGCATGCACGGGTCTTCGTCCGAGAGGCAATCGCCGCCGGCAGGCTTGGTTTTGCCAATCTCTACTTGGTCAAGCACATAGACCCGTCGGTGGCCCGCGCGCAGAAAGAGGGTGACCCAACCCGCAGGAGAGGCAATTTCGAACAGCACATCGCTTTGCAACCTCACTTGATGGAATGGTTTAAAGCGACGTCAGAGGCGCTTCCTGGCCGGGTAAGATGGGAATTTCCAGATAGGGATGCGCTTTTGGCTGAACTCCAAAGCAAGGCGCCGGAGGAGGACCCCCGGCGCTTCGATGTTTCTGTACTGGACGCGTTACTGGAACGCTTGCCGGTCTAGCGTTTAGGCCATCCCAGGTAGCAAGCGCTCGCCTGCAATCCGTTGCATCGCTTTTTGCAGCTTCTCAAACGCCCGTACCTCGATCTGACGGATACGCTCACGGCTTACGTCGTAAACTTGTGAGAGCTCTTCCAAAGTCTGCGGGCTTTCCGTCAGGCGGCGCTCGGTTAGAATGTGCTGTTCGCGGTCGTTGAGACTATCCATCGCTTCGACCAGCATTTCGTGGCGTACACTGGCTTCCTCAGCGTCAGCTACCGTCTCATCCTGCAGCGGACGATCATCGGTCAGCCAATCCTGCCATTCGCCGGCGCCTTCTTCGCCATTGCGCATCGGCGTGTTGAGTGAGCCATCGCCGCCCATCATCATCCGGCGGTTCATATTGACGACTTCCTGCTCCGGTACGCCCAGATCGGTCGCGATTTTGGCAACGTCATCGGGGTGCAGATCGGAATCGTCGTATGCTTCCAGCTGCTTCTTCATCCGGCGCAGGTTGAAGAACAGCTTTTTCTGAGCCGCGGTGGTGCCCATTTTCACGAGGCTCCACGAGCGCAGGATATACTCCTGAATGCTCGCCTTGATCCACCACATTGCATAGGTCGCGAGGCGGAAGCCGCGATCGGGTTCGAATTTCTTGACGCCCTGCATCAGGCCGACATTGCCCTCGGAAATGAGGTCTGAAACGGGCAGACCATAACCGCGATAGCCCATAGCGATCTTGGCCACGAGACGAAGGTGCGAAGAAACCAGCTGTGATGCCGCCTCAGGGTCTTCGTGCTCGGCATAGCGCTTGGCGAGCATATATTCCTGCTCGGCGGTCAGCACGGGATATTTTTTGATTTCCGACAAATAACGGTTGAGGCTCTGCTCACCGCTTAAAGCGGGGACTGTGGATGCTTTACTCACGTTTACTTCCAACCTTTCTTGCGTCGACCTCTTTCGTCGGACCCCTGATGGGCATCCGAAGTTACGGGCCACTTGGTTACATATATGCGATTTCTGCCATTTGTGCAGCGCATTTCATCGATTAGAATGGCTAAGTTCGTCGATTAGTTCCCTTATATCCGCTGGTAAATCCGCAGAAAACCGTACGATTTCCTGTGAAACAGGGTGAACAAATCCTAATTCGGCGGCATGTAAGGCCTGGCGTATGAAGTTCAGCCCTGACACCAGCGACTTTATCGGTTTCGGAACTTTGCCGTAGAGTTGATCTCCTATTAGCGCATGGCCGATTGATGCACAGTGAATGCGCACCTGATGCGTTCGGCCGGTTTCCAGTCGACACTCTATCAAGGAACTTGAGTCGAGCCGTTGGAGAGTCTTGTAATGGGTAATGGCATGTTTCCCGCGTGAGGAATTCTTTGTCAGCACAGCCATTTTCTTTCGGTTGTTATCTGAACGACCCAGTTTTTCATCAATTGTGCCGCTGGAAGGTGTGGGATGGCCTCCGCAGACCGCCAAATAGCGTCTGTGTACCGAATGTTCGGCGAATTGGGCGGCCAGACCCTCATGCGCGGCGTCAGATTTTGCGACCACCAGCAGGCCTGACGTGTCCTTGTCGATGCGATGGACAATGCCCGGGCGCGCAATTCCTCCGATACCGGATAATGTTCCGCCGCAATGGTGCAGCAGCGCATTGACCAAAGTGCCATCGGGATTGCCGGCGGCCGGGTGCACGACCATGCCAGCAGGCTTGTTAACGACAATGAGATGTTGGTCTTCGAATACGACATTGAGCGCAATGTCCTGCGGCAAAGCCTTAGCTTCCGCTGCCGCTGGTACGGTGATCTGGAAAGTCGCACCATCGCAGACTTTATCGCTGGCAGACCTGGCCGGCATATCGCCGACCTTAACCCGGCCTTCGCTGATTAGCGCCTGGATGCGCGCCCGCGAGAGTTCTGTAACCTCGGCCAGAGCCTTATCGAGCCGACCTGCAACCTTGATTATCCCTGTAATGACTTCCTCTTCGGACATGGCTAGACCAATGGGCGATGGATATCCTCGTGACAAGTCAGGTGCTTGAAGGGATGCGCTCGGCCACGCAAATAGCTCATCCGCATGAGGCCTGTGGGATATTGCTGGGCAAAGGTAGGCAGGTCACCAGCTTTGCTGAGGCGGCGAATGTGCACAGTCAGCCTCGCAGGCATTTTGAAATCGACCCGCAGGCTTTGATTCATGCCTTCAGGACTGAGCGAGAAGGTGGACTGCATGTACTCGGCTACTTTCATTCCCATCCAGAAGGCCCTGCTGCGCCCTCAATTACCGATCACGAGATGGCCGCGGGTGACGATAAAATCTGGGCGATTGTGAACGATCGTGAAGTGGCGTTTTGGCAGGACACGAGCGAAGGCTTCAAACCGCTTTCCTACCATCTCGCGGATGAGTAAATATCCCACATGCGCAGCCCAACCGGTCAGTTTTTGAGCCACTTCGGTGGAACAGTCTCAACCAGCTGTGGCCCCAAGAGTTTTTTGGCCCTAGACAGTGTGTCAAGTGTGTCAAACCGGAAGGGATAACCGGCCCCAATGACTTCGCAGACCGACCTAGCAGCGCTTTTATGTTCGCGCCTTTGCCACGATCTTTTGTCGCCTGTCGGCGCTCTCTCCAACGGGATCGAACTGCTGGCGGATGAAACCGACCCAGAAATGCAAAAACGTTGCGTCGAATTGCTGGAACAAAGCGCTAAAAGCAGCACAGATAAACTCAAGTTCTTTCGCCTGGCATTCGGTGCAGCGGGTGGGTTTGGCGAATACGTACCGGTTGAAGAAGCGCAGGAAGTGATCAGCTCGCTTGCCGCTGATGCCAAGCGTGTGGAACTTAACTGGGCGATTTCTGACGCAAAACTGCCAAAGGCCGCGATCAAGGTCATGCTCAATCTTGCCCAGATAGCGCTCGATGCCCTCGTGCGCGGTGGTACGCTCGATATTGGGGCGGAGCGAACCGGTGGGAATGTCGAGATTGTCGCACGGGCAACGGCGGAAAAGCTGGCCTTCGATGAAACGATTGGCTTGGCGCTTCAGGGTCAGCTGGATGCCTCGGAAGTCTCAAGCCGTACGGCTGCCGCGCATATGATTGCTTTGCTTGCACAAGACATGGGCGGGGGACTTCAATTCGCACTCGCCGACGGGGCGCTCGTGCTTGGTGCAGTCCTGCCTGAGCCAGAAGGCATGATCGGGTGACGCCCATGCCAACTGGCGATTGGCGCGACATGGGGGTGAGCGAGTTGGTTCACCGAATTGCGCCTTCGCCAAATTTCAATGAGCGCAAACTGCCAGTGACCATGCTGGTGCTCCATTACACTGAGATGAAGCCGATCGAGACAGCGCTTAATCGGCTCAGTGATCCCGATGCAAGCGTCTCCGCGCACTATCTCATCAGCGAAGCAGGTGAGGTCATACAGCTGGTGAGTGAGGCGAAGCGTGCCTGGCATGCAGGCCTAAGCTACTGGCGCGGTATCAAAGATGTGAATTCGGCCAGTATCGGGATTGAGCTTGACCATCCGGGCCATGCCGGTGGTTATCGCGGCTTTGCAGAGGCACAGTTTGACGCCCTGGTGCCGCTGGTGGCGCGCATTGTCAAAGAGCACAATATCCCCCGAGCAAATGTAGTGGGACATTCAGATGTGGCGCCGATCCGCAAGATCGATCCCGGCGAACTGTTTCCGTGGGAGCGACTGTCGGAATATGGCCTGTGTCTGCCAACTCCAGCGAAGTTCGAACAGGCTGATCCGTTCGACAATGACGGAGCCTTCATCCTGGCGCTCGAGCGGTTCGGCTATGACATTACCGAAGGGCGCAAAGCGATTGAGGCGTTTGAGCGGCGCTGGCGCCCTGAACGGATCGAAGGGAAGCCTGACGCGCAACTGGGCGCGATCTTGTGGCAACTTTTGCTAGAGCGTGATCAGGGGCGGGCGAGATAATGCGCCTATAGAGTGGGGCAATTTACAATTCCTCACAGCAAAGCTCGCACAAATGTGCTTTGGTGCTTGGACAGGCACAATATCCGGGAGGGATCGGGGATGATCAAGAAACTTGGCGCTGAATTTGTAGGTACATTCTGGCTGGTGTTTGGAGGATGTGGATCGGCGGTCCTCGCGGCAGGTTTTCCTGACTTGGGAATCGGCTTTGTAGGTGTCTCGCTCGCCTTCGGCTTGACTGTGCTGACCATGGCATACGCCGTCGGCCATATCTCTGGCGGTCACTTTAACCCGGCGGTGTCTTTGGGACTTGCCATTGGTGGCCGCTTTGGCTGGGGCGAAATGCTGCCATATTGGGCCGCGCAATTGGCTGGCTCTTTTGCGGCCGCCGCCGCGCTCTACGCGATTGCGAGCGGGGCGCCCGGATTTGCAGCGGGCGGTTTTGCTTCGAACGGATTTGGTGAGCTTTCACCTGGCGGATATTCGATGATAGCAGCCTTGATCGCGGAGATCGTGCTGACGGCTGGATTCTTGATTGTGATCCTTGGGGCAACCTCGGATAAAGCACCTGCGGGCTTTGCCCCGATTGCGATTGGTTTGGCGCTGACGCTGATCCACCTGATCTCAATTCCTGTGACCAACACCTCGGTCAATCCAGCGCGCTCGACCAGCGTTGCTTTCTACGCTGAGACTGCTGCAGTGCCGCAGTTGTGGCTCTTCTGGGTTGCGCCGCTGATCGGTGCTGCGATTGGTGCGTTTATTTGGAAGTACGTCCTGACATCAGAGGACTAAGCCAGCTTGCACTTTCCTACGGCGGCCTGCTGGTGTAGAGCGGGCTGCGTCAGGGGGCTGAGGCAGCCGCGTGTGTTCTTGAGCCCACGCTTGAGAGTATGCGAGGAAAGTCCGGGCTCCACGAAATGAGGGTGGCGGGTAACGCCCGCCGGGTGTTGGCTCTTGGGTCAGCATCTAGGGAAAGTGCCACAGAGAGCAAACCGCCGATGGGCCTTTGGGCCACAGGCAAGGGTGAAAGGGTGCGGTAAAGGCGCACCGGGGCTCTGGTAACAGCGCCCGCATGGCAAACCCCACCCGGAGCAAGGCCAAATAGGGGTCTCGCGCTCTTATGAGCAGGGGTATTTCGCCCTGAGGAGACCCGGGTTGGCTGCTAGAGCGTGCCTGGCAACAGGTCGCCCAGATGAATGGCTGCCGCCTTGTGGGAGACCACTGAGGAGACAGAACCCGGCTTATGACGCCCCCTGATGTTTGCCTTGTTTCCTGTTTGAGGATCTCTGACCAGTGCTCCCTCATTTGCAGTTATTTGACTGCGACTGTATGATTACTGAAGAGTATTCGAATTTAGATGATTTCGATGCGTTACGCGAAGCGGGAGATAAGTTCGCGCGCTCTGGCAGGCGCTCCGTTCCACCAGATATCTCCATCGAAGTTTGGACCAGCATCGCCAGCAACAATACAATGGCTCGGTCGATCAGCGAGTGAGCGAAGAGCTAACAGTGTCTGATGTGCTGGCATATTTTCGAGTGTCGTTTCTGCGGAATCTAGCAATTCAAATTCACACAGAGGTCGCCACTCCTGCGCTGCCTTTATGATGAGAGCCATATCCGCATCGTTGACGCCTATAGGATTTTCAAGGACCGCCTGAGCTACAGCTTCGAGCTTGCTCCACATTAGAAAGCCAACGTAATCTACGCTGCGCCCACGGCTGCGAGGTGAAAGAGTGTCGAGCCGATGTGGATTGGCTGTGGCGTTGGTCATGTCCACGAATTCAAATCGTAGCCTAGCCAAATCCGCCGTGATAGAACCGCGTTCGACTTTGCTAAGCTCAGCCAGTGCAGTTACGTTAGGATCGTTCTTCAATGCACTAACTTCAAATCCGTCGGATTCATCTAGATCCAAAAGATAGATGAAAGTATCACGCCAGACATGTGAAATGCTCTCGATAACTTTTTCTCGACGCCGCGTTATTTCCTGATTCCGTTGAGATTTAGCCTGTTCAGCTGGCCCAAGCATTGATTGACCTACAGCACGCCGCAATTGAGCCAACATCTCATAGTCTTCTTCTTTGAAGTAACGTCTTGCCTCGAATGCGGTGTTGTTATCTTCCTTCTGCTGTCTTGTAGCCTGTTCCGCCGTTTCGAGCCTTGTGATCAGTTTGTTATAGAGGGCTGTGCGCCTAGGGTGACCTGTTACATCATCTTCGATAACAAACGCGTCAGCGATATGTGATCTTATAAAGATTAGTGTGTTCGAAGCCCTAATATCCTCAGTCGCTAACGTGCGAGTGCGAAGTAGCCTGTCCATATCCTGTACGGCAAACTGGGCCGGGACTGTCGAGTAAACACGCGCGCAAGCCTCACAAATGTGTCTAATCACTTGTAAAACACGCAATCGTTCTTCGTTATCGTGTACGCGACCGCAGACAGAACTCGCAATTGCGGTGCGCTCAATAGCCTCTGATAAAAAGAGATGAGGTTCTCTTTGATGAGCTTGAACTCTTAATTCGTAACCGTCCGGCACTTTTCCTAGTTCAAAGGTTTTGGCGCCAAGCGCTCGATGTAGAATTGTGTGTAGCTCTTCAGATTGCGGCTCGAGGAATGCTGCTGTCAACCGATCCAGATAGTCAATATCGAGTTCAACCTGTAGCTCGTAGGTGGCGATCATCATATCGCTTGGAGATGTTGTCATGAGCTACTCCGAAGCCGACCCCTTGATACACGCTGCTCTCTTAATTTTCGTTACTATTGAGAGTCTAGGGGAATTACCGTCTGAGATGGCGAGGTGCACTTGGGTGGGACGCAGCGATCAAAGACTAAGCCCCCTAATCCGATAACCCTCAAAACAAAACGCCGGGCCTCACCTGATGGCAAGGCCCGGCGCTTGTCAGAGCCGAGGTTTTATGATGGTTAGCTTAGAAGCGCCAGGCGAGCGATGCCTGTGCCTGATCGTTCGAGAGAACGCCGCGGCCCATGTCTGAAGTGACCGAGACCGATGCTGAGAAGTTGTTACCCAACAGCATCTCGGCACCCGCGTTGACGCTCACCCACTCCGGATCGAGCGAGTTGGTGATGTCAAAGGTGTTGTCGGCTGCACCAAAGAAGTGTGCAGTGACCACATCTTCGGTGTCTCCCAGCTCGCGAGCATAAGCCACCGATCCAAAGGCACGGATGGCGCTGGTGTCAGTAGTCTTGATGTCGAAGCTGGTCATTGCGCCAAGCTTTGCACCCACGGAGGTGAACGTACGCTCCGCTACAGAGAGACCGAACGCGCCGGCACCGGTTTCCTCAAACCCGCCGATGCGGTTGTTGAGATAGTCCATGCTAGCAACCGGTCCCATTTCAATGCCTGCGCCGAGGTCGAAGGCGTAGCCGAGGCGAACACCACCGAAGACCTGATCGCCATCGGACTGACCGACTGCGTTCTCATAAGCGGTGCGGAACTCGCCAGCGGACTGACGCGTCGCGCCTAGACGCTGATCCGCGGTACCGGCATAGCCATCCGCAAACAGACCACCGTCGCTATAGGTCGCATAGATCGCAACCGAGCGGCTGTTGTCTTCTTGCGGTTGAACACCGTTCAGAGCCAACTGGCTGTTGCGGATGTTCGAAATAGCCACACCAAAGCTGAAGCCCTCTGAGACACGCAGGTCAGCGCCAATGGTAATTTCACCAGCTTGGCTGAGTGAGAGCTGCTCAAACGCATTCGCTCCGATCTCGCCTGTGCTCAGGCCATTGACGCCAAAGGCACCGAAGCCTGCCGTGCCATTGCCGATCACGCTCTGCTGCAGCTGCCCTCCGTTGCGGTAGATGCCTGATGCGGTACCAAACATGCCGATCTTGCCAATTTCAGCCGGAGCTCCGCCAGCGATCGCAAAGCTCGCGTTACCAGCAGCGGTGAAGCCACCAGCAGCCCGAGAGCCGTCACGCAGAGACAGAGTGCGCTGAGCAATCTGACCAGTGAAGCGGTGCGAGAATGAGTTCGCTGTAAATGTCTGGCTGAACGCATTGGTCGGAGTGAGCGAGCTCAACGTCGCACCAAGTGTTTCAAAGCTGGCACTGTCGATATAGTCGAACAGACCAGCAAACTCAGCGAAACGGGTGGAACGCAAGGTGTCTGCCACACCACCGAGCGCCTCCAACCGGCTACCACGTCCCAGAAGGTTACGAAGGCTGCGAGCGGTGATCTCAACGATCACTTCATTGCCTTCAACGCGACTCTCAGCAGTGAGTGTCGCTGAGTTGCTCAGCAGGACGGTTTGATCGAAAGTGCCATCAATTCCACCTGCTGTCAGCGCGGTATACTCCGTACCAAAACGCGGGCGCCGATCGGTGGTGCCTACAAGTAGCGTTCCGCCAAGCAGAGCTATGCCGGTTACGTTGTAAGTGTCGGAGCTGATCACGCCGCGACGACCACGGCTGAAGTCGGACAGAATGGCGCCGCCAGCGGTCTGGAGGAAGTCGCCATTAATGGTCATATCAGCAAATGAACCAGCACCGCCCGCGCTGATGAGGCCAGCTATGTTAAGCAGCGCGTTGGTATTAATCGAACCACCATCACCGGCAAGTTCGCCTGAAACCAGGAAGTAGAACGGTGTGTTCACCGTTCCATCGACTTCTACGAGGCCACCCAATTGTTCGATGTCCTGGATCAGCGTCAGGCTTTGGGCGTCTGGGATGAAGACTTCGGCAAATTGATTGTTCACGACCAGCTTGTCGATCTCAACATCGATATCAACGGTGGTGCGACCTTCATTGTTCAGGTGAACTTCGAAGTATTGCGCTGGGTTTGCAAACGCGACACCTGGCGTACCGTCAGTGTTCTGAGGAACAAAGCCGGTCGAACCTGGGCCAAGCAGAGCTGAGCTTTCAGGTAGCGTCGTGTCGATGCCTTCGAATCCTGGCGTGATCGCGGTGGTGTTACCCGAGATATCGCCACCCAGAACATTGCCAAATTTGCCGTCGGAGGCGGTAATACCGGGTTCATTGCCACCTGGAATGCCGTTGACGATCTCACCTTCTGCGTTCTGAATGAAGAAACCTGGATCAAGGTCCTGTGTCCAGTGCGATGCATCCGACCAGTTACCATCACCTGCGTTTGCTGAGACATACTTATAAGGTGTGTTCTCAGTAATGAACTCAAAGAACGGATAGAGCGGGTTATAGAAACTTACGTCAGAGTAAGTGCCGCCGAGTTGGAAGAAGTCGAACCCGCCGGAAAGCACACCAATCGCAAGCGGGAACTCCGCAAGTTGATCAGCGACCAAGGGAGAACCTGAGTCGCCAGGCCCTGTGCCCGATTCAAGAGGAAGCGCATCGCCATCGAAGAAGTCGATTGCAAACACGGCCTCAAGCGAGTCGCAAGAGATGGTGCCACCAGGGAAATCACAGCCTGCTTGCTGTTCAGGTGTACGATCTGGGTTATCGAAGTCAGTCCAGTAATAGTTCTGGCTTACCGAGCCGATGACCTGAGTAGCCGGAGCAATGTCAGGGAAGACACCGCCAAGGAAGTCACCAAGGCTGCCGTTGAGGCCAAGCATATTCTCGCCTACGCGGCGAAGGAACCGGCTGCCAGCATTCGTGCCGCCTGTCGTGCCTGTGCCGTTGGTGCCGTAGCCAACCTGCAGAACGTGCGTGACTTCAGAAAGCGGTGACAAAAGAATTGACAGCGCAGGTACGTCTGTAATGGGCGAATCTACAGCAATCAGAGCAACATCTGCCCAAGGGAAACCAAGACCGGTGTTGTCTGCGTTGCCAGTTGGGTGGATGATTACGTCAGTGCTTTGAGCGACGCCACCTTCATCATAGCCAGCACCTGTTGGCAGGTACGTAAACAGGCGATCAGCGCTGCTTTGACCCGTCGCAATCAAAAGCGTGGTCTCCGCACCAGTGCCAGGAAGGCCATAGGTTTCTGAAGACGTGGTCGCGATTGGACCTTCGCTGCCGTTCAGGCAGTGTGCTGCGGTCAGGATCGTACGCGGGTTAATTACGCTACCGGAACAGTTGAAAAACACACCGCCATCGGAATTGCGCTGCTGGAAAATCTGAACTGCATAAGGAGCGACATTATCCGGATCGCCGAAATCAACGCCGACATCGTCACGGACAAGCAAACGCTGCTCGGGATCGGTGATTGAAGCGATGAGGCTTTCTTCGCTGCGCGGTGCGCGGAAAGTTGTCAGATCGGTTGGTGCCGCCACAAAGCTGCTCGTGTCGATTCCAGCAAACGCATTGAGCGGTCTCATCGCGCTTTGTGCATTTGAGACGCTTACCGACCGCGAATCTTCCGACTCGTCAGCCGCTTCCAGACGGTATGAGTCGCTCGATCCACTTTCGCTGCTCGTTGCACCAGCTCCATTTGCATAGGCAGGTGCAGAAGCAAGGGCTCCAGCAAGAGCCATGCAGCCCGCGCCAGAGAGTAGGATACGATTTTTCATGAATTGCCCCTTTGCAATGTAGTTTCCCCTGCCGAGGAAGCTACATAGACTCCAGGCGATTCCCAAGTTAAATTTTACACAATGTTAAACTTTGCAACTGAGCTGTTAAGAGCCTGTCTAACACCGTCCGGCAGCATCGGGTAGAATCGTCTTATTTTCAATCATTCGCGCCCAATACTGTAGTAAGTAAACCCGCGTGAACGAACGTCTTCGGGCGTGTATATGTTGCGTAAATCGACAAGCACAGGCGCCTTGGCGAGCTGTTCGACTCGGTCGAGGTCAAGCGCTCTAAATGCGTCCCATTCGGTCACGATTACCGTCGCATCGGCTCCCTCAATCGCGGCGTAGGGATCATCGCACATTGCAACATCAGGCATTAGCGGCTGGGCCTGCTCCATACCCTCGGGATCGTAGGCCGAAACTCGAACCCCGGCATCGGTCAGCGTCTGCGCCACTGCAATTGCCGGGGAATCCCGCATATCATCGGTGTTGGGTTTGAACGTGAGGCCAAGCAGCGCTGCCTTCTTGCCGCGAGCTGCATCAGTGCCGCCCAGCGCTTCCAGCACTTTTCGGCCCATGGCGCGCTTGCGGCTTTCATTGACCTTGACCACAGCCTCGACAATGCGCGTCGGGCTATCGTAGTCCTCCGCGGTTTTTAGCAGCGCAAGCGTGTCTTTCGGGAAGCACGATCCGCCGTAGCCAGGTCCGGCGTGAAGGAACTTGGCTCCGATGCGATTGTCCATCCCGATCCCACGGCTCACATCCTGAATATTGGCACCGACTTTCTCGCACAGATCAGCCATTTCATTGATGAAAGTGATCTTGGTCGCAAGGAAGGCATTTGCGGCGTATTTAATGAGCTCGCTCGTCCGGCGCGAAGTGAAGAGAATAGGCGATTCGTTGAGGAATAACGGGCGGTAGACCTCGCTCATCACTTCGCGGCCAAAATCGTCTTCGGCACCGATCACTATGCGATCAGGACGTTTGAAATCGTCGATTGCCGCGCCCTCGCGTAAAAACTCCGGGTTGGACACAACCGCAAAGCGATGCGCAGCGCCGCTATTGGCTAGAATGCGCTCCACTTCATCGCCAGTACCGACCGGCACGGTCGATTTGGTCACGATAACTGCATCATTGGCGAGGCTTCCGCCGATTTCCTCGGCAACTGCATAGACGAAGGAAAGGTCAGCATGACCATCGCCCCGCCGGCTGGGAGTGCCCACAGCAATAAAGATAGCGGACGCGCCCTTTATCCCTCCAGCAAGGGATGTCGTGAACGATAAGCGACCCGCCTTCACGTTGCTTTCAACCAGGTTGTCGAGACCGGGCTCATAAATTGGCATTATGCCATCATGCAGCCTATCTATTTTGCCCTGATCTTTATCGATACAAACCACGTCGTGGCCGAAATCAGCAAAGCATGCGCCTGATACAAGTCCGACATAGCCTGATCCCACCATTGCAATTTTCATCGTTTAAGTCCCTTGGGCCAAAACATATCTTTGTCTGAGCTGCTAGGCCTTTCGCCCTGCTTTGTTATACGAATGCAGAGAGCGGATTATTCCCCTCTTTCACCATGAAAAATCTCAACCGGCCCGCCGTCTTCTCTGATCGTCTGAATAATTCGACGCTGGTCGCCTTCGAGCACTAAGGCGCTAAGCACACCTGAACGAAAAGCACCAGTGTCAATGCCAATGCGATTGCCGCAATCCATCACTTTCTTGAAGATCGTATGTCCATGGACAACCACCTTATCCAGCGGACCTTCATGGCGTAGAAAGCGATCGCGGATCCATAACAGGTCGCTGCGCTTCTGTTCTGTGATCGGAACAGCTGGGTCAATGCCAGCGTGAACGAAGAGATAGTCACCCGCGACAATGTACTCCTCAAATGAAGCGATATAGTCTCGTTCCGTCTGCGAGATCAGCTGGGGCAGGGCAGCAAACAGCTCATCGAGCGTCATTGTGTTGAACTGCTTTTTGGAAAGCCCATAGGATATAACCGTCTCGCGTCCACCGTGCTTTAGAAAATGGCGCAGAATCTCCGGCTTTTGGAAAGCATCCAGCATCATCTGCTCATGATTGCCGGCAAGAACACGCACGGTACGCTGGTTCTGCCAGTTGCGCGCAAGAGCGACCACACCAGCACTGTCTGGACCGCGATCTACGAGGTCACCGAGAAGCACCACCTGGGTCTGTCGCGGATCGCGAGATGAATCGTCGTTTTCGATCGCAGCTACCATCGCTTCAAACAGATCCAGTCGACCATGAATATCGCCAATGAGGTAATAGCGCTCCCCATCTGGAACCGCAGGCAGCGGCACCTGCTGAGCAGGCCTGAATAGAGAGCGAATTGCGTCGAGCATGTCTATATAATTGTCCCTTACAAGGACGTTGGATTGAACCGCGTCGTTCGGCAGTCGATGCTCAAACTACAGGAGACATGCCTGTGTAAGCGCGCCGGGTAAGAACAGCAACTTGCCTTACAATCATTGTCGCAACCATAGTCTTAACTTGGCACTACAAAGTGATGCACAAACTCCACAATCGAGCGTCTTTCTGGTGACAGCTGATGTCCGACGTGCAATTTCCCTTGTGCTTTGCGGCATGAGCGTGCACGATTATGTCGCGTTTGGATGAGACTGCGTCATAAATAAGCAGCCGACGGACGTGCAGGTGGGACGAAGCAACAACAAAAATTAAAGGAAGTTGTAATGCTCACGTCCATGCGCGGCCTCTCCGCCGCTACCCTTTCTATGGGTTTGCTTTTTGCAGCAGCCCCGGCTCTCGCTGAAGAATCATCTTCTGACGAGGCCAATGAGTCCTCCGCCGTTAGCCCGGAGCTTGTAGCTGCATCCACAGCGCTTGACGCTGCTCCGGTACTAACGACTGCAGATCGCTCCATTGAGCCGATCGACGAGGTCAATTCGAACAAAATGGCTGGCGATAGCGGTCTGAGTTTCTCAGCCAATGTTGCATTTGCAACCGAATACCGGTTCCGCGGGGTTAATCTCTCAGACGGTGAGTTCGCGGTCCAAGGCGGCTTTGACGTCAGCCATGAATCTGGTCTCTACGTCGGCACCTGGGCGTCAAACATTGATGAGCAGACCGTTGGCTTTGGCTCAACCGAGCTTGACCTTTATGGCGGTTGGAGTGGTGATATCGGCGAAGGCGTCTCGGCTGATATCGGGGTCATTTACTATTTGTATCCTGATGCTCCGGGTGTGTCTGGCGACACTGACTACATCGAGTTTTATGGCTCTGTGAGCTTCTCGCTCGCTTCCGTTTCGGTGACGCCAGGAATTGCTTATGCGCCTGACCAAAGCTCGCTTGGCAGCACGGATAATCTCTACCTTTACACCGATGTGAGTGTAGGTATCCCCAATACGCCAATCACGCTCAATGGGCACATTGGTTATACTGATGGGTTCCTGACCTTCACCAATAGCGGGAATGCATTCGATTATTCTGTGAGCGCAGATTATGCACTCAATGACACCTTTACCTTCAGCGCTGCCTTCGTCGGCGTAGAGGGGGATGCAGCTTTTGAGACCATTCAGCCTGATGGCGACTTTGTCTTCACCGGCGATACGGTCGTCGCGACGTTATCCGCCAGCTTCTAAACAAAAAAGGCAGCAAACAACCCGCACCAAAGCGGGAGGAACGGGGCGCGAGACTTGTTAGTCTTGCGCCCTTTTGTTTTTGCTTAGATTGCTGGGGGGCTCAGCGATCTCAAGCGCACCATGATGCGCCTTGTAGGCGAGCCCGCCAATCACCCGTGCTTGCTTACTGAGTCACATCATCCCATCGTGTCGCTTGCTCACTTAGATCGCAACGCCAGAAAACCAGCGCTTGTTGAATGCTACCAAATACAGCGATCTGCTACAGACTAAGCGGCTCGATTATTAATCTGCGCGATCTCATCTGGATGCGCCGTCGAGAACCGCAGCAGAGTGTATCCCAAGATCGCTGAGATAGCCGATCCGGTCAGAATTCCGATCTTAGCTTCGTCGATAAAGAGCTGATTGCCCGGGAATGCAAGCAGCGCAATGAAGAGGCTCATCGTAAACCCGATGCCGCAAAGGATTGTAATCCCCCATATTTCCTGCCAGCTGGCATGATCAGGACGCGGTGCAAAGCCAGTCTTGTCGCAAATGAAGATGGCGGAAAAGATGCCGAGTTGTTTGCCGATTACAAGGCCCGCTGCAATCGCGATTGGCAGTGGATCAAGCAAGTTGTCCACTCCAACACCGCTTAGAGAAACGCCCGCATTGGCAAAGCCGAACACGGGAACGACCAGATAAGCGCTCCACGGTGCAAGACCATGCTCGAGCCGTTCAAGCATCGAGTTCCCGTCGCGCCGATGCAGCGGAATGGTAAGCGCCGCTAAAACTCCCGCTATGGTGGCATGAATGCCTGTGTTTAGCACGCAGTACCACAGCACGATTGCCAGCAAGATATAAGGCCAAAAGACCGAAACCTTGCGCCTGTTGAGCGCAATCATCACTCCCAGCACCGCGGCAGATGCGCCCATCCACATCAGGAATGAATTCATGCTTTCGATCTCGGTGTAAAAAAACGCGATCACGAGAACAGCTCCGATGTCATCAACAATCGCAACAGTCAGCAAGAATATCCGCAGCGAGGCTGGCACACGATTGCCAAGCAGGCCAAGCACACCCATTGCAAAAGCGATATCGGTTGCAGCTGGAATTGCCCAACCGCGTGAATACTCACCGCCTCCGGACACAATCATGAACACGATCGCAGGGGCCGCCATGCCGGCAGCAGCTGCAATCATCGGCAAGCGACGCGCCTGTGCGCTGGCCAATTGGCCCTGGATCATTTCGCGCTTTACTTCCAGCCCAACGACAAAAAAGAACACAGCCATGAGCCCGTCATTGACGACATAATGGAGCGACTTGAGCTTTTCGTGCGGATACCAAGCAAACTTGCCGTTGATGAGCGTGTCGTACTCATTCGCAAAGGCAGAATTGGCTGCTAGCATCGCTGCCGCCGCAACCAATATTAGTAAAATTCCCGCCGATGCATCACCAACAAACAAAGCCCGCACGGGTGCGAAAACACGGCGTAATGGACTGGTAGTACTAGAGTTATTTTTAGACATTAATTTAAGTCCATTTCGGATATATTTGATCTGGTTGCTATTCCAAAGGTACGATGCTAATTACTTTTTTGTTCAAGGAAGTTGGGGGCCTTGGCTTGTATGGCATCTGACATTTGGCAATTACTGGCTTTAGTTCAGTACGAACTGCTTCTGTTCGCTGGGGTTTTCTTTCTAATCGGTGCTCTTGACGACCTCGCCGTCGATTTGGCTTGGCTATGGCTCAAACTGACCGGGCGAGCAAGGACTGCGATTGTTGATCGTGAGGAACTTCAATTCAGATCGCTTCATAAGCCAGTCGCGGTGTTTATTCCTGCCTGGCAAGAAGCGGATGTCATTCTTGATACAATCCGTCACCTTCTAAGTGTTTGGTCGCAAGACAACGTTAGGCTGTACGTCGGTGTATATCGCAATGATCCGGAGACATTAGAAGCTGCTCTTCGCGCTGTTAGGGGCGATGCCCGCGTGCGCATGGTGATTCATGATCGCGATGGGCCCAGCACGAAAGCAGACTGTCTTAACCGAGTATATGAAGCTATGAGCGATGACGAGAGGCGTTCTTCGACAGCCTTTTCAGCTGTCGTCTTTCATGACGCCGAAGATATGGTTGACCCCGCTGGGCTTGGGCTTCTCGATCTAGCGATGGAGGAAGGGGCAGACTTTGCCCAACTACCTGTCGAACCAATGCCGCAAGCGGCGAGAGATTGGCTTGGTAGCCATTACTGTGAAGAGTTTGCTGAGGCACACGGCAAGGCGATGGTAGTGCGAAGCGCTGTTGGTGCGGCCCTTCCAGCAGCGGGGGTAGGCTGCAGCATGTCGCGCAGCGCTCTTATGCGATTGGCCGAAAGCAAGCGCGAAGGAGTACCCTTCGATCCGGCATCGCTGACTGAGGACTATGAGCTTGGTCTTGCCATTGCCGAGCAGGGTGGGCGGTGCCGGTTTGTCCGTGCGCGCGGGCAGGATGACCAACTGATCGCTACACGTGCATTCTTTCCGTCGACTTTGAGCGAGATTGTGCGGCAGAAGACCCGTTGGGTACATGGTATCTCACTTCAAGGATGGGATCACACTGGTTGGTCAGGCGGTGCAGCTGAAACTTGGATGCGCGCCCGTGACAGGCGCGGACCATTGACGGCATTGGTACTGGCTCTTGGTTATCTCCTGCTGGTCGTTGCGCTGGTAATCTCAATTGCCAGTGCCTTTGGGGCAGCACCCAAAATCACGATATCACCGCTGATAACTGGATTGCTTATTGCCAATCTCTGCTTTCTAGCTTGGCGGATTTTATGCCGCTTTGCCTTTACAGCGCGAAATTATGGTATTGCTGAGGGCGTCTTCGCAGTGGTCCGTTTGCCGGTCACCAACATCATCACGATCATGGCAGGTCGCCGAGCGATCCTTGCTTATTGGCGGACAATCTTGGGTCAAGGAGCTGCATGGGACAAGACTGCTCACACACGTCATCCCGCAAGTTCGAGCTTCAGTAATGTAGTAAACTCAACTGCAGCCCAAACCGCGCAAAGCTACCAGCAGCCAAGCCAGCAAAGGGCCGCTCGTGGGGGTGGGATTTGAATGCGGAAAACGCTATGCGCAGGCGGGGTACGCCGCTTGTAGTGCTGGCTCTGTTACTGGGTGGATGGGTCTCCCTGCGCGCTGCCACTTGGGATAACCCGCTTGCTCTTCAACCGATAGCTCAAGCATCGGCAGAACATGTAGAATTGGCACACAATGGACTGGCACATGCTCAGCCCGGCGCTGCATCTCAAGCTCATGCCCCACAGTCGTTCGCCTTCCTGCCTGCGGTGACCATTGGCGGTTATCCGCTCGCAATATACCCACCTGGGACAGGCCACGCTTTTCATCCAGCCTATCCGCCACCAGCTGCTTATGCATATGCTCCAAAGCCATATGTGATCGTAAGCGCGCCTGCTTACCCTGAGCCCGATGCTGGCAGTCTATACCATGGCGAAGCGTGGAGATATTCGGATCGCAGAGCTTTCCAATCTCAGGAACCTCGCTATGCGCTCGCGCCCGAGCTTGCCGAGGCGCACCGAATGCTGATGCGTGAGGCCTTCGCCGCGGACTGGCACACAGAAGGTGTTCGCTCCGGCGGCGCGTTTTCCACAGAGCGTAGCGGTAAAACGCCCCGAAGAACGCAGGAGGCGCGGCCGCCATTTGCTGCCCAAGTGCTTCCTATTGCCCCGCCTTCAGCAAATCGCTGGATGCTTGATGTTTATGGTTTTTATCGTCAGGGCTCCAGCGCTCTGTCGGTCACGCAAGGCCGGGCGCCGATCTATGGCGCGAGCCAGCTCGCAGCCAATCTGCAGTGGCGCGCAAGGCCTTCATCAGGACATGACCCGCGTGTCTACGCGCGCGCTTATCACGCATTAGTTACTGGGGGGGAAAGCGAGCTTGCGGGTGGTGTCTCTGCATTACCGATTGGGGATATTCCAGTGCGATTGTATGCAGAGCTTCGCGCAACCCGAAATCCAGCAATCTCAGACGCTGGGATTGCGGCGAGAACCAATGTGCGACCGGCAGCCTATGCAGCTACTGAAATTCCTCCGATAAAGCTTCCGCTCGGGTTCTCGCTAGAAGCTTATGGCGCAGGCGGATACGTTGGTGGTGATGCCAGCACTTATTTCCTTGATGGACAAACTGTCATGACCCGTGGCCTTACGCGGATCGGTAAGCCCGGAGTCGGTTCTGCCGCGGTCAGCCTTGGTGCTGGCGTATGGGGCGGGGCGCAGCAAGGCGCGCAGCGGGTTGATGTTGGGCCGACCCTGCGGTTTGACGTGAATATTGGTGACATGCCTGCGCGTGTATCAGTCGATTACCGCGAGCAAGTTGCCGGCAAGGCAGAGCCCGATTCAGGCGTTGCTGCCACTGTTTCAACCCGGTTCTGAGATATCGCCGGGGGTAGGGGGTAAACGCTTCTTCCCACACCAGCTGCGCTAGGGTAATCGCTTGTGCATGGACGTTTACCTGCCCATTGCGAATCTGTCGGTGAATGGCCTTTTCATCGTGCTGCTGGGCTTTCTGACCGGGATTCTGTCGGGTCTTTTCGGAGTGGGCGGCGGGTTCCTGACCACTCCTCTGCTGATCTTCTACGGCATACCGCCGACGGTCGCTGCCGCGTCAGCTGCCACACAGGTTACTGGCGCCAGCATTTCAGGTGTGATCGGCCATAGCAGACGCAAGGGGGTCGACTATCGAATGGGCTCAGTCATGGTCGCTGGCGGTGTAATTGGCGCGCTGTTTGGTGCTGCGCTCTTCCGCCTGTTTCAGGCACTCGGCCAGATCGATGTGGTGATCAACATTCTCTATGTCCTCATGCTCGGATCGATCGGCACGCTGATGATGCGTGAGGCGTTTGAGGCGCTCTCAGCAGCGAAGGGACAAAAAGATGTCTCTCCGCGCAAACGGCGCCATCATCCTTTGGTGGCTGGCCTGCCTTTCCGAACACGATTTTATGCATCTGGTCTCTACATTTCTCCTATCGCGCCGCTTGTCTTGGGGATCATTGTTGGCGTTCTCACGATGCTCATGGGAGTTGGCGGTGGGTTTATACTTGTGCCCGCCATGCTCTACATTCTTGGGATGAGCGGCAATGTGGTTGTTGGTACTTCGCTATTCCAAATTTTGTTTGTGACCATGGTAACCACCATGACCCACGCACTGACGACCAAAGCTGTCGATATAATTCTCGCAGGTCTGTTGCTGCTTGGTTCGGTCTTGGGTGCGCAATTTGGCACCCAAATCGCGATTAAGGCCCGGCCCGAGGTTTTGCGCTTTGTCCTCGCTGCAATCGTTATCGCGGTGGCGCTGCGGATGCTTTACGGGCTCGGTGTGCAGCCCGATGAGATTTACACTGTGAGTCCATTATGAACAAGCGGGCTCGATCGATCCTCGCCGCTTTAACACTGTTCATCGCTGCTCCCTTTCTGATGGGGCAAAGTGAACCGTTCCTCGTGCCCGAAGTCAGCCAATCACGCATCGAAGTGCGGCAGGGATTCACTGGCGCCAACCTCCTGCTGTACGGCGCTGTGATTGATCCCCTTGGTTCTGGTAATGACCGCGAATTCGATATTGCGGTAGTCCTCAAAGGCCCTGCAGAACCGATCCGGCTGCGTGAAAAGGAGCGGATTGCGGGCATTTGGATGAATGCAGGTGCGAGAGATTTCCGGTCGGCCCCATCGTTTTTCGCGGTGGCATCCTCACGCCCAATTGCCGATATTGTCGATCCCCGGACAGCCGCAATCTATGAGCTTGGAACGGAGTTTATTCAGCTAAGTCCTTCGGGACAGATCGAGCCGGAAGAACAGGCTCGCTTTACCAATGGCCTGGTTGAGATGCGCGAACGGCTTGGCCTCTATCAGCAGGACCCGCAAGGTGTCCGCATTAGTGAGGGCGTGTTGTATCAGGCGCGCATCAATCTGCCCTCCAACGTAACCACCGGCCAATACACTGCCGAGACGTTCGCGATTGCTGATGGCCGGGTGCTCGCCAGTGCGACCGCTGACATCGAGGTTGTGAAAGTGGGTCTCGAGGGCACTGTGGTTTACGCCTCACAACGCTGGGCACTGTTTTATGGTCTGGGTGCGATTGCGCTTTCACTCGGCATGGGCTGGGTCGCTGGGCAGGCATTTGCCAAACTGTAGCCAGACGAGCCGCTGATGCTGCTCCACTAATCTCGTAAGGCCCAAAGCTCAGCGTTGACGCGATCTTAACCCTGATCTCGCATTGATAGCTCGTGCGGAGATAACCGCCAAGCAAAGCTGCGCCAAAGGGTTAGGTGTGGTGCTTGAGCTTA
>JBCDKX010000016.1:0-28180 GCA_038746055.1 Pseudomonadota bacterium
GGGAGGTGAATGATGAGATTTCCTTTGGTTTGGATATCGCTGTGAAATTGCGAGACGGAAAGCTCAGTGCGTTCTCCACTCTGCGACATGAGCTCTACGCTGAGAACTGAAGATACCGGACGCGAAGTTAACATGTGTTGACCTGCCTGAACCGGCAGCCGCTCTTCGATGAGCTGAGACAAGGGAGTCTGACCGGTGAAACTCTCGCACATCGAAAGAGCGGATTGTAAAAGGTCAGTAAGGAGAACATCCTCATTGGGCCGGGTTATTCCAAGCCAGCTCTTCAGTTCAGCAAGCGCTCCACCGCTTACATCCGCTGGCTCCACAATTCTCCGCTGCATGGCGTTCTCCCAAATTCGAAAAATGGATCAGGGTGCGCCCGCGCCGATCGCAGCTAGCTGGAGTGAAGCTTGGCTTACGCGGCGCGGACGCGAGGTGCCGGCAGAAGAGCAAAGGGGGAACTCAACCTTGCCGGGAACAAATGATGCCATTCTTAAGCGACATCAGACGGTGATTTAGGCTTCGATCTTCAAAAGTTTGATAGCATTTGAATCGAGCACTTGGCCGCCGACGCGTTTCGTGGCGTAGAAATGGACAAACGGCTTATTCGAGAATGGATCACGCAGAACACGAGTCGCGCTATGCTCCGCGATCAGATAGCCGTGGCGGAAGTTGCCGAAAGCAATAGGGAATTCGCCAGAGGCGACATCGGGCATGTCTTCAGCTTCAACCACGGGATAGCCAAGCAAGCGATCAGGCTGACCTTCCACCAAGCCTGGTTGCCACAAGAATGCACCGTCGGCAGTTTTCAACTTGCGAACTGAGGCCAGTGTGGCTGAGTTCATGACGAAGCTAGCGCCTTGGCGGTGACTAGATTTGAGTGAATGAATAAGATCGATCAGCTTGGCATCCGGTGCGCTATCAAAGCCATTGGCATTACCGGAACCGATGTATTGAACGGTCTTGAAGGCTCGTACCCCGTCTTCCGCTATGCTGGTCGGTGAGCGAAGAAAACCCTCTGGTTGGTTCTCGCCGGTGCCATCCACAAACGCCGATCCTTCAGCTCGCGCAAACTCGATAGCGATCTCATCAGTTAGCCATGTTTCAAGGTCAAATGCAGCGTCATCTAACATCGTTTGACTGGCCGCAGGACTAGCAAAGAGATCACCTGTCGGTGGAGCAATTTCGGCAAAATTTGGAGTGTCAGTTTCGGGGCGTGGCGCGACCTCACTTACCCAGCCGGAGGCTGTGCCACCAGTGGCAACGAGTTTGCGATAGCCTGAAGTTCCGGTCTGAACGACCTGCGCAATCGAGCGTATCGGGCTGATTTCGACCAGTTCGCTTGTTATCATGGCATCGATCTCTCGCGGAACTGCAAACCCACCATCTGATGGGGATACGCCGCTGATTGACTTGACCTCAGTTTCGCGCCCTCGGCGCAAATAGCCGTCTACAAAGCCTTTGACTTCTTCAATCGTTGAAGCTGTACCTACAAGCGCTGGGCGTGATGCTGCACGGGAGACTTTGTCCAGGCGCGCTTTCACTTCGTCGACATCGCTGCGAAGTGTTTGAATCTCAGCATCTGCTTGATCTTGCCGAGCTACAATGTCGAAACTCTGTTCCATCTGATCCTCCGCAACTGCCGAGGCAACAACTGGGGTGGTGTTGGTATCCATGGGGTACTTGGCCTTTCTGTTGAGCATAAAAAAGGCCGCCCGACATGGCGGCCCATAGGGGGTCTTCACTGGACGGTCAGGAAATGAAGTGAACCCGCGCGCCATGTTGAAGTGGGTGGGTGACGAGAGAGACTTCGAAGAGGTCAATCTCAGCAAGTTCGCGTCCTGCGTTGCTGTGATGTGCCCGACGAGCGCGATAGCCAAAGCTGAGACCTGATACCTTCCCCCACGCTAACAACTGCGCTGCCCTGCTGTTGGCATGATCGATGCGAGCAATAACACGCAAACCACGCTTATCTTCGGCGATGCTCTCGATTTCGCCGATTTGCTGGTTAGGGCGATGTTGCCACAGCAAAGGAAGAGCTGTTTTACGAGCGGACAAAGAGGCCTGGAATGCGCCAGGTAAGATCGTGTCACTTTCGGCATCTGGAATGTTAAAAAGACCCGCATAGCCAGCAAAGCGGACGGGTACTTGTGGTTGAGTGGGTGTGCCCATCACAGCATCTCCCAAACACCAAGTCGTACCGCGATCCCGATCAAGAGGACCGCTAGAAGAGCGCGAATGGCCCATTCAATGAACGCTTTCCAGGCGCTCGCCTTTGCATCGCGCCATGCCTGTAAAAGTTCGCGGAGTTCATCAAGATCGCTCTCGGCGCTTGAGTCGGCAAGGCCAATTCGATCAAGCACGCGATCGGTTGCAACCTCAGTGGTTTCTTCGACAATCGCGCGCAAGGTGACAATTTCAGCGCCGTCTTGATTGGCCTGCGCCATAAGGCTTGCAAGTGTATCAGACGGTGTCATGAATCTTCCTCCTTAGGTCCAAAGCCAAGCAGTCCGCGCTTCTCACTACGCGTGAGGAAATCAGCATCGGATATCTGTTTCCAAAGGCGTTCTCGATCTTCAGAAAGGGCAGTAATCCGGTCGAGATCAACTGCGATTGTACTGCCTGAAAACCAGGGTGAGAGACCTTCTCGGAGGGCAGAGAACAGTTTTTCCGCCAAAGGCAATAGGGTCAGTCTCCAGAGCGCCCGATTGGCTTCGCGATAATTTGAGTAAGTGTTGTCTCCCGGCAATCCCAGCAGCATTGGCGGTACGCCAAAGGCCAACGCAATCTCGCGGGCCGCCGCGCTTTTCAGGGTCGCAAAGTCCATGTCAGCAGGTGACATAGCCATTGATTGCCACCGCAATCCGCCGTCAAGCAACATGGGGCGTCCAGCATTGCCAGAACCCGAGAACGCCACCTCAAGCTCGCTTTTTAGTCTCACAAATTGTTCATTTGTAAGCCCCGCGCCATCACCCGGCTCATAGACTAACGCACCCGAAGGACGCGCAGCATTTTCAAGAAGTGCGCGATTCCAATCAGAAGCGGCATTATGGATTGCAACTGCTTGCTGGGCCGCCGCCAGAGCGCTCGACCCCATGTGATCGTCCAGCGGGTGCATAGTCTTGATCTGGATAATACTGGGCCAACCTTCGTCATCTTCAATCGGCAAAGTGATTTTGTCGCCGATCACAGAATAGGTGTAGGCGCAAGGCCAACCGTCGGGTCCCGCCACAACCTTCACCCGGTCAGGGCGAAGGGCAAACAATTCAATTGGCTCCCCATTGGCATTCTTAACGATTTGGACAAAGCCATTTCCATGTAAAAGCAGGTGGGCGGCAAGTGTTTCTATAAGCGACTGGCCCGCGCTGGTTGCGGCGATCAGCCCAGCGAGCCTGTCATCATTACTTGTAATCGGCGCTTGCCCCACGCCCTCAACAACTATTCGCACTGCACGCTGGGCAATTGGATTGCCCAAAAATCCCTCGCGAACACTGCGCTCATATTGATATGGTATTGAGCTTCCTTGGTCAGCACTGGCTGGAATCCAACCTTGCGCAAGTCCCGGCGCCAAAGGCACGCGGGTTTCCTCCCTGCTCTTGAAGGCAGAGAGCAGCTGCTCGAGCAATGCCATTGGCAACTTCCTTTGTATTTATCGCCGCGTCACATCGAACGCACGCTGGGTTTGGCGGTTTGGGCAAGCATCAATTCAGTCAATGCCCATACAAGCGCATCCGCTCGGTCGGGCGAACGGCCGGGCCCTGCATAATCTCCGCCAATCAGTATGCCGCACATTTGATCTTCTAGTCTTGGAAAGGGGCCGCAATGACGGACCCGTCCCGCTTCATAGAGCGCTGCGACCGGCTCAGCGCGCGCGGTCTTGCCGCGGCTGGCGTGCACCAGTTTGACTGGTAAACCGGCGTTGGCAGCATGTAGCACGCTTTCGACCATTGCGCCGCCTTGGTTGGCTTCGGCGATGACACGGTCGGCTTCCCATTGTTCCGCTGCGACTGCGACCATTCGTGCCCATTCGCTCGGCTTTGCCAGGGCGATCGAGCAATCGGCCAAGACACGAGCAATACCATCATGGCCAACGCCAGCAACTACAATGCCGCACTCATCGCCTGTCGAGGAAATTGGCGGATCAACCGCGACTACAATCCTGCGCAAGACGGGCACTGGATTGGCAGAGTGGTCGTATACTAAGGTGCGTGCTTTCTCGATCGTTTCGCGCGGCCATAGAGTTCCTTCAGGGTCGGTCAGTACCTCCCCAGCTATCTCCTGACGAGCAAGCTGCGTGCCACCAAATTCGGTGTCTATAGCGTCTAGAAATCGCTTGGGTAAGTTGACCGCATTGTCATAGGTTGAGCCGCGAGTGATAGCGACACTATCGTCCTTCTCCCCATCAAGCAGGCGTTGAATAATAGGAACAACACGCGGTGTTGTGGTTACCGCAACGCGAGGATCCTCTCCAAGTCTCAAGCCCATCAGCATATTGTCCCAGGCACGAGTGGCGCGGTCATGTGAAATGGGCCATTTGCCGACCTCATCACACCAGGCGTGGCTAAATTGAGGCCCTCGCAAAGACTCAGGTTCTGCTGCAGAGAACAATTGGGCCTGTGCTCCGTTGGGAAAGCGCACGCGTCGCAATGAGGCTTCAAAAGTGGGTTTGCGCTCAGGTGGGCAACACGCCAGAAGTCCGCTTTCTCCTTCAACCATTACCGACCGTGCTTCCGTAAGCGATGATGAGATTAGAGCAATGCGAGCTTCGCAATTGTTCTCAGCGAGCATCCTGACCCACTCAGCGCCAGCTCGTGTTTTCCCGAAGCCACGTCCGGCAAGGATCAACCATGTGCGCCAGTCTCCCGCGGGGGCGATTTGAGACTGCCGCGCTTGCATCTCCCAATGGAAGCGCCATTCATTGCGTTCGTCCTGATCAAGCGCATCAGCGATTTTTTGACGAACCGATTCGTCCTCAAAGGCGAGCCAATCGAGCCGCTTGCTCAATGTGGATTGCTTTCACGACCCTTTTCTTGACGGACTTGTTGACGTATATCCTCAACCTTACGGTCAATTGATGCACGTACAGCTGCAGCGGTTACGTTGCGTTGCTCAGCCTGCGCTCGAGCAGCGTTTTCACGATGCGCAGATAGCAGGCGTATCGCATTGGCGAAATCGTATTTATCTTTGTTTTTGCCTTGCATTTCGCCTTCGCGCAGCCGGCGAATCACCTCTAGTTCGAGGTGTAAGTAACCCTCATAAAGCGCGGTGAGCCATTTCCTGGCAAAGGTCGCATCTTGCCGTCTCCGTTGATAGACAGCTCCTTTGCTCAGGCCTGCTTGATCTGCTGAGCGAGTAACATTCGAGCTTTCAGCTAAATAGGAGAGAAAATCGTCATAACTCTTCTGTTTAAGATGCATGCCGT
The DNA here is from genome assembly GCA_038746055.1 of Pseudomonadota bacterium. Classification (GTDB taxonomy): domain Bacteria; phylum Pseudomonadota; class Alphaproteobacteria; order Sphingomonadales; family Sphingomonadaceae; genus Erythrobacter. Next base: position 5,423 of record JBCDKX010000016.1, read on the forward strand.
CGCGTGAACCACGGTTGGGTTTGCATGTAGTGTTGCCACTATGCGAAGTCATTGGTCGTCTCCCGTCGAAGGGTGACCAGACAAGGAGCGCGTCCCAAGATGGGCGCTTCCTTGCGTGGTTGATCCCAAACCACTCTTGAAAGCGAATCGCAATTTTCAGATGATGTGCTATTAGTACCATTTATCGTCACGATGTCAAGAGAAATAACCATATAGGTAATAATTAGCTGATTGCGCATGAGTCTATGCTCGCTTAGGTGGCGAGTATTTGGCGCTCCGGCGTGCTGATCGAGTTTACCATCAAGGAGATACGGATAATTGGCCTGGCTACGTGCGCTCTATGACTGGACAATGGAAAAGGCAGCGCACCCGTTTGCTGTATGGTGGCTGGCTTTTTTTTGCTTCATCGAGTCAAGTTTTTTCCCAATCCCACCTCACCCCCTTCTGGGTTTAATGTGCCTCGCTGAGCCGAACAAAGCGATCCGATTCGCTTCGGTTGCGACAATCTCATCGGTGCTTGGCGGGATTCTTGGATATGGAATTGGCTACTTCCTTTATGAAGCCTTGGGAGTTTGGATGATTGGGCTTCTTGGTCTTACGGAGAGTTTCCCTGTAGCGGCTTGCTATATTCGAGAGCAGGGTGCGCTGGCGGTGTTTTTTGCAGCGGGCACACCGGTGCCGTTCAAGCTCATGACGATCACAGCAGGTTTTATTGAGATGAACCTCGTAACCTTCACCATGGCCGCGTTGGCGGGGAGGGCACTTATATTTATGATCGTCGGTATCTTGTTCCAGGTCTTTGGTGCACCGATCAAACGGCTGATCGACAAGTATCTGGGATTGCTGACCACCTTATTTGCTGTGCTTGTCCTGGTCGGTTTCGTCGCCTTTACGCAGCTTGCCGCAGGAGGTGATGCAAGCGTGGAAGAAGGCCATATCTGCGACACTGCATCAAGCGCTCATACATGAGGTTGCCTACTTGCGCGCTGCGGTACCATTCGAGCGCATCGGAAGCTGCCTTAACAAGGACATTCACACAGAATCACCATTTCCGACATATTGTGGTCATATCAATCACCAAATCGATAATGCCTTAGGGTTGTCTTGGGGAGGCAGGCCAACTGACATTGGTCTAGCGGAACAAGAGTTTAGTGACCCCGAAACTCTGGTCGGCGTTTTTCGAGAAATGCACTTTGAGCTTCAGTCGCGTTTTGCGTTTGCGCGAGCAGAGCCTGTTGGCGATCTTCTAATGCAAGCGCGGCCTCGCAACCGGGTGTGTCAATATTGCGATTGAGCGCGTCTTTGCTGAGCCTCAGCCCCATTGAAGCGGTCAGAAGCATCTCTTCAGAGATTTCCTGCGCTTCTCTATTGAGCCTGTCTGGACGATTGAGTGTCACGTTCGTAATTGTGTCTTCTTCACTGATCAGGATCGGATCTGCCATCCGCGCACGGCTCTCTATTTAGATTATCCCAATCGATTTGCCTGCACGCTCAAACATAGACAGAATTGTCTGTACCTCCACGGAAGAGTGCTCCGCGCAAAGCGAGCAACGCAACAAGGTCATTCCAGCTGGTGTTGCTGGAGGACGCGCCAAGTTTACATAGAGGCCTTCCTGTAAAAGTGCTTCCCACATCCCCGCACCGCGCTCGAGATCAGGCATTATGACCGCTACAATTGCGCTCTCAGGCTGTTCAGTACCAAGCTCAAAACCCAGCTCGGTAAGACCTCTATGGAGGGTCTTGGAATTTTCCCAAAGATGCGCGCGCTTATTGGCACCATGCATGAGTTTGCGGATCGACATCGCTGCCGTCGCCACGACACTTGGTGGAAGGCTCGCAGTAAAGACATAGGGCCGACAAACCAGCCGCATTATGTCGAATTTGGGATGGTTGGATACACAAAAGCCTCCAACCGTACCGACGCTTTTTGAGAAGGTGCCTATGATGAAATCGACATCGTCAATAACACCTTGTTCTTCGCTCACACCCCGACCATTCTCGCCAATAAAGCCCATCGAATGCGCTTCATCAACGAGTACCATGGCGCCATATTTCTTCGCGACCGCGATCATCTCTTTTAGCGGGGCCACATCGCCAAGCATCGAATAGACGCCTTCAAGCACGACCAGCTTGCCTGCGCCTTCAGGAATCCTGCGAAGGCGTTTTTCCATCGCTTCAATATTATTGTGTCGGAAGGGCACAATCTCCGCATTGCCCATCGCGCAGCCGTCATAAATCGATGCATGGCTGTCTATATCAAGCACGATGTAATCGCCCTTACCGGCAATCGTGGAGATGATCCCAAGGTTGGCCTGATAGCCCGTGGAAAAGACCATGGCGTGATCCATCCCATAGAATTCCTTGAGCGCATCCTCGCATTCGCGGTGACCCTGATATGTACCATTGAGAACGCGGCTACCAGTTGTACCTGATCCGTAGTTCTCCAGCGCATCCTTCCCAGCATCGAGCACGTCAGGATCAAAAGTCATGCCCATGTAATTATAGGTACCAAGCAAAATTGTTTCGCGTCCGTTGCAGATCGCTCGCGTCGGCGAGAGCACCTTTTCCATTACAAGGTTGAATGGGTCCTCAACCCCGCTTGCCAAGAGCGTTTCGCGGGTCTGGATGAGGTCGTCAAATTTGGAAAACAGGTCGCCGACCGGGGCCTGTGTGGCTGTTGCAAAGTCACTCATAAAGGCGCCCTTCTCAGCTATCCTGCAGTTTGTGCACTGTCGTTACCAACTGGCCGTAATTTTCAATCTCAGCCTGCTGGTTCATGCTAATGATCACATCAAATTCGTCCTCAATTTCCGCCACAAAGTCCATCACGGTAAGGCTGTCAAACTCAAGGTCATTGGCGAAGGTTGTGGCATTCTCAATTGCCACCCCCTTCTTATTGAACGGCTCAATCAAAGCTCTGATACGTTCATCGACTTCAGCTTCAGTCATTGCAGTTAGTGCTTTCTTTATGCGTTACGGCAGAATGCGCCAAAAGGTTGCGTCTGCCAAAGTTGAACGGAGGCAAACTTGTCAAGCTTCCGCCTTGGTGGCAGATCGGATTGGCAACGTTATGGGGGGTGAATAACCGTGGCACAAGCGAAGGCTGAAAATCATGCTTCAATGACCGATCCGCTCGCGGCTGGAAAGGAGGCGCCCAAACGGGAGCGAAAATTCTCCAATCATTCGATCCATCTTGTACGTACGGCACAAACTCAGACCTTGTCGCTTTCCTCCATGGCCGACAATAAAGCATCCATCTTGATCGGTGCGACATTTGTGGTTTTCTCTATGTCGATCACCAACCTGTTTGGTGGAGGTGCCACGTGGGCGGTGCTGACCCTTGCGGCTACAGCCTTCATCTCATCACTCTTTGCGGTATTGTCAGTCATTCCGACTGTTCCCAAAGCCCCAAGTAATAGGCGTGACTTCAACTATCTGTTTTTCGGTCACTTTGTAGCCATGGAGACCGATGAATGGATAGATGAGCTGCTGGATAGATTTGAAACGGATGAGACACTCTTTCGGACAATGCTCACCGACGTTCATCAGGGTGGGCAGGTCCTGGCCGCGAAGAAATACAAATATCTGAATTACGCTTATCGTACATTTGTGTGGGGCGTTTTTGTAACTTGGATCGTTTTTGCGTACGAAAATCTCGTTTACTAATCGGGCAGTAGCTCTTTCACGGCGTTCATGAATGGAATGATCGAGACTGGCTTTGATAAATAGCCAGCAGCGCCAGAGTCACGAATTCGCTCTTCGTCACCTTTCGCCGCAAAGGCGGTTACTGCCAGGACCGGAATATCTCGAAGCGCATCCTCCTTTTTCGCGGCCGCTATCAAATCCACACCTGAAATTCCTGGCAACTGGATATCCATGATGATTAGATCGGGCGTAGCATCACGCGCAGCAGCCAGGACGTCGCTGCCATCAGCAATGGGTTCGACGTCAAACCCTTGAGCCTTCAAAACGTCGCAGAACAGTTTCCGGTTGAGGTCGTTGTCTTCAACAACCATAATTCGTTTTGTCATTTGGGCATCCGTAACCTGCAGCTCCACATCCTCTAATCACGGTAAAAGACCATCACAATCCCTGATCCCACCGATCCGAATGCCAAACCCAGTCCGCTCGACGAAATCCGCCTTGCCAAAACCCTGGCGCTCGCTGTGATTGGATGGATCTTGCAGAATGATGAGCGTGCTGAACGATATCTTGCGCTTACCGGTCTCAATCCCGATTCCCTAAGAGCGGGATTGGACGATCAAAGCGTCTTGGCTTCCGCGATTGATTTTCTGGCAAATCACGAACCAGACCTTATACGCGCCAGCGAAGCTTTGGCCGTTACGCCCGAAGAGCTGATTGCGATGCGAAGGAAATTGACCTGATGAGCCGCCCCTTGGTTATAAGCGATTGCGACGAAGTGATTTTGCACATGGTCGCGCCCTTTAAGGTATGGCTTGAAGAAAGTCAGGGCGTTGATTTCGATCTGACAGGCGGTGATTTCGGCAAGGCATTACGCTGGCGAAAGAGCGGCGAGTTTCTGGCACCAGAGGAAATCTGGAAAAAACTCGGTGGCTTCTTTGATACCGAGATGGAGCGGCAACAGCCGATTGAAGGTTCTATCAAAGCGCTCAACACGCTTGCCGAAAAGGCGGATTTGGTAGTGCTCACCAATCTGGTCGATTTTCGCCGCGACAAGCGGGCAGAACAGCTGGCGGCACACGGGCTTCATGCGAAAGTTTATACCAATCAGGGACCCAAAGGACCTGCGCTGGCGAAGATCATCGAAGAATTTCAGCCCAGCCAAGCGCTTTTCATTGACGATCTGGCTCAGCATCATGCCTCCGTTAAGGCGACAACCCCGTACGTGACCCGGCTACATTTGTGTGGCGAGCCTACGATTGCGGACAAGATTCCGTGCGCTCACAGAGCGGGAGATGCCCATGCTCGTATTGACCAATGGGAGCACGCGTTGCCGTGGCTGGCCGAGAAGTTGAAGGAGAGGAACCAATGAGTATCAAAGTTCGCCTTAGCGAAATTGGTATTTTTCTACCCCAGGCAGCGGCTCCTGTAGCGAGTTATGTGCCGGTTGTCGTCTCCGGCGGTTTTGCGCATGTTTCAGGTCAATTGCCTTTCATCGACGGTGTATTGGTCAAAGGTCGGCTGGGCGATAATGTAGCACTTCCTGAGGGTATCGAAGCCGCGCGAGCTTGTGGTCTTATGATATTGTCACAGTTAAAAAATGCGGGAGTATTGGAAGAGGTAGAGCGGGTCGTGAAACTTGGAGCGTTCATTAACTCGGCACCCGATTTCACTGATCAGCCCAAAGTGGCCAATGGCGCTTCTGACTTGATGCTTGAAGTCTTTGGCGATGCAGGGCGTCATGCGCGAGCAGCAGTAAGTGCAGCCTCGTTACCACTTGGCGCAGCTGTTGAGGTTGATGCGATCATGGCTCTCAGGGACTGAAGAAAAGGATCCAATGACGTTGCGGCCCCAAACCAGGACCGTGCCTTCTTGGCTGACTCAATGGGAATATGCCCATCGCAGTCTGCACTCAGTAGGCATTCCTGAGAATTCCCTTGAAGCAGCAAAGTTAGCCGTGAAAGCGGGGCTTGGTATCGAATGCGATATACAGCTTAGCCTAGATAGTAAGGCGATGGTGTTTCACGACTGGGAGCTTGACCGTCTTACGGGAAAATCAGGCTTCACCGATGAATTCACCAGATCTGAGCTAGAAAAACTGCCGCTTCAGGCCACCAACCATACGATCCCAAGTTTCTCGACCTTCCTGAATGAGGTCGCCGCAGCTGTTCCGATTCTGATCGAAATCAAATCGAAGCCTGGATACGCCGTCGAGCAAACCTGTGAGAGGGTTGCAGAGGAACTCAAAGCCTACTCTGGCGATTGTGCAGTTATGAGTTTTGATCCGCGCACACCCCAATGGTTCCGCAAAAACGCTCCTGAAACTGTGTGCGGATTGGTGATGCGTGAGGACGAATTTGGTCATACGCAGACTGCAAAACAACGTGAGGCCGCGCTAATGCAAGCGGAACCAGACTTCCTTGCATATCATATTGCGGCCCTTCCGAACCCTTGGGTACGCTCTCTTCGAGACTGCGGACTGCCAATTCTGACATGGACTGTGAACTCGTCCCAAGAGCGCGAGATCGCGCTTGAACACGCGGATGCACTTATTGCTGAAGGGGAAGGGCTAGAGTGAGTGATAATGAACTCACCGTGCGCCTCGCTCCAGCCGTTGGAGAGCTTGAAGCTGTGCAATGGAACGCTCTTGGAGGCGATCGTAACCCCTTTATGAGTTACGAGTTTCTGACTGCACTTGAGGATTCTGGTAGTGTGGGCTTAGGCACAGGATGGGACCCCGTGCCGATCACTATCACCGACGCGAGTGATCGCTTGCTCGCTGCTATGCCCAGTTATGCAAAGGGTCACAGTCAGGGCGAATATGTCTTTGACCATTCATGGGCAGATGCGTTCCATCGGGCTGGGCGCGACTACTACCCTAAGCTTCAGATAGCTGCGCCATTTACACCTGCCGGTGGACCGCGTCTTCTCTTGTCGGATCCCGCACTGGCCTCGCATCTACTTAAGGGCGCCGAAGTTGTTTGCGAGCAAAACCGTCTTTCCTCTGCGCATGCCACCTTTGTTGAACCGGACCAGCTCCCATACTTTGAAGCGGAGAACTGGCTCATCCGCAGCGATATTCAGTTTCATTGGTTGAACCGTGGATATGATAGCTTCGATAATTTCTTAAGAAGTCTTGCTTCACGTAAGCGCAAGAACCTGCGCAAGGAAAGAGCGACGGCCCAAAGCGGTCTCGCAATCAAACACTTATCAGGCGATGATATAAGGGCTGAACACTGGGATGCGTTCTGGGTGTTCTATCAGGACACAGGTGCGCGAAAATGGGGAACGCCTTATCTCACACGGGAAGCCTTTACGCTGCTTGGTGAGCGCATGGGCGAGCGCATGGTCCTCGTCCTCGCTTTCGACGATGACGAGCCGATTGCAGGTGCACTGAATTTCATCGGGGCAGATGCTATCTACGGGCGTTATTGGGGGTGCACTCGGGAGGTACGCTTTTTGCACTTCGAGCTGTGCTACTATCAGGCGATCGATATCGCTATTGAGTTAGGTTTGCGGCGCGTAGAAGCCGGGGCGCAAGGTGGTCACAAGCTAGCCCGTGGATATGAGCCCATACAGACGTTTTCAGCGCATTACTTGGTGGATCCTGCGTTTCGCGAAGCCGTTTCCGAGTTTTTGAAGCGTGAACGAAAGGGCGTTGCTGCAGACCAGCTGTTCCTCGACCAGCGGACGCCTTTCAAGAAGGAGTGATTTTCAAAGATAGTTAAGCCGCGTGGCGTTCTTCGACCAGCCAACGTCGCGCCCGTCGCTGAGCTTCAGCGATCTCACGCGCCGTCATTTCGTCCGACACATCAGCGCGGCAGAAGCCAGCGTCTTCATGGCCTCGGGAGGCAGCGAGGTTGAACCATTTGTGAGCTTCCACAAGATCACATTCAACCCCATTTGAACCCGTCGAATAGGCGACACCGAGATTGAACAAGGCTGAGACATCGCCAGCTACGGCGGCGGCAAGGTAACCCGCGATAGTCAGGTCGATTTCACCGCTCTCTACTGTGCTCGCATCAAGTTCGCTAATTGACTTCCATTCCATTTTCCTACCCCGTCTTTTTCAAAGTCCTAAACCCCGGTGCCGGACCATGCAGCGACAGAACTCAATGATCATGGTCAACAAATCGTTAACGGCGTTCAGATTTCTTTCATGGCGGTGCGGACTTACTGGGCTCAAGTTTCGTGCTGGCTGGCCGCCATTAGTTTTGTAGTGGAGGCGCGCAGTAAACTGTCTTGCGGGCGATTGACCGCTTGCCTATAGCGCGCCCAGCATTGGGCTAGCCAGGCAGCTTCGCGTGTGGGATTGCATTCCTGTCTGGCCGTCCGCAACACGGGTTTTGGAATTAGAGGACCACATGTCAGCGGCGGCGTCTGAAGAAATCGAGATTATTGAAAAAGCTAAGAGCATGCTAGGGGAAGACTATGTCCCCGGCGATGGCGAAGACTACATGAACGAGCGCCAGCAAGCCTATTTCCAAATGCTATTGTTGGAATGGAAACGCTCAATTTATAGCGCGGCAGGTCAGACGTTGCAGTCTCTCGCTAACGGACCGATCCGTGAGGCGGATCTGAACGATCGTGCTTCGAGCGAGACCGATTGGGGCATTGAACTGCGTACGCGTGATCGCCAGCGGAAACTTGTTTCCAAAATCGATTCGGCGCTTCGGCGCATCGAACAAGGCGAATATGGCTATTGCGAAGTCACCGGGGATCCGATTGGCCTTAGACGCTTGATCGCGCGTCCAGTGGCAACCATGACTGTCGAGGCTCAAGAGGCGCATGAGCGCAAAGAGAAAATCTCGCGCGATGATTAATGCGCTCGGGAGAGGGCGATTAACGTGAGGTTCTGGCTTAGATCTTGTATCAGTATGGTACGCATTTGAGTTTTGCAGCCATTACGGGTGCAAATTTTACGACCCCTTAACTGAGCACTTGTACCTATTTCCTGCGCTGAGTGTTTCAGTGTCAAGCAGCCACAAAGCCCGGAAATCTGGATTTCTTGGCAATTAAAGACCCCCAGGCCAACTGGGAAATGCAAGTCGGAGACGTTACGACAATGACCGGTGTCGAGACGAGAAGTGTATCACGCGACAGCCTTTTCTTGTTGGCGAACGTGCGTGTTGAACAGCGCGGAGAACAGTACCGGGTGCGTGTGCGCAATCTGTCTGATGGTGGCATGATGGGCGAGGGCACAATTAAGATTAACCGAGGAAACCGGGTCGAAGTCGAGCTCCGCAATGTAGGGTCGGTAATGGGCACTGTTGCTTGGGTTCAGGATCAGCGCTTCGGTGTTGCCTTTGATGAAGAGATTGACTCTCAGCATGCTCGTGCACCAGCAAACTCAGTTGCAGATCAGCTACCACCGACGACGCATGTTTCTCATGCGCACCGTCCGCCAGCACCACCTCCTCCCACTGATTTACGCAAGATTTGATTGCGCACTATCGCTAAGGCTCCTTAGTTACCGCGCTAGCTACCACTGAGTGCTGTAATTGCGCGTGTTCGGTGCTAATCCCATTGGAGTGATACGCGCCTCTATCGCCTTGCTTCTTGCGTTCTTGCTATACGCCTGCGGTCCTGCGGCAGACCTCGGGCCGATTGATGTGGCTGTAATTGGCGAGGAGGAGGCACTATTTGCGACTGGCGCGGGCCTTTCGCCAGGAGCGCAGCATCTGCATGCCGCCTCTCATGAGGGGCTTGTCGCCCTCGATCAGGCCGGTCAGGTTGTACCCGCACTTGCGGAGCGATGGATCGTCACCGATGACGCCATGAGCTATATCTTCCGTCTGCGCAATTCCAATTGGCCAGGTGAAGAGCCGATCACCGCCGCACAAGTACGCCTCTTGCTGCAGGAGAAATTGCGCGAGCTTGAAGGAACAACTCTTGGCCTGGACCTTGCTAAAGTGGTGGAGGTGCGAGCGATGACAGGGCGGGTGATAGAGCTTCGCTTGTCCGGTCCTATGCCCGATTTTCTTCGCCTGCTTGCACAACCAGAGCTCGCGCTTGCGCTGCGTGGAACTGGAACGGGCCCGATGAGGATGGAGCGCGACGAGGATGCTCAGGTGGCTCGGCTTTCCCTGTTGCCACCAGAGGCACGAGGATTGCCAGCGCTTGAGGATTGGAACAACCTGACCCGCGAACTGGCGCTGCAGAGTTTGTCCGCACCCGAAGCGGTTGAAGCATTTGCGCGGGGTGAATTTGATCTCCTTCTGAATGGTACGCTGGCTGAATTTCCGATGATCGAGCTGGGCCCCCTGTCACGTGGTGCGGTTCAGGTTGATCCTGCATTCGGGCTCTTTGGTCTTATCGCGCGCAGCGATAGTGGAATGTTGGCGACCCTCGGCCGGCGTCAGGCGCTCTCAATGGCGATTGATCGAGATGCGCTTATGCAGCCGTTTGGTCTGGGTGGCTGGGTGTCTGCTACTTGGATCGTTCCGCCTGAGTTTTTTGCTCCCGCCGCCTATACCGCCAATCGCTGGCCCGACCTGACACTTGAGGAAAGGCGAGGCATTGGCCGTGGACGAATCGCTTCTTGGGTTGAGGAAAGCGGGGAGGAGCCGATTCTCCGTGTTGGCCTTCCCGATGGCCCAGGCGGGGACCTGCTGTTTGCCCAGCTTGCGCAAAATTGGCAAACCATTGGCATTCGCGCTGAACGGGTCGCTTTGGGCGAAGGCGGCGATGTTGAGCTGCGCGATCGCGTTGCCCGCTATTCCTCACCCCGCTGGTTTCTGAACCAGCTCAACTGCACTGTTGCGATCGGACTTTGTTCCGAGGAAGCCGATACGTTGGTCCGCGATTCTCTCAACTTACGCGATCCGGTGGCTAAGCAAGCGCTGCTGGTCGAGGCCCACAAGATTCTCACTGAGGCCGAGGTATTTATCCCGCTGGGTGCTCCCGTGCGCTGGTCATTGGTGCGCGGGTCTGTGGATGGGTACCAGGCCAACCAATGGGGCTTTCACCCCTTGCCTGCGCTTGCTGCACCCACCAATTAGAATGGTAAGGAGTGCGAGAATGACGACAACTGGCAACCAAACACCCATCCTTACCCGCCGCTCGGCCAATGACCGGTCCGGGGCGGATCGACCCGAAGGATTGGGTTTCTCACTCCCCATCGGAAGTGATCCGCATTCCGTGAGAGCCCGGGTGGAAGCGGTTGAGTTGCTGCTGGAGCGAAGTTTCAGGGTCCCAGGCGTGAATATGCCGATTGGTCTTGATGCGCTTATCGGTCTTATCCCAGTCATTGGCGACATTGTCACCACCGCGCTCGGCGCATACATTGTTTGGGAGGCGCGCAATCTGGGTCTTTCCAAATGGCATCTCACCAGAATGGGCGCGAATGTCGCTTTCGATACGCTTCTGGGACTCATTCCCGTGGTCGGCGACGCTGCAGACTTTCTTTACCGGTCTAACACCAAGAACCTGCGGATCGTCAAAAAATACCTTGATAAGCACCATCCAGAGACCCGGGTGATTGAGCAGTGAGTCAAGGCCGAGGAGACACTGGTGTCTCCTCAATCCCTACATCGACTTTCTCAAAGCGTTGTAATTATAAGATTTCCCGAATCTCGTTTGGAGACACTTTTGCGCGTGCGATTCAAATTTAAAAGAGCCTGCGTGATATATGACGACGAAATACGGAGTAGGAAAATGACGGGGTCAGCGCGTAACGCCAAGCCTTAAGCTTCCAGTTCAATGTCCCAATAGAGCCAGTCGCGCCAGGTTTCATGAAGATAGTTGGGCGGGAACATTTTGCCCTGTTGCTGTAATTGCCAACTGGTTGGACGGATCGGCTTCATCCGCACTGGCATATGCGCTTGTTTGGGGGTCCGTCCGCCCTTTTTCATATTGCACGAGCCGCAGGCCGTGATGATGTTCTCCCATGTCGTCCTGCCTCCAAGTCGGCGCGGAATGACGTGGTCAAAGGTCAGATTGTCCTTATTACCGCAATATTGGCACTCGAACTTGTCACGCAGGAAAACATTGAACCGGGTGAAAGCGGGAAATTCGCTCTGCTTCACATATTGTCTGAGCGCAATGACGCTGGGGATTTTCATATCCAAGCTGGGTGAGTGCACCTCGCGATCATAACTCGCGACTATGTCCACCCGGTCGAGGAATACCGCCTTGATCGCAGTTTGCCAGGGCCACAAGCTCAAAGGATAGTATGAAAGTGGTGTGTAATCCGCATTGAGCACCAGCGCAGGGCACGCAGACAAGTGACTTGTCGCGTCGTCCTCAATGCTGCGGTATCGCGCCGCCTGTTCGATCAGTTCGGCTTTGAACATGGGTTAGCAGGTTCCCTCTCTGATTGACATGGAACATGACGTGACACTCCTCAGAGTCAAAGCCGTGACATTGTGGGTATCCACAGGCATGGCCTGTTGAAAACCTGTCGCTTGCCCGCAGATGGCTTGTGAGCCAACGCTGTGGCATGGCGTTTTGATGAGCGTTTTGCCGCCTCCAACCACCCGGTTTGCGCCCAGCCCCAATGGGCCGCTGCATCTGGGGCATGCCTATTCTGCTATTGTGGCCCATGATCTTGCGCGCATGGCGGGCGGGCGGTTTCTCTTACGGGTTGAAGATATAGATGGTCCGCGTTCGAGGCCGGAATTCGCCGACGAATTTCGCCGCGATTTGGAGTGGCTTGGGCTTGAGTGGGACGAGGTGCCTGCCCAGTCTACTCGTCTGGAGAGTTATCGGGCGGCGGCCGATAATCTGCTAGAGCGTGGATTGCTCTATCCATGTACTCTCACGCGCCGGGAACTGGCTGCTTTGCCGTTGCGCAAGGGTCCCGATGGGCTTGAATATCCGGGGTCCGGCCGTGGGTTCAGTAAATGCGACGCTGGTATGGCAGCTGCCCTTAGACTTGATATCGATCATGCCATGGCTTTGATCGGAGAGCTAACCTGGAACGATACACTTGCAGGACATGTGAAAGCTGAACCGCGCCCCTTTGGCGATATGGTGTTGGTACGAAAAAACCTGCCTGCGAGCTATCACCTAGCCGCGACACTCGATGACGCGAGTGATGGCATTACTGTGGTAACGCGTGGGATGGACTTGTTCGACGCGACGCATATTCATCGGGTCTTGCAAGCGCTCCTCGGCCTTCCAGTCCCGATTTGGCACCACCACAAGCTGGTCTTGGACGAGACCGGCCAAAAGCTCGCCAAGCGACGCGGCTCGCCTTCGCTGAGTGCGCGGCGCGAAGCAGGCGAAGACGGATTGATGCTTGCCGAGCAATTGCGTTTGCAAAATTTCCCACTTGGAACTTGAGGCCGATACGACCATTGAAGCTCGTATGAATTACATTCTTATTCCTGTGCTCGTCATTTTGTGCATTCTCGTTGTGGTGTCGCTTGTTCGCGGGATTATCGCTTTCCTTAAAACCACCAAGATTGATCTTGAGACTGGCGAGGCGGAAACAGTTGCCGAAATGCAGGAGATGCAAAACAAGGCAATGTTTGCGCGGATCAAATATCAGGCCATGGCAATCGGCGTGGTTGCTGTAATTGCCCTTGTAGCAAGTGGTAGCAATTGAGGGCGTCACCATGGTCAAACTCAATAAAATCTACACTCGGACCGGCGATGAAGGCACGACTGGATTGGTCGATGGGTCGCGCACGGCGAAGCACTCCGCGCGCATTACTGCGATTGGCATGGTGGATGAGGCGAACTCTGCGATTGGCTTGGCTGTGTGCGCGCTTGAGGATGAGTCTCATTGTTCAGGCCTGACCCGTATCCAGAACGATCTGTTCGATCTGGGCGCCGATATCGCGACGCCGGCAGAGGATGGCGACTTTGCTCCAAAAGAAATGGCGCTGCGGATCGTGCCATCTCAAGCCGAGTGGCTTGAGGAGCAAATCGACGCTTTCAACGAGCATTTGGAACCATTGAACAGCTTTGTTCTGCCCGGTGGGAGCGAAGCGGCGGCGCGCGTTCATATCGCCCGCGCTTCAGCCCGAGCCGCGGAGCGGGCAATGACGGAGCTCGCGAGCGAAACCGAGATAAATCCGGCGGCGCTTTCCTACATCAACCGCTTATCCGATTTCCTATTTGTCATGGCGCGCGTGCTCAATGACAATGGAAAAGCGGATGTAAAATGGGTGCCGGGAGCTAATCGCTAGTCTTTCGGCAACAACCTCGCTAGGAGCCCTTTTGCTGCACTTGCGAAGGGAACCTGGTCATGCAGAAAATCGCCGTTATTGGAGCCGGGCAAATGGGCACCGGCATTGCTCAAACCGTCGCTGCGCATGGCATGCATGTACTGCTGTCCGATGTCGATCTTGCCACTGCTGAGGCCGGTAAGGGCAAGGTTGATAAAGCTGTTTCCAAGCTCGTGGGCCGAGGCAAGATCGAAGTCGATGCTGCCGAATCCCTCCTGGGTCGGATTACACCCGTTGGCGAATATGCTCCGATGGTCGAGGCCAATCTCATTATCGAAGCTGCGACCGAGCGCGAAGAGATTAAGAATGCGATTTTCGAGGCAGCAGGCAAGGTTTTGGCCGAAGAAGCAATCTTCGCCTCCAACACCAGTTCCATCCCGATCACTCGCATGGCAAACCATTCTCCTGACCCTGCTCGCTTTATCGGGCTACATTTCTTTAATCCCGTGCCGGTCATGGGCCTTATTGAAGTGATCCCGGGTCTTGCGACAACGCAAGAGACCACTGACCAAGTGACCGCTTTTGCCAAAGGCCTCGGCAAGGAAGTCGTGCTGAGCCAGGACGAGCCGGGCTTTGTTGTAAACCGCATTCTGCTTCCCATGATCAACGAAGCCGTATTTGTTCTGGGCCAGTCAACCGCCGGGATCGAGGACATCGACAAGGGTTGCCGACTGGGGCTTAATCACCCGATGGGCCCGTTGCAGCTTGCAGATTTTGTCGGGCTCGACACCTGCCTAGACATTATCAAAGTGCTCTATAAGACTACCCGTGACAGCAAATATCGTCCTGCGCCATTGCTGGTGAAATATGTTGAAGCGGGATGGCTGGGTCGCAAGACCGGTCGCGGCTTTTACGATTACGGCGGGGAAGCACCAGTCCCGACACGCTGAAGCGATGTTTCCTCAGCTGCCTGCTTTGCCCTAGTTTCCTACAGCCGTGAGCTCAGGAACCGGGCCTGCACCCGGCGGGTTAAGCGGGGGTGCACCCGGTGCAGCGCGCGAGGTCACTTTAGGGCCGGACGTTCTTTGGGGTCTGCTTCCGGAAGCGGTGCCTGAGGCTCGATCGCCAAAGATAGGTGCATTATTGCCGCCTTCAGGCACATCGGATGCGACAAATCTCTCGCTCGTTGGTGCATTGTCCGCCAAGCCCCAGTCGTCGGAAAATTGTCCTTGATCGGCCCATCCTGACGACTGGCTGGATGCGAATCCACTGGTCGATTGCTGAGCAGCTGTGGGACGAGCAGGGGCAGCAGATCCTTGTTCTACAACAGTATTCTCAAGTCCGGGCTCTTCGCCAGGTGAAAACTCTTGAAAAGCTACACTTGCCACCAACGCGACAGCCAGCACTACGCCCGCAAAACCGAGCGCGACCTTGGGGTTCTCGAAAAGCGAATTTGACATAAGTTCGTCATGCCAAAAGAGAGTTAAGGATTGGTTTGGCTGACCAATGTAGCGGTTTTACTCGAGCGAGTTCTTCAGTTCATAGAGCAGGTCCAAAGCATCGCGAGGGCTGAGTGCATCGAGGTCCGCCTCGCGCAGCTGCTTCGCTATGGCTTCTTCTCGCGTTTCGCTCGCGGGTGTCTGGCTGGCGGCGGCGGCAAAGAGCGGCAGTTCTCCAAGTCCGACAGCAAGGCCTCCGGTTTCGTCGCGAACTGCCTCCAGCTTTTCGAGCACTTGGCTAGCGCGCGCGATCACACCTTCCGGAACGCCGGCAAGTTTCGCAACCGCCAGGCCGTAAGAGCGGTCGGCCGGCCCTTCAACCAGCTCGTGCAACAGTACCAAATCACCTTTCCACTCACGCGCTCTAACATGGTGTAGTGAAAGCCGTTCACAGGTTTCAGCCAGCCGCGAAAGTTCGTGATAATGCGTCGCGAACAGACAACGACATTCGATTTTTGAGTTTACCGCTTCCACCACTGCCCATGCTAGAGCCAGCCCGTCATAGGTGGATGTGCCCCGGCCCACTTCATCAAGGATCACCAGGCTGTTTTCTGTTGCTTGCGACAATATCGCCGCGGTCTCGACCATTTCGACCATGAAGGTCGAACGCCCCTTGGCAAGGTTATCTGAAGCGCCAACCCGGCTGAATAGTCGATCAACCAGGCCGATCTGCGCCTCACTTGCAGGCACATAAGAACCAGCCTGAGCCATTAATGCGATCAGCGCGTTTTGACGCAAAAAGGTCGACTTACCGCCCATGTTGGGACCGCCGATTAGCCATAATCGATCATCGGCACTCAGATTGCAGTCGTTGGCGACGAAACGCTCGCTGGTCTTTGCGAGCGCCGCCTCCACTACCGGGTGGCGACCGCCCGAAATGGCGATTGTGCTCTCGGCGGAAATGACAGGTTTGCACCAGTCCCCCTCACTCGCACGTTCAGCATTGCCGGCGGCGACATCAATTCGGGCCAGGGCAGTAGCTGTGGCAGCAATTGGCTCACGCGCAGCACTGACGATCGCGATGAGCTCTTCAAAGTGAGCTTCTTCTGCTGCAAGCGCTCGCCCACCAGCTTCGGAAACTCGCGAGGCTTCTTCATGTAAGGTGAGTGAGTTGAACCGCACGGCACCCTTCATCGTTTGGCGATGGGTGAAGCCGCTATCGGGTGCCATCAGAGCATCGGCATGGCGACTTGGGACTTCGATATAATAGCCCAGTACGCCATTATGCTTGATCTTGAGCGAGGAAATGCCCGTTTCCTTGCGGTAGCGCGTTTCCATCGCCGCAATCGCGCGTCTGGCATTGCCCGACATTTCGCGCAGTTCATCGAGGCTTGCATCATATCCCGCCGCAATGAAGCCACCATTGTTCCGTTCGGTTGGCGGCGAGGCGACGAGGGCTCGCGACAACTGATCGGTAAGCGCGCCATGCCCAGTGAGTTCGGGTAGCAGAAGATCGAGCAGAGTGGGGCGGTCAGCCTCGCGGATAAGCCAATCATAAATCCGCCCTGCTTCGCTCAGCCCGTCGCGCACCTGTCCAAGATCTCTTGGAGATCCCCTCCCGGCGACAATCCGACCGATAGCCCGGCTAAAATCGGGTAAGCCACGGAGGAAATCTCGCAGATTTGCGCGCTCAATCGGTCGATCGAGCCAAAATTGCACAAGAGTCAGCCGGTTCTCGATGGCGGTTTTGCTCAGGAGTGGTGCGGACAAGTCCTCGGCCAAAAGACGCGACCCTGCTCCGGTGGAACAACGGTCGAGCGTCGCCACCAGGCTTCCCGTGCGTCCGCCATCCGCCGCTTCAAGAATCTCGAGACTGCTCCGCGTTGCCTCATCCATCGCCATTCCAAGCGCCTGTTCGCGCGCCGTTGGTGGCAGTAGAAATGGTAGTTCTCCTCGCCCAACATGGGAGAGATAGGCAATCAGCCCTCCGGCAGCAGCCAGCATCGGGCGCGAAAACTCGCCAAAAGCATCGAGCGTAGATACACCATGAAGAGATTTGAGCCGTTGTTCTCCCTGATCGCTCGCGAAGGTGCTGCGGGCCTGAGCGACTGCCTCTTCTGGCCAATGTTCCCAACCTTCCGGTACCACAACCTCGCTTGCGCCAAGTCTGGCTAGGGATGCGCCCAATAGTGCTGGCGCGCATTCCTCAAGCACCATTGTACCGGTAGAAATGTCACAAGAGGCAATACCGATGCTGCCCCGCACTTCAGCTAGGGCCACCAGCAAATTTGCCCTGCGCGGTTCAAGCAAGGCCTCTTCGGTAAGCGTGCCGGCGGTCACAAAGCGGACAATGTCGCGCGCCACCAGCGCTTTGGAAGCGGGGCGCCCTTCGCGTTTCGCACGCGCCTTTGCTTCGTCTGGCGTCTCGGTCTGCTCAGCGATTGCCACGCGCTGCCCTGCTTTAATGAGCCGAGCGAGATATCCCTCTGCCGAATGCACCGGCACTCCGCACATCGCGACCGGTTCTCCGTCATGTTCACCGCGCGCCGTTAGGGCAATATCGAGAATGTCCGAGGCTACCTTCGCATCATCGAAAAACAGCTCAAAGAAGTCACCCATTCGATAGAAGAGCAGCGAGCCTTCTGCCTCGCGCTTCAGCGCAAGATATTGCTGCATCATGGGAGTGGGCTTGTCGGGCGAGGCCATCGAATTGAACTAGCCAGCGCGCCAGCGATTCGGGAAGAGCTATCGTACACTTATCCATTGCACATTGGCCTCTATCATCTGTGGCAAACGCGGGCTAAGGCACAGATAACCGGTGCAATTGACGATCTTTTGAGGGGGCACATCATGGCCGACGAACCCAAAGGCGGCTTCACCAGCCGCGAAGCGCTTTTCTATCACGAGACCATTCGTCCAGGAAAGTTAGAGATCGTCGCGACCAAGCCGATGACCTCACAGCGCGATTTGTCTCTGGCCTATTCGCCAGGTGTTGCCGTTCCGGTAGAAGCGATTGCCGGTGATCCCTCTCTGGCCGCGCGTTACACCGCCAAAGCAAACTTGGTAGCGGTGATCTCGAACGGGTCGGCCATCCTGGGTCTTGGCAACCTTGGCGCACTTGCATCCAAGCCAGTGATGGAAGGCAAGGCGGTGCTGTTCAAACGTTTTGCAGACGTGGATTCGATCGATATCGAGCTCGCTACTGAAGATCCGCAGGCATTCATCGAGGCTGTTGCTTTAATGGAACCGAGTTTTGGCGGGATCAATCTGGAGGATATCAAGGCGCCGGAATGCTTCATCATCGAAGCCGCTCTGCGCGAGCGCATGAACATTCCAATCATGCATGATGACCAGCACGGAACTGCGATCATTACGGCGGCTGGCCTGCTAAATGCCTGCTATCTAACGGACCGCAGGATTGAAGACGTTAAAGTCGTGGTCAACGGTGCCGGGGCCGCAGCAATCGCCTGCACCGCCCTTATCAAAGCCATGGGTGTAAAACATGAAAATGTGATCATGTGCGACCGGAAAGGTCCCATCACCATAGGCCGTGATAATATCGATCAATGGAAGAGCGCCCATGCGGTTGAAACATCCGCTGGCAGCCTGGAACAGGCGTTAAAGGGTGCGGATATTTTCCTCGGGCTTTCAGCCGCTGGGGCGCTGAAAGCCGAATGGGTCGCTGATATGGCGGATAAGCCCATTATCTTTGCGATGGCCAACCCTGTGCCAGAGATTATGCCTAACGAGGCCAAAGCTGTGCGGCCTGATGCGATCATCGCAACGGGGCGCAGCGATTTTCCCAATCAGGTCAACAATGTGCTCGGTTTTCCCTTCATCTTTCGCGGCGCGCTTGACGTCCAAGCGACCACTATAAATGAAGAGATGAAGGTTGCTGCCGCCACCGCCATTGCGGAGCTTGCTCGCGAACAGGTGCCCGAGGAAGTGGCCAGCGCCTATGGCAAGAACCAGAAATTTGGCACGGACTATATAATTCCTGCGCCGTTCGACCCGCGCCTTATTGAAGTGGTGTCTTCTGCTGTTGCCAAAGCGGCGATGGATTCAGGGGTAGCGCAAGTCAGCATTGATGATTTTGACGACTATAAGCACCAGCTTAAATCGCGCCTCAATCCAACGACTTCGGTTCTCACAGGCGTCTATAATGAGGCGCGCGCAAACCCCAAGCGGATGGTGTTCGCCGAGGCCGAAGAAGAAGTGGTGCTGCGAGCGGCGATTCAGTTTCGAGATTTTGGCTACGGCACGCCAGTTTTGGTTGGTCGCACCAAGGCGGTGCTTAATAAGCTCCATCAGCTTTCCGTCTCTGATCCAAGCAGCTTTGAGATTCAGAACTCAGCGGATAGCGAGCATGTGCCCGCCATGGTTAAGCATCTCTACGCTCGCCTTCAGCGACGCGGATATACCGAACGCGATGTGCGCCGCATGGTCAATCAGGAGCGCAATGTGTTTGCCGCGCTGCTGGTGGCGCTTGGCCATGCTGACGGGATGATTTCGGGTCTTACACGCACCTATGCTCAGACCATGCGCGAGGTGAACCTTGTACTCGATAAAAAGGAAGGTGCGCTTCCCTTTGGCATTCATATGATGATTGCCAAGAATCATACGACTTTCCTTGCCGATACCACAATTAACGAGCGCCCCAGCGCCAGTGAACTTGCCTATATCGCGCGCGAAACCGCCACAGTGGCGCGCCGCATGGGGCATGAGCCGCGCGTCGCTTTCCTCTCCTATTCGACCTTCGGCAATCCGTCGGGTCAATGGCTTGCGAACATTCGCGAGGCGGTGGCAATTCTCGATGAGGAAGGCTGCGATTTTGAGTATGAGGGCGAGATGGCACCTGATGCAGCGCTCAATCCTGGAGTGATGAAACTCTACCCCTTCAGCCGTCTTTCCGGGCCTGCCAATGTACTGGTTATGCCAGGTCTGCAATCAGCTAATCTCTCCGCCAAGCTGCTGCGCGAACTTGGGGCCAATACCACTGTAGGTCCAATGTTGGTCGGGATGGAGAAGCCGGTGCAGATTGCGCCAATGACCGCGATTGCCCCAGATGTGTTGACACTGGCAGTGCTAACGAGCGCGGGCGTGGTGGCTTAGTCCAGGCGGTCTTCTATGGGCACATAGTCCACATCATAGCCGAAGTAGCGGGGGCTGAAGACCGCGAGTCCTGCTTCCTTCCGCCATAAAGGGTCACTGCGAAAACCGAGCACGGAAACCTCTTGGCCCTGAGAGTAGTCAGGGTTACCAATACCCTCGGCGGTGGCGAGATCGATCACACTAATGAGGTCGGGACACGTTGCGATCACCTTACCATTGCGGTGGGCAAGGAGGTGTTCGTTTTTGACCTCAGTTTCAAAAACCTGTTCGGCAAAGTCATCGGTTCCTGCAATTCTCACAGTTCCTTGTAAGAAACCCGCTTCATCACGCCATTCGGTGCTCACGATCCGTCCAGTAAAAAGCAGATAGCCATCGCCAGCGGCACGCGCGGCTTCAATTGGGTCTGTGTCCGCAGCTCTCGCTTCCCGCACAGCTCTTCCGATCGCCATGGCAAGGCTTAGGCTGTCCTTAACAAGTGTCCCGCTCGCTTTGGCCTGGGCGCCCGTGATGGGGCTATCCGCAACTCCGCACTCACGGCTGACCACAGCGATACTGCGCAAAATGTCTTCAGCGCGAGTAGGATCACCCAGTGTCCTCACCACCATCTCATCGCCAAACGGCGTTGCGGCGCCGATCGGGGTCAGCGGTATGCCAGCGACTTTAACTGAGTGCTGGTTGATTTCCGGCACCGCGCGACCCACGGTATCAGCATCCAGCGCCGGAACACTAAGTCGCGCGGCAATGGACAGGCCTTCTGCCAGGCTCAAAGGGCCTATCTCACCGAGAATAACACCAGCAAACTTTTGGCCCAAATGCCGCTCAAGCGTTTCAAACGCGGCCTGCACCGGTGCTTCAACCCGGTTCTCAATGTTCTCGAGCCGCGCCTGCATTGCTGGGTCAGTGTTAGCCAAGGAGGCAAGGCCATAGGGACAGGCTACGCGGTCATCGTCTTGTAGCGCCGCGACCGGCAGCGCTGTAAAGGAAAGCCCCGCAGCCAAATCGCCTGCGATGAGTTTTCGTGCTTCCGCAAGGCTCCCGCCGCCGCCAGTGCCAAGGTAAGAACTGCCAACCAGTGCGTCTTCGAGATCGGTTTCAGACAACGCACGCGAGGCAGCGTTTGCGGCCCGCGCGTTACCCGAGCCTGTATCAGATGAAATCTCACTACACGCTGCAAGCGCGCTTGCGCCAATGGCGAGGCCGCCCAAGAATTGCCGGCGTGATGTCATAATTTCTCCCCGCTTTTCGTCTTACTGGCGGTTGGAAAACGGGATTGCAACGTACCGTGTCAGGTTGGCTAAGCGGTTTCGTCTTCTGCCACCCATTCATCAAGCATGACGTAATGGTCGCGGTAGCGCTTTCGATTCACCAATACAGGGATGGTCTTTCCTGCAAGCGTGCTGGTGAGATCTACCCAGATTGGCCCGCTGACAAAACTCGCGAGCCGACCTGTCTTGGGATGTTTGCCTTGCGCATGCACACGGTAGGGGCTGCGGCCATTGACCACGGTACTTCGGTCTACATCGCAGCGCAAAAACTTCGCCTCAATTCGCTCACCGGAGTGCTTGAGACGCGCAATCACTCGCTTGCGGCGCAGGAACAAATAGAGGATCGGACCACCGATAAGAGAAAAGACGAGGCCCAGGCCTGCAAAAATTAGGATCAGGGTGAAGCGCTGGCCAAAACTATCGACTTTCGCCTTGTTTGGGTCAGCCGGATCATACAGCACGCGCACTTTTTCGCCCCGAGCGAACGCTGGAGGATTGCTGCCAGTATTGCTGTAGAGGACATGGCGCCTGCCCTTTGCATCGCGCCATTCGACTACAGGAGCAAAAGTTGGACCATTACTCCCACGGCTTTGCGTGAGATTTATGACCGTGCCTTGGGCCTCCTTTGCGGTGGCGATATGACTTTGGTCAGCGAGGTATCCAGCTGCGGAAATCGCCAGAAACAGTGCCCCGATGCCGGCAAATAGCGCACCTATCCAGACCATGAAACGCGGCATCTAATCCCCCTTACACTCGCTTATTCCCGGCGCCGAAAACGAAAGTACCAGACTTCATGTCCGAAGGTCTCGCGCGCTTTGGTTTCATAGCGGGTTTCGCACCAACCAGAGGGACGATTCTGCCAGCTCTTTGGCCCTTCAACCACCCACTCAAATTGATCGGTAAAGCGCTGCATCACCATTAGAGCGTGACGCACATAAATTGGGTGATCGGTGCCAAAGCGGAACTCACCGCCGGGTTTCAATTTGTCCGCGATCATCTTCACCGGCCCATCGTTCATCATGCGCCGCTTGGCGTGCTTGTTCTTGGGCCAAGGATCGGGGTGGAGCAGATACACCATCAGAAGCGAGCTATCGGGCACGCGGCCAAGCACTTCCAGCGCGTCGCCTGCATGAAGGCGCACATTCGAAAGCTTCCCATCATCCACATGGGTGAGTGCCTGTGCGA
>JBCDKX010000017.1:0-27082 GCA_038746055.1 Pseudomonadota bacterium
CGAGAAGTTCCGGCTGCCCAATCTCGACACCCATGTAAGCGAAGGTTCGAGCCAAGCGGTCAGTATTGCGGAGTACTTCAACACCATGCTCGACACATCCATGGATTGGAACACCGCCGCTGCAATTCGCGAGCAATGGGGCAAGACCTTTGTATTGAAAGGCATAATGAGTGCTGGCGATGCCAGGCGCGCCGTGGACATTGGCGCGGATGCGATCATGATCTCAAACCATGGCGGGCGCCAATTGGACGGCAGCCGCGCTCCCTTTGACCAACTACCTGAGATCGTAGACGAGGTCGGTGGCGAGATTGAGATCATTTGTGATGGCGGCGTACGGCGCGGCACGCATGCACTAAAGGCGCTGTGCCAAGGAGCAACTGCGGCCTCCGGTGGGCGGCTTTATCTCTATGCGCTAGCCGCGGCCGGACAGGACGGTGTTGAGCGCGCGCTAGCCATCCTCAAAGATGAGATTGAGCGGGGCATGCGGCTTATGGGAGTGAAAAGTGTGGATCAGCTTACGAGAGAGCGACTACGGGCGCGGTAAGCGTCAACAAAGTGTAAAGAAGATCGCGCAACGAGCCGAGCCAATCGATTTGAAAGAGAAACAGCCATGAACAGAGTCTCGGCCATCCTCGCTCTTCCGCTGAGTATGGCGCTTGCAGCATGCAATTCGAATCCTGAGAGTGGTTCAAACTCAGCCGAGGACTTCGCTGCACGGATCAATGGTCCTGCGACAGGAGCAGAGAACACGCCTCCGCCTGCCACTCCTGACGCAGTCAATACGCCTACGGTAGCGCAGCCATTACCCGGAGCCGTTGATGGCCCCTATGTGCCTGGCACAATGACCGATCCAGCAAGTTCAATTTGCGGAGCAAACCTCATGGGAGAATTTGTTGGGCAGGAGGCAGATGAGGCGACCAGGACCGCCATTACAGAAGCGGCTGCTGGAAACTCTGGATCGGTGCGCTTCGTACTGCCGGGCTCTGCCACCGTTCAACCTGATCCGACCAATCCGCGGCTCAGCATCATGATCGATAATCTGGGCGTGATCAGGGACGCCCGCTGCGGATGATTACGCGGTTTTAAAGAAGACACGAAAAAGCCCGGCGCTGATCATATGACCATCGCCGGGCTTAAATCTCGTATCAGGGATTAGCTCTTATAGTGCTCATCGGCCGAGTGTGTAGGATAGTTCACATCACCCTTGGCAATGAAGCCGGGGATGTCAGCTTCCCAACGCTTCTGAACGTCGGTGCTGAAGTTCAGATAAAGCTTGCCATCAACGATTTCGAATACTTCTGGATCGCCCGGTGCCAATGCATCATTTGCGCCAATTGCCCATGCGCAATAGCCACCGTAGGCTGGCGCATATTTCGCAGGGTCTTCGACAAAGGCGTTGGCGTTATCTTCATTGGCAAACCGATAGTCATAGCCATTGTAGCGCACGGTAAGCTCTTCCGTGCCTTCAACGGGTACCTTGTCGCCAACGAAATAGCTAACAACATCGTAGCCGCGCACAGCGAGAGTCTGTCCAAGTTCTTCGGTGTAGATCGGGCTTTCGGCTTCACCGCCAAGGTCAGCAAACAGCGCTGTTCCTTCTGTAGCTTCAGCAGCAGCGGTATCAGCTTCAGTGGCATTTTCGGCGGGTGCGCTGCATGCAGCGAGGCCAGTCATTAGCGCGAGAGTAAGAAGTGACTTTTTCATAAGAGTTATCCTCCTGGTCAGAAATTAAAATCAACCAACAGCCTGATTGCTGGTTCAAGTGCTGTTTCGCCGCGATCCCGAACGTGGTTACATGCCTATCACATTTTTCATGCAAAAACCGCAGACGATTAGATTTATGGTACCTTTGTAATGCCTGCCGCTTGCGCGAGCCCGGCAAATGGGCAATGAAGCTCAAATGACTTACAGCAGAGCGCTTCTACTACGACTTATCCGCCCTTGGGCGGCGTAGGGTTGCACGCATGTGATGCTGATGTGGCCCACCGTCCAAGGGTCAACCAAGCCATCACCATGAAATTATCATTCGAGCAAGCAGCCTAAGTCATGTTGAAGAATCCTTCGAACAAATATCACCCCTTCCCGCGGATCAATCTGCCTGATCGACAATGGCCTTCCCGTGTTATTAAAAAGGCGCCTCGCTGGCTCTCAACCGACCTGCGCGATGGCAATCAGTCGATCATTAACCCGATGGATGCGGTTAAAAAGCGGCGCTTTTTCGATCTGCTTATTGAAGTCGGTGTCAAAGAGATTGAGGTTGGTTTCCCCAGCGCAGGGGCAACCGAGTTCGATTTTATCTCAGGCCTTGTGCAATCCGATGCGGTGCCAAATGATGTGATAGTCCAGGTGCTGACCCAAAGCCGTGAAGACCTTATTCGAACCTCATTCGAAAGCCTGCGTGGAGCCCGCGCTGCCATTGTCCATCTTTACAATGCTGTAGCCCCGGCATGGCGCGACATCGTCTTTCGTATGAGCAAAGCGGAGGTGCGTGATATCGCCAGAACCGGTGCTCAGGTGATGCGTGATTGCGCCAGCGAGCAGCCTGAAACCGATTGGCATTTCCAATATTCGCCCGAAACATTTTCTACCGCCGAGATCGACTTCTCCATCGAAGTATGCACTGCAGTTATGGAGGTGCTTGAGCCCACTTCCGAGAAGCCAATCATTCTCAACCTACCGGCTACCGTTGAAGCTGCCACCCCCAATATCTACGCAGATCAAATCGAATATTTCTGTAGGCATCTGCCAAACCGTGAGAGTGCGGTGATCAGCTTACACACTCATAATGATCGCGGAACAGGAGTAGCAGCAGCCGAATTGGGTCTAATGGCCGGCGCGGACCGCGTCGAAGGGTGCCTATTTGGAAATGGCGAACGTACCGGCAATTGCTGCCTCGTCACCATGGCGTTGAACATGTATACGCAAGGCGTTGATCCTGAACTGGATTTCTCTGACATAGACCGCGTCATAGAGACGGTAGAATATTGCAATGATTTACCCGTTCACCAGCGCCATCCATACGGGGGTGAACTGGTATACACGGCGTTCTCTGGCAGTCATCAGGATGCAATCAAAAAGGGCTTTGAGGCCCATAGCGCGCAAAACGACGAATTGTGGCGAGTACCCTATCTCCCGATCGATCCTGCGGATTTAGGACGCGATTATGAAGCGGTTATCCGCGTCAATTCCCAGAGCGGCAAAGGTGGTTTTGCGTGGGTTCTGGAACAGGATCAGGGCCTGAAACTTCCCAAGAAAATGCAGGCAGACTTCTCCAAGCATGTACAACGTATGGCTGATGAGCTGGGCCGCGAACTCAATGCCGCTGACATTTGGGAAGCTTTCAAGAGTGCCTATCATGTTCAGACAACGCAGAAAAAATTCCAGCTGGTTGATTATGAGGAAAGCCGCGCCTCAGACGGGACGCGGCTGTTTGCCGGCAAAATCGCGGTCGATGGTGGGCAGCAAAGTGTCTCTGGTCGTGGCAATGGCCTGATCTCAAGCGTTGTGACCACACTGGAAGACGCCTTCGACCTGAACATCAAAGTGCTTGATTACACTGAGCACGCGTTAGGCACCGGCCGCAATGCGAAGGCGGCGGCCTATCTTATGTGTGAATCGGGCAACCAAACAATCTGGGGCTGCGGCATTGACGAAGATGTCGCCACTGCCAGCGTACGCGCAGTTTTAAGCGCTGCAAACTCGGCGGTGGCGAGCTAGAGTTAAGCACGAAGTATGGACTTACTGCCCACGCTTCTCCAAGATTGCTTCAATTTCGTCCATCACCGTGTTCATACGATCAATGACCGCATCGTACGGTGCGCGAGTGCTCATATCGAGGCCAGCGGCCTTAAGTATCTCTGTCGGATAGTTTGACCCACCCGCTTTGAGAAAATCGATGTAAGTGTTGCGCGCGCTGCTTCCTTCCTGCTTGATCTTATCAACGAAGTAAGCGGCACCAGCAATCGAGGTCGCATACTGATAGACGTAGAAATTGAAATAGAAGTGGGGAATGTACGCCCATTCAATCGCTTCACGGTCCGTGATCTCCATGACGCCTTGCTCGTGGCCGTGATAGCGCTTGAGAATATCGCCATATATCTGAGTCATTCGCGCACCAGTCAGCGCCTCACCGCGTTCCACGGCTTCATGGATGGCAACCTCAAACTCGGAAAACATGACCTGACGGAAGAAGGTACCACGCATTTGCTCCAGCGAATTGCCAAGGTAGAATAGGCGCTCGCTATCGTCTTTGGCGTTCTCCAGCATGTAATCCGCAAGCATCAATTCCTGCGCAATCGCCGCGATTTCTGTGGTGAAGATCGAGAATCCTGAAAGCTCATAAGGCTGGCTCTCATTGGTCAACACCTGGTGCATCGCATGGCCCCACTCGTGAGCATAGGTGGAGGCGCTGTTATAATCATCCAGATGGTTCAAAAGGATAAGCGGGTGCACATCGTAAGCACCGCCTGACATATAGGCACCCGAGCGCTTGCCGGGCTGTGGGTAGACATGCATCCAACGTGCCTGAGAGGCCGCGTCAAATTTGCTCACAAACTCCTCGCCGAGCGGCTCCATCGACGCAAGAACATGCTCGCGTGTCTCGTCGATTGGGAAAGTGAGATCGGTTTGAACCAGTGATGGATAGATGTCGTGATAGCCCAGATCATCGATCTCCAGCATACGTGCACGCAGAGCGAAGTAGCGGTGCAGCACATCGATCCGGTCATTGGTGACGTCAACCAGCGTGCGATACACATCTTGCGGAATGTTATCGCCTGAGAGGAAGTACTCCAGCGTGTTCTCGTAACCGCGCGCCTTGGCGGCACCGGCATTGCCCTGCACTTCCCCATTAAGCGCCGCGCCGAGCGTGCTTTCATACTTTTTCCAGGTGCCCCAGAACGCATCGAAGACCGCGATCCGATCAGCTCTGTTTGGCGCCTGACGATAACGGGCATAGCCAGCGGTGCCGATCACCGCTTCAGTACCATCGCTCAGTGTGACGGTGGGCCATTCGATCTCAGCGTTGGCGAGCAGGTCACGCACGTTTTGCGAAGCACCGATCGCACCGCCCAAAAGGGTCAGTGTCTGCTCGGTTTCAGGAGAAAGGACATGCTCAGATTGACGCAACACGTTGCGCAGGAAAAAGGCGTGCTTCTCAAGGCCAGGTTCCTCCGCGACAAAAGCCATGAGTTTCTCTTCACCAAGGCTGGCCAGTTCGGGCACAAAGAACGCGCTGTTTGCACCTGCGGCACGGCCAAGGGCTTGAAGCCGACCGAGCATCTCTTGTCCCTCGGCTGCAGCGAGATTGGTATTGCGCGAGTTTGAGGCATAGGTGCCCATGCGCGAAAGCTCTTTGGTAAAAGCTGAGCGACGCTCCAACGCCTCTAACAAGGTTGCTGAGCCATCGCCAAGCTTGCCCTGATATGGTGCAAGGCCTTCAATGTTGGCACGGAGGCGATCAAACTCTGTGTCCCATGCGTCTTTCGACGAGTAAAACGGGGTCAGATCCCAGGTACTTGCTTCATCAACAGTGGAGGCCTCATTTGCGGTACTCTGCGCTTGGAGCGGGGTGGTCGCGAGCCCGCTCGCAAAACCGGTAGAAGCAAGCGCAAGCGCAGCGAGACGAAATGAGAATTTTGACATAGCTGGAGTCCCTGTAGATCTAATTGGCAGCTCGCTCGAATAAATGGATCGATGGGCGCAAACACAATTGGTCAAACAGCGCATAATCCTCGATAAAGGTCCCAGAATCAGGGAGAGAAAAACAAATGACCGAAACCGTTCTGGAACCCGAACTTCCGATTATCGATCCGCATCATCACCTGTGGGATCTTCGCGCGATGTTACCGATGTTCCCGGAACCAAGACACCGCTTTCTCGAAACGCTCATTCCGGTCGCACACTACACTTTTGACCATTTCAATGAGGAGCTTGCCTCAGGCGGTCACAATATCATTGGTACTGTCTTTATGGAATGCGGAGCATTCTACAACGGCGCATATGGCGAAGCGCTCAAACCCGTTGGTGAGGTCGAGTTTGTAAACGGGGTTGCCGCGCAAAGTGCAAGCGGCCTTTATGGCGAAACGCGGGTATGTGCGGGGATCGTAGGCCATGCCGACCTTACGCTGGGTGCCAGCGTTGGCGAAGTGCTGGATGCTTTGCAGGCAGCGGCGCCCAAGCGATTCAAGGGAATTCGTCATCAGGGCGCTTGGGACGCTGATCCTGATGTTTTGGGCCCGCCCTTTCATGCGCCTCCCGAGCTCTATCGTGACCCGACATTCCGCGAAGGGTTTGTGGAACTTCGTAAACGCGGCTTGAGCTTTGACGCGTGGATTTTGGAGCCGCAAATCGGAGATGTTACTGACCTTGCACGTGCCTTCCCCGATACCCCAATCTGCCTTGATCATTGCGGCACTCCACTCGGAAACGCCAGCTACACAGGCAAGCTTGATGAGCGTTTCCCGATCTGGCGCGAAGCCATCCTGGAACTGGGTAAATGTGAAAATGTGATGGTGAAGTTAGGCGGGCTTGCCATGCATAACTGCGATCTGCCGCCAGAAGGTCCGGCGGCGGGCTGGTCGTCTGAGAAGCTGGCACCGCTTTGGCAGCCTTACATTGAAACCTGCATCGAAGCTTTTGGCCCATCGCGCGCGATGTTCGAAAGCAATTATCCGGTCGATCGCTGGGGTGCGAGCTATCCGGTTTTATGGAACACGTTCAAACGCATAACCGCCAGAGCAAGCGATCAAGAGAAGGCAGCGCTTTACGCCGGGAACGCTGCACGCTTTTATGGGTTAGAAGAGCTGCTTGCTTGATTGCAAAATGCAACCTAACGCTTGGCCGCAATGTGACTAGGAGAGAAGTTGATGCCCCTGCCCGCCCCGTTTGACCGTCTGCGTTTACCCCTAATCGGTTCACCGCTGTTTATTGTTTCTGGTCCGGAACTGGTGATCGCACAATGCAAGGCAGGGATTATAGGCAGCTTCCCGGCGTTGAATGCGCGACCTCAGAGCCTGCTCGATGAGTGGCTGCATCAGATCACCGAAGAGCTGGCCAAGCACAACCGTGAGAACCCAGATCGCCCGGCAGCACCCTTTGCGGTCAATCAAATCGTCCATAAGTCGAATGACCGAGTAATGGACGACATGGCCACCTGCGAGAAATGGCAGGTCCCAATGGTGATAACCTCGCTCGGCGCACGCACAGAAATATTCGATGCGGTGCGCAATTGGGGTGGGATTACGATGCATGATGTAATCAACAATCGCTTTGCCAATAAAGCGATTGAGAAAGGCGCCGATGGCCTCATCCCCGTGGCGGCGGGCGCTGGAGGACATGCAGGCGTCCAATCACCCTTTGCTCTGGTCCGCGAGATCCGCGAGTGGTTCGATGGTCTAGTTGCACTTTCGGGCTCAATTGGTCACGGCGCGTCCATCCTAGCAGCGCAAGCGGCGGGTGCAGACTTCGGCTATGCCGGAAGTGCTTTTATCGCTACCGAAGAAGCCAATGCCGACACTGGCTACAAGCAGGGAATCGTAGATGGTTCGGCTGAGGGCATCGTCTATTCCAATCTCTTTACCGGCGTTCACGGAAACTACCTGCGATCATCGATCGAAAATGCTGGGATGGACCCAGATAACCTACCGGAGAGCGATCCTTCAAAGATGAACTTCGGGTCAGGCGGCAACACTAAGGCCAAAGCGTGGAAGGACATCTGGGGATCAGGCCAGGGCATTGGTGCCATAAAATCGATTGGCTCGGTTGAAAGTATGGTTGCACGCATGGAGCGCGAATATCACGAGGCCAAGACAAGAATGCTTGCTGATTCCAACTATAACTCCTGGAATGCGCTGGCCGAGGCAGCCGAGTAATCGTGACTGCATTCAGGTTGAAGACCATAGTTTCTCGGCCATCGCATCCAGTTCATCGAAATCAAAGCCCGTTCCAAGTGGGTCTTTGCGATTTAGCACAAGGTTTTTACGCTCATTTATGAGTCTTATCCGTAGGGCTCTTTGCAACAATCGCATACGCTCAAGCGCTTCGGTACGAGCAGTCCTTGGATCTTTTCCCCGCACAAGATCCCAGCGGCTCTCGATCGATCCGATCCGCTCGATTACCATATCATTGTAGATCGGATGGGGACCGCGATGGAGCGGGAGGCCAGTTTGAATTGACGCCAGCTCAGTACCTGGCAAAAGCAGTCCATTAAAGCGGAAGTCGTCAAAGCCAACACACGCACGGCCAATGCAATCGAACAAGCGGTTGAAATACTTCTTGCTTAAGAGTTGCTTTGGCAAGAGATGGTGACGTTGAAGTCTGGCATCGTAATTATACGACCCACTCCGGTTTATCGACTGGAAGGGAATTTTATCGCGGGTAGCACAATTGCAGCTTGCGTTCTGCACCCTCGCCCGCACTTTTGACCCAACTGTATCGTACGCCGTTGCCAGCGCCATGATTCCAGACAACAGATTCCTCGTCGTCGGCGATCATTCTCGCCACACTCTTACAAACTTTCCATTGCGAGAAGGGCGCATGATAAGCCGTGAGCCATCGGGAGCGACCACCCGCTCACTGGTCTCTACTCCACCAACCAATACCAGTTGGTTAATAAGGCGTACACCAAGCCTGGTAGCCGAAACTTTATCTGTTGCGAGCGGCGGCTCAATCCGCAGTTCCTGATCAATCCAAAAGCCAAGCCCTTCGCTCTGCAAGGCGCCGTCGGTCGTTTCACGAAAAGCGGTAAGGCCAAGCGCGGGGAATGGACCGCCATCAAGCCACGCAGTCGTAATCGATTCAAAGAACCGGTGTCCGATCGCGCTCATGGAAGGAGGCCAAACCACTCCAGCCAGCTCATCAAAATGATCCACGAGGTCACGCGCAAGGCCAAGCAAGCCCATTGCCACCGGCATCATGCGCTCGCCTCCAGCAAGATGATGGCCCGGAGCAAGATGCAAGACCTCATAATCAGCTTCGGTTGGCAAACTATCGAGGTCAAATCGGTGCCAAATGGGTGGAAAAGCCCTTGCCCGGCCGGGCGCTAGCCCCGCAAGGTCAAATGTTAGCCCATCGCGCAATAACTCAATCCAGACCTGATCGCTGCGTGTGCTGGCCATAGTTTCGCCCGGTTGATCCACAGCCTGACCCTCGGCGCTAGCAAGGTGGACCGGGACATCATCAAATGGATCGTGGCTGATTGCAACGTTCGGATAGCACGCGACAAATTTTTTGATCGCGTGTCGGTCGGGTCGGCAATTTTTCGTAAAAAGAAGATATAAGCCTTTCGGACCCGGAGGACTATCTTCACTCATAGTATGACCCCCCGATATACACCAATTGGCGGGTTTCAGAATTGTACAGCCAGATATTCATCAGAAAAGGACAAAAGGCAAATAAGTCTTTTCTTTTAGACCAAATTCTCCCCGTTAAAATCCCCATGCATCAGCGCTCCATCGCAAATCAAAACACACCCAAGGCAATGCCCTCGGCAATTGATATCCCTAATTCCTGACAATCCCTCTCAGTGCTTTTTGTGATCGACTTTTTTCGCAAGATATCTTCCGGTGTCTGTGCGGAAAAGTCGACGATCATTGAATCTGCAACGCGTTTTAAACGCCACCCCGTCGCGATACGATCTATTTGTCGCTCGGCTCCTGCTCCATCAGACCCAGCGGCGATGATCGTTGCATAGGGACGTCCTTCAATCTTCCCGAGCACAGCATAGTAATTGACATCAAACATCTCTTTCATCTCACCACTCATCGATGCGAGGTTTTCAGGGCAGATAAAAAGATAGGCCGACGCAGCGACTAGATCGTCAGGCGAAACATCGCAGGCACGAATAAGTCGCGCATTGGTATGGCTAGCAGCCGCCTTCGCCATCTGCTCACTTGCACCGGTGCGACTATGCCAAATTACCAAGAGCGTCCTAGCATCACTCATATCTCAGAAAATCCCAGCAGACTGTCGATTGTCAATCCTGAAGCTCTATTACTGGAGCGTTTAATCGTCTAATCGGACCGTCTTATGGCAGCTCGATCGCTTTCAAACGTACTTGGCGTTTCGCAATCGCTCAGCAGGCAATCATGGCAATGGCGCGGCGGCACCATGGATTGCGGCGATGAAAGCTACGGCCTGGCCAGTGACATAATTAAACAATTGCTCGTTTCACGCGGTGTTAAAAGCGATGAGATTGCCAAGCACGCCGCGCCAACTATGCGTGAGTTTCTGCCCAACCCCTCCGAGTTCCGCGATATGGATCTGGCCGCCGAGCGTATCGCCAGCGCTGTAATGGGCGGAGAGCAGGTTACCATCTATGGCGACTATGATGTTGACGGCGCAACCAGCGCCGCCTTGCTGATTAATGTGCTAAAACAGCTTGGTATTGAGGCCGACTATTACATCCCAGATCGTTTGCTCGAGGGCTATGGACCCAGTGGAGAAGCGCTTGTGCAGCTCGCTGATGAGGGCTCAAGTCTGATCGTTACGGTCGATTGCGGCGCCATGGCCCACCAAGCGCTTTCGATGGCACGTGAGGCGGGTGTCGATGTGATTGTGGTTGACCATCACAAGTGCGCTGCTGAGCTGCCGCCTGCTACCGCATTGGTAAATCCCAATCGGTTGGACGAGAGCGACCTAGCTGCTGCTCACGGCCACCTTGCCGCAGTGGGCGTTGTTTTCCTTTTGGCCATAGCTTTGGTGCGAACGCTGCGAGCGCAAGGCTATTTTGAAGCGCGCCAAGCGCCGGATCTCATGAGTCTGCTCGATCTTGTTGCGCTTGGCACTGTTGCCGATGTTGCGGCATTGTATGGCTTGAACCGCGCTTTTGTTACACAGGGTCTCAAAGTCCTGGCACGACGCGACCGGATCGGAATGGCAGCATTACTGGATGCAAGCCGGTTGAAGCGTGTGCCGATTGCATCTGACCTGGGATTTGCCCTTGGTCCCCGGATCAATGCCGGTGGGCGTATTGGTGAGTCGACGCTTGGCGTAAGGTTACTTACTACGAACGATCCGGAGGAAGCACGAGCCATTGCTGAGCGGCTTTCTTCGCTCAATGAAGAGCGCCGCGCCATTGAAGCAACTGTGCAGGAAGCTGCAGAATCCCAGTTGGACCGACAGCACAACATGGCTGTTCAAGTGCTATCTGGACATGGCTGGCATCCAGGTGTCATCGGTATCGTCGCGGGGCGCATCAAGGAGAAGACTGGCAAACCTTCAATTGTAATCGCTCTTGATAGTGCGGAAGGCGCTGATGAAGGCAAAGGGTCAGGCCGGTCAATCACCGGAGTTGACCTCGGCGCTGCAATTATTGCCGCGCGCGAAGCAGGATTACTGGTAGCTGGCGGCGGTCATGCCATGGCGGCAGGACTTACTATCAAAGCAGAAAAACTCAATGAATTCAGTGAATTTCTTGATGCTCACTTGTCCTGCGATGTGGAGCAAGCGCGAATGTCGCAATGCATGCAACTTGACCTGTCGCTCGTACCGGGCGGCCTGACTCCTGAACTGGTGACAACCCTGGATGCAGCGGGCCCATTTGGTGTTGGCTGGCCCGCACCAAGGGTCGCCGTTGGCCCTGTAAGGATCGTCAAAGCCGATATTGTTGGTAAAGACCATTTACGCCTGATCGCTGCTGGACAGGATGGGAAGAGCTTCAAGGCTATAGCCTTTCGCGCGGCCGAGACCGAGATGGCGCAGACACTGCTCCATCGCAGCGCAGGGCGGCTGTTTCATTTGGCTGGCCGCGTCAAACTCGACGATTGGGGCACCCGGCCCGCAGCAGAATTGCATCTCGAAGACGCCGCTTTTGCCGATTAAACGGACTTTGCAAAACATCGCCTTAGAAAATTTCGTCAATCTTCGTGTCACGGGGCTTGACCCGTACACTGAGCCCTCGTAGATGCGCGCTCTCGCAAGCGAGCGTGGCCCGTTCGTCTAGCGGTTAGGACGCGGCCCTTTCACGGCTGAAACACGGGTTCGATTCCCGTACGGGTCACCATCATTTGTAACGCCACACGCGCTTGAAGACGGCTCCTGTAGGGGCCGTTTTTTATTTGTTTCATGTGGTTTGAAAATACCAATTTGACCTGCAGTCTCTAGCTAGTAGAGCGCATTTTATGGTTAGCTGGAGCGCACTGCCAACAACGGGAATTTTGTTCGCAGTAATAACTTGCGGGATCATGGCAATGCTCGGGTTCGATCCGGTGCTTGTTCTTGCTGTGTTAGCGGTTTGGGTCGGCTCCCTATTTCTTGTGACCAGCACGCCTCCTGAGTCTCAGACGACCAAAACTCAAAAGTCGCTCAGTCTCACATCGATGCGTGAGCTTATCGAAAACTCATCCACCCCAGTTTTGGTAACCGAAAGAAATGCGATTGCGATCGCTAATCGCTCCGCACGCAAACTGCTAGGCGGGCATATCATCGGCCAAGACGCGCGGGTGGTTTTCCGACAACCGGCTGCAATTGCGCTTCTGGGCAAGAGTCGCGGAGGACAAGCGGTGGTTCGCGGACTGGTGCGGCGACAGGATATCTGGCAAATCAATCGTCAGATCATCGACGATGATCTTGCCGTGTTTGAGCTTATCAACAAGAATGCAGAAGCCGACATCGGCCGCGCTCATACTGATTTTGTTGCGAATGCCAGCCATGAACTGCGCACTCCTCTTGCTTCCATCCTCGGTTATGTTGAAACCTTGAGCGAGAGCGGTGCCAATTTCGACGCTCCGACTTCGCAAAAGTTTCTGAACACAATCCAGCGCGAAGCGAAACGCATGCATAGCCTCATCAGCGATCTGATGAGCCTTTCACGGGTGGAAGCAGAAAAGCATGATTTACCGCAGACACCATTGCAATTGGCACCGCTGATTGAACGCGCCGCCCATGATGCAGCTGGACCTGAGAGAATTGAACGGATCAAGCTTGAGTTGACTCACCAGCCCTGCGTTCAGGGAGACGAGCAACAGATCGAACAAGTGATCCGCAATCTGGTCGAAAACTCACTCAAATATGGCGCGGCAGAAACCATGGTTCGGGTTCGCCTTGACCATTCGCGTTTGGGAGAAGCTCGGATCACTGTGAGCGACACCGGAGATGGTATTGCACCAGAGCATGTCCCGCATCTTACTCGGCGATTTTATCGAACTGATCCGGGCCGCAGCCGGGCCTCTGGTGGCACCGGACTCGGACTTGCAATCGTCAAACACATTGTGGAGCGCCATCGCGGAAGGCTGGATATTGAAAGTCAGGAAGGTGTTGGCACGCAGGTTATTATCAGGCTGCCAATGGTCTCTGACGACGACAAAAATGCTCCCCTGCCCGCTCTAAAGAGCGCATAAAACCAGTTCTCGCTAGCTGCGCCGATGGTCGGTCCGCGTCAGACGAACACGGTTATCCCCCATTGTCATTTTAGTGAAATGTGAGAGTCTTTTTTCTGTCACTTAGTGGTCATATTGGGGCCGCGTGCTCGCCAAGAGCAGTAACGGGTGTAGAGGAACAATACACAATGGTAAGACCAAAGAAGGTCGCGATATCACTCGCGATTCTATATGCGTCAGTCTCAAGCCAAGCGATGGCGCAAGAGTCCCAGTCAACACAATCAGAGATTGAAGCTCTCCGCGCAGAGCTTGTGCGGCTTGCCCAGCGTGTCCAGGAGTTGGAAAGCAGTATCGCTCAAAATGCAGCGGCAGCGCAAACGGCGCAAAACGCCGCAGATGCGGCACAAAGCACCGCTCAAGTCGCAGCGAATACAGCGCAAGAAGCAAACCTCGCCGTCGCCTCGGTGCCTCAAGTAAACTTCAAGGCCGCACCAGAAGTGAAAGATGGCAATGGCTTTACTTTCAAACCGCGCGGGCGACTCAATATTGACGCCGGCTTCGTCAGTGCTCCCAATTCCACAGGGGCCGACAGCGGATTTGATGCAGAAGCGCGCCGTATTCGCCTTGGCGCATCAGGCAAAATCCCAGGCGGCTTTGGCTATAAGATTGAGGCGGACTTTGCCGAAAATGAAGTTAGCCTAACGGACGCGATTGTCTCATACAGTGATGGCGGGCTTACCCTTCAAGCAGGCCAATTCAATCCCTTCTGGGGACTGGAAGAGATTTCGAGCAGCTTGCATACTTCTTTCATTGAGCGTTCGGCATGGACTGATGTGTTCCCGCTTGAGCGCCGTGTTGGTGCTTCAGCGGCTTACAAGACCGACGACATTATGATCCAAGGCGGGGTTTTTAGCGACAACAGCGAAGACCTGCCTAACGACAACACCAGCTTCGATGGCCGCTTTGTCTATGCGCCAAAGTCGGGTTCGACACAGCTGCACTTTGGCGGATCGGTCCATTACAACATATTGGGTGAAGGCAGCGAATTGCGTTACCGTCAGCGCCCACTTGTTCATTTCACCGACAACCGTTTCCTCGATACCGGTAACTTTTCTGCGACCAGCGAGCTTGGGATCGGCCTCGAGGCAGCCGCGATTGCCGGTCCATTCCACGTCTCACTTGAAGGCTTCAATCAAAAGGTCAACCGTCCAGGGGGCTTGGGGAACCCGAGCTTCCTGGGTGCATCAATTGAGGCCGGTTACTTCCTTACCAAAGGCGATACGCGAGGCTACAAGATCGGCGAGTTTAGCCGGGTCAAACCCAATAATCCCGTGGGCGAAGGCGGTACTGGCGCTGTGCAGGTGAACTTGCGCTACGATTATCTCGACCTCAACTCTGAAGGGATTATCGGTGGCACCCAGGATAGCCTGCAAGCCTCGCTGATCTGGACCTTCACCGATTACACGCGGATTTTGCTCAATTACGGCCTATTGTCCTATGACAATGCAGCTTTCCCGACAGCCACAGGTGATACGTCCTACAACGTGCATGTCTTTGGCGCCCGCGCACAAATAGACTTCTAATCGTCACAGGCTGGTCACACTTTTGCGTTCGCACCGCAAAATTTGTGGCCGGTCTGTCTCTAAGCTGAAACATCTATCCCTATTGGAATTCTCAACTCTAAGAGGAGCAAAACAATGAAATTCGGCAAAACTGCCATTCTTCTCGCCATATCCACTCTGACCCTTAGCGCCTGTGGTGATGAACTGGGACAAGTTGAATCGCGTGAAACCATCCGTTCAGTCGGTTCTTCAACCGTTTTCCCATTTGCCAAGGCGGTGTCGGAATCGCTTGCGCGGTCAAACCCAGAACTGCCTGCGGTGGTCATCGAGTCCACTGGAACAGGCGGCGGTATGAAGCTGTTTTGTTCGGGCGAAGGCCTAGATACTCCTTCAGCCACTAACGCATCGCGCCAAATGAAGGCATCGGAATTTGCTGATTGTCAGGAGAACGGCGTTGCCGATGTGATCGAAATGCAGGTGGGCCTTGACGGGATCGCCTTTGCCTCGGCGCAAGGCGGGATCGAGCTGAACCTCACTCCCAAAATCGTCTATGAAGCTCTGGCCGCTGCGCCCTATGGCGGTGAGCAGACCACGCAAACCTGGGCCGATGTCGACCCATCGCTCCCGGCTCTCCCAATCCTCGTCTACGGTCCGCCGACCACCTCTGGTACGCGTGACGCGCTCAAGGAATTGATCCTCGAAGTGGGCTGCGAATCGAACTCGGAGATGGAGGCGCTGAAGGATGAGGATGAAGATAAATATGACCAGGTTTGCACCGAGGTGCGCGCCGACGGTCTGTATGTCGATCAAGGCGAGCAGGACAATCTGATCGTTCAGAAGATTGAAGGCAATGAGAATGCGGTTGGCGTTTTCGGCTACTCTTATCTCGAAGAGAATGCTGATAAAGTTCAGGGCCTGCCAATGAACGGCGTAGATCCGACTTACGAGAATATCTCAAGCTTCGCCTATCCCGGTGCACGTCCGCTGTTTGTGTACGTCAAGAAAGCGCACATCGGCGAAGTCAATGGCCTGACCGAATATCTCACAGAGTGGACAAAAATGTGGGAACGCGGTGGTCCTCTGGCTGGCATTGGACTAGTGGCTTCGCCAGAAGACGTCATGGCTGCGAATCTCACAGCCGCAACAGAATATACGACCATCGATGGGTCGGAGCTTAAATAACACCTTTTGATTAGGATAAGACGCTGGCAGCTTCCCTTCTCTTGGTTCTGGGCTTGGCCCTCGCCGGGTGGCTGTCAGCGCGCAGCCGCGCGTGGACCTTGCGCGCCAATTCGGGCAGGCGGCTTGCCAGTCTTCCCAATTATCACGGTTGGTATGTGGGTCTGTGGATTTTCATACCGACCGTTCTCTTTGTTGTGGTCTGGGATGCGATTTCTCCTGGTCTTGTGCTGCAATCCGTTTTGGGAGGCCCTAGCGCAGATGGCCTTCCAGCGCTCGATAGCGCCCGGCTAGATGCCTTAAGAGAAGCGCGGGCTGTGGCGACTGGTGCTCTGGCTTCAACCACCAACCCTGACGCCTTGCCGATGATTGCGCCGTTCAGCGATGCACTGGCACAGTATCGTTGGATTGGTATTGCGCTGACGGTCATAATCGCTGGCGCTGCAGGGGCTTGGAGCTATCTCAGGCTCAAACCAGAATTTGGCGCAAGAACCCGAGTTGAGCGAGTCATTATGGCAGTGCTCATCCTTGCATCCTTGGTCGCTGTTTTCAGTACCTTTGGTATTCTGGCGAGCCTAATCTTTGAGACTTTTCGCTTTTTTGAGATGGTTTCACCGCTGGATTTTCTGTTTGGTACATTCTGGTCGCCTGATCCGATGGCCAATCCGGAAAATCCCGACCCAACCCGCTATGGCGCTATTCCGTTGTTCTGGGGCACGCTGTTGATCGGCGCAGTCATCGCTATGATTGTGGCGATCCCAATCGGGATGATGAGCGCAATTTATCTGACGCAATATGCTCACCCCCGTTTCCGTGCCTGGGCCAAGCCTGCATTGGAAATCCTCGCTGGCGTCCCCACGGTCGTTTACGGCTATTTTGCTGCTCTAACCGTCGCTCCCATGATCCGCGATCTTGCCCTTTCTGTAGGTATTGCAAATGCGTCCTCTGAAAGCGCGCTTGCAGCAGGGCTTGTGATGGGTGTGATGATCATTCCGTTCGTTTCCTCGATGGCCGATGACAGCATTGCAGCGGTACCACAGGCGATGCGCGATGGCAGCTTGGCGATGGGAGCAACCACCTCGGAAACCATCAAACTCGTCCTTGTACCCGCTGCCCTTCCCGGCATTGTTGGCGGCGTAATGCTTGCCATCAGTCGCGCGATCGGAGAAACGATGATTGTGGTTATGGCCGCATCCACTGCCGCCAACCTTTCCGCAAATCCGCTCGACTCCATGACCACTGTGACGGTCCAGATCGTCGCGATGCTTACGGGGGAAGGCAGCTTTGATCATCCGGCAACATTGAGCGCCTTTGCACTTGGATTCATCCTTTTTCTGGTTACGCTGGCACTGAACTTCGTCGCGCTCAGCGTCGTCAAAAGGTATCGCGAAGCTTATGAGTGAGGCCATCACCACTCCTGCTGGCGAGCCCCCGGCTGCATTAGAGCCGGTGAGCGCACACCGAACCGAGCGGTTCGAGCAGCGTTTGAAAGCGCGTTATGCGCAAGAACGTCGCTTCAAAGCGCTTGGTCTGGCTGCGATCTCCTTTTCAGTGCTGGTACTGATCCTATTGCTTGGCAATATGCTCCTGAATGGAATTGGTGGGTTCCAACGCGCCGAGCTTTCGGTTGAAGTGGATTTTGTGCAGAGCGGCCTGCAAGCCCCTACCTCAGGCGCAACTGCTGCTGAAACCATGCGAAGCCTTGACGAGCAAGGGTTGCGTTCCGTCGTATATCGCGCAGCCCAACAGAGTTTAGGCGCAGCGGGTGCTGACCAACTGAACAGCGAAGCGTGGCGCGAGATTGCGGCAACCATCCATACAAATCCCGCGATCCTGACCCGCAAAGAGCTGCTATCGCTTCCCGCATCCGCAGACCTATCCGCGGGCTATTCAGGTGAAGGCACGCGCGAAATGCAAGAGCTCGCTAGCGAGCTGGTAGCGAGAGACCTGCTTCGGAAGAGTCTCGATATCGGCTTCCTAGAGCGCTCAGATGCGACTGACCCACAACTCGCTGGCATCTGGGGCGCGCTCAAAGGCTCTGTTTTGACGATGTTGGTGACCTTTCTGCTTGCCTTTCCAATCGGGATTATGGCGGCGCTATATCTGGAGGAATACGCACCGAAGAATCGCTGGACTGACTTTCTTGAGGTCTCGATCAACAATTTGGCCGCCGTCCCATCGATCATCTTTGGTTTGCTGGGTCTATTCTTCCTGATGACGGCTTTCCCCACCTTGCGCTCAACACCGATCATCGCGGGTGTCACGCTCGCGCTGATGACCATGCCGGTGATCGTCATATCCGGACGCAATGCGATTAAAGCTGTGCCACCATCGATCCGTGATGGGGCGCTGGCAGTGGGTGCATCACCGGTCCAGGTCGTGTTTCATCATGTCCTCCCGCTAGCCCTGCCCGGCATGCTGACCGGAACAATCATTGGCATGGCGCGCGCGCTTGGTGAAACTGCACCGCTGATCCTTATCGGTCTGCGCGCCTTTGTCGCAACACCGCCCGAGGGCTTTACCTCAGCTGCAACCGTTCTGCCGGTTCAGATCTTCCTGTGGTCTGATGAAATTGACCGCGGTTTTGTCGAGCGGACCAGTGCCGCTATTATCGTGCTGCTAATCGTCCTTCTTTTGATGAATGGTCTTGCCATTTACCTGCGTAACAAATTCGAGAAATCCTGGTGACAGTAACTCATCCCAATCTTGAAGCTCTCGAGCCGAAAATGAACGCTGAAGGCGTTTCTGTCTATTATGGCGATAAACAAGCTATCAAAGACGTTTCCATCGGCATTCCGGCTAAATATGTGACAGCCTTCATCGGTCCGTCGGGCTGTGGTAAATCGACCTTCCTGCGCGCACTCAACCGTATGAATGATACGATCCCAACCGCTCGCGTTGAGGGCCAAATCGAGCTGGACGGAGAGAACATCTATTCGACCGGCATGGATGTCGTGCAATTGCGCGCACGGGTAGGAATGGTGTTTCAAAAACCCAACCCGTTCCCTAAGTCGATTTATGATAACATCGCCTATGGGCCGCGCATTCACGGCATTTTTGAGCAAAAAAGCGATCTCGATGAGATTGTCGAAAACTCGCTCAAGCGGGCTGGCCTATGGGACGAAGTGAAAGACCGCCTCAGCGATCCGGGCACCGCTTTGTCTGGTGGGCAGCAACAGCGACTTTGCATTGCGCGGGCTATCGCGGTTGATCCGGAGGTCATCCTGATGGATGAGCCCTGCTCCGCGCTCGATCCAATTGCGACCGCCAAAATTGAGGAGCTGATTGCTGAGCTTTCCGGACGCTATGCCATCGTCATCGTCACTCACTCGATGCAGCAGGCCGCGCGCGTTTCTGATCGCACAGCGTTCTTCCACTTGGGTGAGATCGTTGAATATGGCCGCACTTCGGATATCTTTACCAAACCCATTGAACAGCGGACCAAAGATTACATCACCGGACGATACGGCTAATGACAGACCATACAGTAAAGGCATTTGACGAAGACATCACCCGCTTGCGCGGGCTCATCGGGGAGATGGGCGGTCTTGCTGAAGTCGCGATCGAAGAATCACTCGCATCGCTGGTCACAGGCGATACCAAGCGGGCTGAAAA
Organism: Pseudomonadota bacterium; assembly: GCA_038746055.1. Classification (GTDB taxonomy): domain Bacteria; phylum Pseudomonadota; class Alphaproteobacteria; order Sphingomonadales; family Sphingomonadaceae; genus Erythrobacter. Next base: position 19,673 of record JBCDKX010000017.1, read on the forward strand.
GGTCGTCAAAGGGGATAAGAAGCTCGATGAGCTCGAAATGCAGGTCGATAAGCTCGCGATCCGCGTTATTGCCCTTCGCGCCCCGATGGCTGATGACCTTCGTGAGGTGATTGCGGCACTGAAGATTGCCGGCGTTGTAGAGCGTATCGGTGACTATTCAAAGAACATCGCCAAACGCGTCGGCAGCATCGAAGGGAAGGATCGCTTTGAGCCTCTCACACTGCTTCCCGCGATGGGTGAAGTGGCAGCAGAGATGGTGCATGATGTGCTTACAGCCTATGCTGCGCGCGACCCAGACCTGGCGCGCGAAGTGATTGCGACCGACAATAAAGTAGATGCCTTTTACAACAGCATTTTCCGTAATCTTGTCAGTTATATGGTGGAGAATCCAGCAACCATTTCCAGTGCGGCGCAATTGCTCTTTATTGCCCGCAATCTTGAGCGGATTGGCGATCATGCAACCAATGTTGCCGAGATGGTCCATTTTGCAGCCACCGGGGTCTATCCGCCTGAGGATGATCGGTAGGCAGTACCTGTTGATAAGATTAGTCGACAGGCGTCATGAAACTGTAGCGTGGGTGAAACAGTAGAAACCAGACTAAGTGGGATCGAGCTAGGAGACGAATACCATGTTCGCGGCCAAATTGCTGCTCGTTGAAGATGATCCTGCTCTCTCGGAATTGCTCGAATATCGCTTCCAGAATGAAGGTTATAGTGTCCGCCGTACCAAGGATGGCGATGATGCGCTCATTCTTGCACGCGAAGAAGTTCCCGATCTCATAATCCTCGATTGGATGATCGAAGGTACGAGCGGGATTGAGGTGTGCCGGCAATTGCGCCGTGACAAACAGACCGCACACGTCCCCATTATCATGCTGACCGCGCGCGAGGCCGAAGACGATCGGGTGCGCGGGTTGGAAATGGGTGCAGATGATTACCTCACCAAGCCCTTCTCGCCGCGTGAGCTTCTTGCTCGTGTTGCTGCCGTGATGCGGCGCATTCGCCCGGCACTTGCCGGTGAGACGATTGAGGTCGGCGATATCAAACTTGATCCTGTGGCGCATAGAGTTGAGCGTCGGGGACAAGCGCTACAGCTTGGCCCGACCGAGTACCGCCTGTTAAAGTTCTTTATGGAAAGCCCGGGCCGAGTGTTTAGTCGCGGCCAACTGCTTGACGGCGTGTGGGGCACGGGCAGCGATATCGAACTGCGCACGGTTGATGTACATATCCGTCGCTTACGCAAGGCCATTGAGATGGACGGCGTAAAAGATCCCATCCGCACTGTTCGCTCGGCCGGATATGCGCTTGAAGCCATCTAGTGAAAATCGCGTGATTTCGGGATGATCCGATAGTTGCGCGGATGGCCTCCCTGATGGCCTGTGAGACTGGGTAATTGATCAATCATATCTCGCGGGCGCACCGCTTCTTTTGGCGCGGGCGTTTTGCGCCCATGAAGCGGCGTGTTTACATGATCTGCCCGGGCCAGAGGTGCAGTGAGCATATCATCGGACAAAGCATAAAGCTGATCGCTCGCATCGACCATATTCTGCGCGATCACATGGATCACTTCATCGTCATATTCAACGCGGCCGCGAGCTTCCATCAGCCTGGCTCCCATTACAATCTGTCGCTGCCTCTCTTTCAAATCAGGCCATACCACCAGATTGACTACGCCGGTCTCATCCTCGAGCGTAATAAAGCACACGCCCTTGGCAGAGCCTGGACGCTGACGGATCAGCACCACGCCCGCCACCTGCACAATCGAGCGATATTTGCGATTCCTAAGGTCGCACGCTCGCACAAAGCCGCGCTCAGCCAGACGCGGCCGTAGGAACGACAATGGATGAGCTTTAAGGCTAAGACGCGTGGTCTGATAATCATTCACCACCTCTTCCGAGAGCGGCATAGTTGGGAGCTTTGTCGGCGAGGTCTCAGCCCCTTCATCGCGCTCTGCAGCGGCGCGGAAGAGCGGCAAATCGGGCCCTGCGATAAGGCTGCGTGCATCCCACAAGGCTTGGCGGCGCGGAAGGTTGAGAGAGGTGAAGGCATCCGCGTTTGCAAGCCGTTCTATATGGGAGGGTGAGAGCCCTGCCCGCTCACGCAGCTCTGTGACGTCCTGATAGAGTCCGTTCTCCACGCGCTCTGCTACCAACTGTGCGGCCACGTACTCGTGAAAACCGTCAATCTGCCGTAGTCCCAAGCGCAGCGCGATATGGCGGTCGAGACACGCGGTCTTCGCATCGTGTACCCCGCCAATCTCCTCCAATGTGCAGTCCCAGAGACTGCAATTCACATCCGCAGGAAGCACCTCTACCCCATGCTCCCTCGCATCGCGCACAATCTGCGCAGGCGCATAAAAACCCATTGGCTGAGAGTTCAAAAGCGCGGCTGCAAAAGCCGCCGGGAAATGGCATTTCAACCAACTCGAGACGTAGACTAGATGCGCAAAACTTGCCGCGTGGCTTTCAGGAAAGCCATATTCGCCAAAACCCTTGATCTGGTTGAAACAACGCTGCGCAAAGTCCGCATCATATCCGCGCTCAACCATCTTACCGACCATCAGATCTTCAAGTTCGTGCACCATACCGCGTGAACGGAAGGTCGCCATCGCCTTACGCAAACGATTAGCCTCGGTGCTGGAAAATTTGGCCGCATCCAGAGCGATCTTCATCGCCTGTTCCTGAAAGATTGGCACGCCCAACGTGCGCTCAAGAATGCTGGAAAGTTCATCCGGAGGACCATGTGCTGGGGATGGCTTGGGGATCACAACCTGCTCAGCCCCGCGCCGACGTTTGAGGTACGGATGCACCATATCGCCCTGGATCGGACCAGGCCGAACAATCGCAACTTGGATCACAAGGTCGTAAAACTCGCGCGGGCGAAGGCGCGGGAGCATGTTCATCTGCGCGCGGCTCTCAACCTGAAAGACGCCCAACGAGTCCCCTTTACGCAGCATCGCATAGGTCTCAGCATCTTCGCGCGGGACTGTGGCGAGCGTAAGCGAACGGTCATGATGCGTTTCGAGCAGGTCGAGGCATTTCTTGATGCAGGTGAGCATCCCCAGCGCCAACACATCGACTTTGAGGATGCCCAGCGCGTCAATATCGTCCTTGTCCCACTCAATAAACGAGCGATCTGGCATAGCGCCATTGCCAATTGGCACAGTCTCGGTAAGCGCCCCCTCAGTGAGGATAAATCCGCCCACATGCTGACTGAGATGACGCGGCATGCCAATCATCTGCTCGGTCAAGATCAGCACCCGCTTCAAATGCGGGTCGGTCACGTCCAGCCCGCTTTCGCCAGCGTGCTGCTCGCTGATCTCACTGCCCCAACTGCCCCAGACGCTCTTCGCCAGACGCGCGGTCACATCCTCGGACAGCCCCATCGCCTTACCCACTTCGCGGATCGCCATGCGCGGGCGATAATGGATCACCGTCGCAGTAAGGCCAGCCCTCGCCCGCCCATATTTGCCATAAATATATTGGATCACCTCCTCGCGCCGTTCATGCTCGAAATCGACGTCGATATCGGGCGGTTCTTTGCGTTCTTCGGAGATGAAGCGGTCGAAGAGCAGCTGGTGTTTGGCCGGATCAACGCTGGTGATCTCAAGGCAATAACACACCGCCGAATTGGCCGCTGAGCCCCGCCCCTGACACAGGATCGGCGGGTCAACGCTCCGGGCGAAATCGACGATGTCCTTGATGGTTAGGAAATAACGCGCCAATTCCAGCTTAGCGATCAGCGCCAATTCTCTGTCCAACGTATCGTGAACGCTGTCAGGCACGCCTTGCGGGTAGCGCCGTTCTGCGCCAGCCCATGTCTCTACCTCCAGATATTCCTGCGGGGCCATACCATCGGGGTATATTTCTTGCGGGTATTCATAACGCAGCTCATCAAGTGAAAAGTCGCAAGCATCAGCCACTTCGCGTGCCGCCCGGATAGCATGCGGCCAACGCTCAAACAGGCGAAGCATCTCTACAGGGGATTTCAGGTGCCGCTCGGCATTGGCGTGGAGCAGATACCCGGCTTCAGCCACAGTGGTTTTGTTGGCGATTGCCGTCATGACATCCTGCAATGGGCGGCGCGCGGGTACGTGGTAATGCACATCATTGGTGGCTAGCAGGGTGAAGCCATTTGCCCGGGCGAGTTGATCCAGTTGGTCGATGCGCCCGACATCATCGCCGCGATAGAGATAGCTTGCGGCCAGATAGTGCAAACTTGGAAGTTGACGCGTGAGATGGGGGAGGAGTTCAAAGAATGGCACGGTGAGTGACACGGTTTCTACCACTCCGCCCTCAGACCGAAGCGGTACGACGTTGCTTGCTGTCTCAATGGTGAATTCAGCACTCAAATCAGTCGGCGGCAGCAGGATCAGCTGCACATCTTCAGAGTGCTCGGCGAGCATGGGAAGACTGATCTCACACACGCCTTTCTCCTGCCATTCACCGGAAAGCGTCTGCATCCGTCCCTGGCTGATGAGCTGCGAGAGGCGGCCATAGGCGAGGCGGTCCTTAGGGTAAGCGAGGAAAGCGAGGCCCTCGACTGTTTCAATGCGAGTGCCGATCACCGGGCGAATTTTGAGGGTCTTGGCTTCGGTGTGGAGGCGTACCACTCCTGCAAAGCTGTTCGCATCGGCGATCCCTAGAGCGTCATAGCCAAGTGCATGCGCGGTCATTGCAAGATCTACCGCATCGGAAGCTCCACGCAGGAAAGAAAAACAACTGACTAATCCGAGCTCCACGAAGGGTGCCAACGGCGGTGGCTCGATCAGATCGGGATCAAGCTTCAGTGTGCGTTTATCTGGGGTAAGCGGGGCGTCGGGCATTCATGCCCCTACTTCTGCCAATTGGGCCTCTGCCAGCTGCTCCTTCACGGCTGCGAGATCATGGACAAATAGCTGCTCCTGAGCTGCCCGCACTTCGCCCTCAAGGCGCAGGAGATAGGACGGGTGCGAGGTGATCCATAGCTTGCTGTCATCCTCCAAGGGCACAGGCCTCCCGCGTTCCTTAGCAAGGCTGACCGTACGCCCCAGCAGCCCTCGCGCCGCACTCGCCCCAAGTGCCAACACTACGCGCGGGCGCACGAGCTTACGTTCCGCCTCCAGCCACCAGCGGCAGGTGTCGATCTCTTTCGCCATCGGGGTTTTGTGGATACGGCGTTTGCCTTTGTGATAGAACTTGAAATGCTTGACCGCATTGGTGACGTAAGCCTCGCGCCGGTCAATTCCGGCCGCGCCCAGATATTGATCAAGCAATTGCCCCGCAGGCCCCACAAAGGGGCGTCCGGCCAGATCCTCCTGATCACCGGGCTGCTCACCCACAATCATCAGTCGCGCTCCGGGAGCTCCCTCGCCCATCACTGCGCGGGTTTTGCATTCGGCAATCGGACAATCGCGGCAGGCGCTGATCCCCTGGGCGATTTGCTCAAGGCTTGAAGGCTTTTCGCGAACCTCACGCTCGCCGGCTGCCACCATGCCAGCCTCGCGCGCCTGAGCGCCTGCAATAAGGCCGGGGATCAGCTCCGCCTCAGGCATATTCTTCCAATATTTCTTCGGCATTTCGGAGAGCATCGCCCCGACTTTCAGCCGCGCTGGGTTGAAAATGGAAGCGTAGTAGGACTTCCAAAGCGTCTCCACCGGGTCACCCGCAGGCGCATCTTCGCGCCGCGCCGGAGGGCTCTCACGCATGATCTTACCATCCCAGTGGATGCACCCGCGCGGGGTCAGGATCGACCAGCGCATATTGGCAAAGCGGCGCATGAAGAACCCTGCCTCACGGCGCACAATATGATGGTCGGGTTCAAACCAGGCAACATAGTGTTCGCCGCTCTCATCCTCGACTTCCCGAAAGCGCACGAAGGCGTGCATTTTATGCGCATCGCGGCGTACTTCTTTGTCGAGCTCTTCGATGCGATGTACGTCTGTATCAGCGCTATCCTGCATCGCTCCAGGCCGTGATTGGAGCCGCCATAAGAGGCGATACATCAGGCCAAAACGTTCCGGGTCAGAGTAGCAGGCGACATTACGCGCAAGGCGCATAAAGCGCTTAGAGGCGCGCACTTGCCGGGCGTCCGCTTCGGGAATTGGCAAGCACTTTTCGCCGCGTGAGGAGCCTTCGTAGGCGAACAGATCGCTCGTTCCGCCCGGCTCCACCCAGCTCACCCGGTCAGGCGGTACATCGCATTGGATCAATTGCCGCGCCCGGTCGCGCCAAAAGGCAAAGTCATCAGGGCGCGGTAGGTGAACGACATAATGTGCGCCCAAGGAGACGTTCTGCCCAGAAACTCTTTGGGCTGTCATCAAAACAGCTCCAACTGCTCTTGCTTAGGAGCCAGCATGCTGCGCAAGTCCGCTCTGTCAGTAAGGCGCGTAGGTCGCCAATCTGCTGCCACCAAAAAGGGCCGCACTTTGACGATAGACTGGGTGAGCCTGCCTACATCCTCAAGCCGCAGCTGCCGGTAGCGCCGCGCTTTCAGTATCCGCCCCACTGCGGTTGTCCCCAGGCCCGGCACGCGTAAAAGCTGCTCTTTGGATGCCCGGTTCACATCAACCGGGAACTGCCCCCGGAACTTAAGCGCCCAGGCTAACTTAGGATCAATATCCAGCGGAAGGTTGCCATCCTTCTCGGTCGCATCGGCCACGTCATTCACGCCAAACCCGTAAAAGCGGATCAGCCAATCCGACTGATATAGCCGATGTTCGCGCATCAAGGGGGGGCGCTTCAGCGGCAGCACCGCACTTGCATCCGGGATCGGCGAAAAAGCACTGTAATAAACGCGGCGCAGGCCGAACTGATTGTAGAGGCCGCTCGCTCGGCCAACGATCGCTGCATCATTGGCGTCATCCGCTCCCACAATCATCTGCGTCGATTGCCCAGCGGGCGCAAAGCGCGGCGCGTGACGAAAGCGCTTTCTTTCATCCTTGGCCTGCAAAATGCGCGTCTTGGTCTTCGCCAGCGCGCCCTCGATTTCATCCTCATCCTTATCAGGCGCAAGCCGGGTGAGTCCTGCACGTGTCGGCAATTCTACATTAATCGAGACCCGGTCGGCATAAAGCCCGGCCTGCTCGATTAATGCAGGATCGGCTTCAGGGATGGTTTTTAAATGGACATAGCCGCGAAAGTCATGTTCCTCGCGCAATATCCGCGCGGTCTCCATCAGTTGCTCCATCGTGTGATTGGAGCTTTTGATGATGCCGGAGGAGAGGAACAGCCCCTCGATATAATTGCGCTTGTAGAAATTGATCGTGAGGTCGGCAACTTCCTGCGGCGTGAAGCGTGCACGCGGTGTGTTCGAGCTTTTTCGGTTGATACAATAGTGGCAATCGAAAATGCAGTGATTGGTCAGCAGGATCTTCAGCAGCGAGATACACCGCCCATCAGGCGCATAAGCATGGCAAATGCCCATCCCCTC